>NZ_JACIHC010000012.1:0-27126 GCF_014198205.1 Bradyrhizobium sp. SBR1B
AGAACTGGATTGTTCAGTATAACGTGATCAAGAATGCCGGATTGGGATACAGCGCCGGCGCCCATGGAGATTGGATACAGACCTACAATCTTCCGGGCCACAATACGAACAGCTTCGAGGTGAACTACAACACCTTCATCCAGGATACGCCCATCGCTGAGGGGCGTACCCAAGGCATCAGCGCCTTTTCGGCCAATAGCGGTTCGACGGCCGGCGGGGTGCAGACCGAGACGTTCAACAACAACACGTTCATTGCCAACAACGGTTCCTACGTCAACTACGGGATCATCCTTGATACCTCGCGACTCATTGGAACGGCCACCATTCAAAACAACTACTTCGATACGACCAATATCGGAAGCGCCAATGGGGGCGGCGGCAGTTGGGAGTACGTTGGGAACTACAATGGAAGCAGCGGTGGCCCATACCACGGGACCGTTACTCAATCGAACAACGCAAATATGGTGACCGGGACCTACCTGGGTGGCCAGAGCGGCACGCCTTCATCGGGAACAACCGCGCCGTCGACGCCCCCGCCGTCGACGACCGCACCGGGCGCGCCAACCATCGCCTCATTCTCGGCCGATAGTGGCACCGTTGGCGACAAGATCACCAACGACAACACCATAGAGCTCAAGGGATCCGCTGCTGCCGGCAGCACGGTCAAGTTCTACGATGGTACTACCCAGATCGGGTCGACGACTGCCGATTCGAGCGGCAATTGGGACTACATCACAAAGGTCCTGACTGATGCCAAGCATACGCTCACCGCAACGGCGACCAACGCGTCGGGTCAGACCAGCGCGGCGTCGTCTGCGTTGGCAGTCACCGTCGACACCCAAGCACCGGCTGCGCCGACCATTGCCAGCCATACGGTGAACAGTGCCAATCAGGTGGTGCTGTCGGGCACGGCCGAGGCGAGCAGCGTCGTAAAGGTGTTCGACGGCCCGACCCAGATCGGGACCACCACTGCCAACAGCAGTGGTGCGTGGGGCTACACCAGCGCCGGCCTTGCGGCCGGTTCGCACAGCCTCACCGCGAAGGCAACGGACGCGGCAGGCAACACCGGTGCGGCGTCCACCGCGTTCGCGGCCAGCATCAGCAACTCGACGGCCCCAGCCACACCGACCTCGCCAACGCCAACTCCTGATAAGGTAATCGAGTCGGCTGGTGCGACAAGTCTCGTTGAGAGTGCTGGCAAATTCTACCTCAACAGCAGCACCGGCTCGGGCCCGTCGCTGAAGTATCACGGTGTGGATTTCGTCGACGGGTCAGATTTCACCTGGGCACCGATTGGCGCGGAGAAGACGGCGACGGGCTATGAGGTTGTCTGGAAAGAGGCGGGCACGGGTCAGTACACGGCGTGGAACACCGACAGCAACGGCAACTACGTCTCCCATGTCAGCAGCCTGACCGGCTCGACGTCGGGCGGCTCGGTGTCGGGTACGAACTCTGGCCTTCAGTCGCTCGAGACGACCTTCCACCAGGATCTGAACGGTGACGGGCAGATCGGTGCCACCAGTTCGACCACACCGACCACACCGACGTCGCCAACGCCGACTGCTGGCACGGTAATCGAGTCGGCTGGTGCGACGCGTCTCGTTGAGAGTAACGACAAATACTACCTCAACAGCGGCACGGGGACGGGCCCGTCGCTGAAGTATCACGGCGTGGATTTTGTGGACGGGTCAGATTTCACCTGGGCACCGATTGGTGCGGAGAAGACAACCACGGGCTATCAGGTCGTCTGGAAGGAGGCGAGCACCGGTCAGTACACGGCGTGGAACACCGATAGCAACGGCAACTATGTTTCTCATGTCAGCAGCCTGACCGGCTCCACGTCCGGCGGCTCCGTGTCGGGTACGAACTCTGGGCTTAAATCGCTCGAGACCAGCTTTCATCAGGATCTCAATGGTGACGGGCAGATCGGTGCTTCCAGCGTAACTACGTCGTCCACGAGCACAAGTCAGGTCGTTGCTACGTCGAGCTCGACGGGCACCAACACACAGACGAGCACTTCAGGCAATGACGTTTTCGTTGGCACCAGCAAGGCCGACACTTTCTCGTTTGCCGCGAATTTCGGCAACGACGTCATCAAGGGCTTTGTTGCCAGCGGACCTGCCCACGATACGGTCGAGTTCAGCAAGAGTGTGTTCGACAGTTTCGCGAGCGTTCTCTCGCACGCGGCCCAATCAGGCACCGACGTCGTGATCGCGACGGGGAGCGATACGCTCACTCTGAAGAACACGCAGCTCGACAAGCTGAACAGCCATGACTTCCATTTCGCGTAGTCACGAATTCAGCGACAAAGTGTAACCACGAATCCGCGGTATAGATCATGGAAGGCGGGGATGGTCCCCCGCCTTCTTTTGTTCTGGCCGTCTCTATTTTGATCTACCCGTGAGCAGCTTCGCAGCGTTCGCGGGATACAACGCCCGGACAGGATCGATACGCGCGACTTTAGCCGAGTTGATGCCCGCGCGGGATTGTATCTCAGGATCGACGAGCGACCGAACGCGTGCGAGGCCGCTACGCTTTCTTCGTCCGATTGCCTTGTCGGCTCTTATCGCCTTGCGAAGATCGCATCACCCGAAAATAAATAAGCTTAAATATGGTTAGAGACGGCCGTACTTAGGCGGGTCGCCGGTGTTTAATCAAACGATTTCTGTGGGCTGCAGCCGAACGTGTTGTCTCTCTGCCGTACATGACATCAGAGAAATTGGCAGTGATTTAATCGACTAAAATCGCGAGATTATTGCAGCACCGTGAGTTGACATGTTGGTTAAAAATCTCAACCCGGCCCCCATCTAGTCCCAAAAAAGCCCATGGCAGGCGGCACGTGAGGTGACGCTGATTAACCATTGGTCGTGGATACGGATCGCTACGCCAGCTCTCTGCGAGCAACTTGGTAGCGCGGAGTGGTGTCGAAGAGACTGGAAGAGCAGAATAAATGGCAGCATAGCCATTATGTCACTCGCGTACCGGCAGGCGGCACGTTCAAGTTCGCCAGGCTCGGTGCACATAATCGGCCTGACTTCTACTTCGGGTAACAGTAACTCGACGACAGGGAAATCAAACTCGGGACTGCCTTAGGGATCTTCTTGGGGATCGCATTAGGCACGGTTCAAGGACGAAGCCATGAGAAACTTTGAACGGTGGGGGGTAATTCCGCTGCCAGCAAACAGTTACCGGATCCAATTTTCGTATTTGACGAAATTTGGTGCGGTCGCGAGACAGTGGGCAGAAGATGCCGGACTGCGGACGCAGGGACCGATACCCTGGGCAAAGCACCTCGTCGAAGTCTTGCGGCGACGACTGTTCTCCGGTCTGCCGCGGACCGCTAGCGACTATGAAGAGCCGCACTCAGAGATGTCGGCATTTCTGCGGTCGTGCGGCCGGATATTCTGGGCGCTCGCGGCCTTCAGCGGGATGAGCAATCTCCTCATGCTCACCGGCTCATTCTTCATGCTGCAAGTCTATGATCGGGTGCTGCCCGGGCGCAGCATACCGACGCTGATCGCCTTGATGGTTCTGGCCACGGTCCTCTACGTGTTTCAGGGTGGTCTCGACTTTGTCAGAAGCAGAATCAGCGCGCGAGTCGGCCGGTATTTCGATGAAAAGCTGGGCGTTCGCATATTCGACGCGCTTGTCCGCCTGCCGTTGAAGACCAGGGCCGATGGCGACGGCTTGCAGCCGGTGCGGGATCTTGACCAGGTCCG
Source organism: Bradyrhizobium sp. SBR1B (assembly GCF_014198205.1). NCBI lineage: Bacteria > Pseudomonadati > Pseudomonadota > Alphaproteobacteria > Hyphomicrobiales > Nitrobacteraceae > Bradyrhizobium > Bradyrhizobium sp. SBR1B. The sequence goes on from NZ_JACIHC010000012.1 coordinate 3,720, forward strand.
CAGCTTTCTTTCGAGCGGCGGGCCGACGGCGCTCTTCGATCTACCCTGGATGCCGATCTATCTCGGCGTTTGCTTCCTCTTTCACTTCTGGATTGGCGTCACCGCGCTGGCCGGCGCGTTGGTGTTGATCGGCATTACCATGCTCACGGAAACCAGGACGCGCGGGCCGGCAAAGGCGTCCTCGCGCCTCGCAGTCTCGCGAACGGCACTCGCGCTCGAGGGCCGACGAAATGCAGAGGTTCTGCAGGCCATGGGCATGCGGCAGCAGGCGGCGTTGCGGTGGCGCGATGTCAACGCGAAGTACCTCGCGGCTCATGAGCGGGCCAGCGATGTAGCCAACAGCCTCGGAGGCGCCTCCAAGATCTTCCGGGCAATCCTGCAATCGCTGGTTCTTGCCGTTGGCGCAGTCCTTGTCATCAACCAGGAATCGACGGCCGGGATCATCATCGCCGGATCGATCCTCAGCGCGCGGGCGTTGGCGCCCGTCGAACTGGCCATTGCGAACTGGAAAGGGTTCGTCGCTGCGCGGCAGTCGGGACAACGGCTTGATGCCTTGCTGAAGCTTCTCCCCAGCGAGGAAGAACGGCTGGCATTGCCTCCTCCTGTTGAAACTCTCACCGTCGAGCATCTCTCTATCGGCGCTCCGAACTCGGAGCGGCCCACCGTCAATGACGTATCGTTCCAATTGCGGCGCGGGCAGGCGGTTGGAATCATTGGGCCGAGCGGATCCGGCAAATCGACGCTGGCACGTGCGCTGGTTGGGGTATGGCCGGGCATTCGGGGCCGGATACGGCTGGACAACGCCGCACTCGACCACTGGTCTTCTGACGACCTCGGCAAGCACATCGGGTACATGCCTCAGGACGTGGAATTGTTCGACGGCAGCATTGCGATGAACATCGCGCGGTTCGATCCGCAGGCGACCGCCGCCGCTGTTCTGGAGGCCGCGCATGCCGCGGGCGCGCACGATCTCATCCTCTCGTTTCCGGACGGCTACGGCACGAAGATCGGCGAGGGGGGATTGACACTGTCGGCGGGGCAGCGGCAGCGCATCGGGCTCGCCCGCGCCTTCTACGGCAAACCATTCCTCGTGGTGCTGGATGAACCCTCCTCCAATCTCGACGCCGAGGGCGAGGAGGCGCTGACCGAGGCGATCCTGAACGTGCGCCGTCGCGACGGGATCGCCGTCGTGATCGCCCATCGTCCGAAGGCGCTTGAAGCCGTCGATCATGTCTTGTGCCTCGGGGAAGGCAGGGTTCAGTCCTTCGGCAAGAGAGAGGAAGTCCTCAAGAAGGTCTTGCGAAATCCCGTGCCGCTCAAGGTGGTCGCGGAAGCTCAAGGAGGCAACCGATGAACGGCCAGGTGGTAGCGCCGGCGATGCAATCCATCCAGCGTTACATGATCGTCGGTATGATCATGTTGGGGCTGGTGACTTTTGGGATCGGCGGTTGGGCGACAACAAGCCAATTGTCGGGCGCGGTGATCGCCCAGGGCGTCGTCGTGGTGGATTCGAGCGTCAAGAAGGTTCAGCACGCCACGGGTGGGATCGTGGGTGAATTGCGCGTGCGCCAGGGCGATCGGGTCAATGCAGGCGACGTTCTGATCCGGCTCGACGAGACGCAGACGCTCGCCAATGCGACGATCGTCACGAACAGCATCGATGAGCTGCTCGCGCGCCAGTCCCGGCTCGAGGCCGAGCGCGATGGTGCCGAGCAGGTCGTGTTCCCCAAGCTGCTGTTCGACCGAGCCAAGGAGAGTAACTCCGAGGCCAGCCGTGCAATCGCTGCGGAGCGGAAGCTGTTCGACCTCCGACGTCAGGCAAGGAGCGGCCAAAAAGCGCAGTTGCAGGAGAAAGGTGCGCAGCTGGAGAATGAGATCAAGGGCTACACGGGACAGACCGAGGCCAAGCAGAAGGAAGTCGAATTCATCCGCCAGGAGCTGGAGGGCGTGCGCAGCCTCTGGCAGAAAAATCTGGTGCCGATCACGCGGCTCAATTCCCTAGAGCGCGACTCCGCCCGCATTGAAGGCGAGCGCAGCCAGCTCGCTGGAATGATCGCTCAGTCGAAGGGAAAAATCTCCGAAATCGGACTTCAGATCATTCAGATTGACCAGGACCTCCGAACCGAAGTTGGCAAGGACCTGATCGAAACGCGCTCAAAACTTTCCGAACTAGGCGAGCGCAAGACTGCGGCTGTCGATCAATTGCATCGGATCGATATCAGGGCGCCGCAATCCGGCCGCGTCCATGAGCTCAGCGTCCACACGGTCGGAGGCGTGATCTCTCCCGGCGAGCAAATCATGCTGATCGTTCCTGATGCGGACTCGCTTGCAGTCGAAGTTAAGATCCCACCGAAGGATATCGACCAGGTTTATGTGGGGCAGACCGCGACGATGCGCTTTGCAGCGTTCAACCAGAAGACCACGCCCGAAATCGACGGCGAGGTCAGCATGGTCTCGGCAGATATCACGCAGGATCAGCGCGCCGGCACGAGTTACTACACCGGTCGCGTCCTGCTGAAGCCGGAAGAGCTGGCGCATCTCGGCTCGGCAAAGGTGATGCCCGGCATGCCGGTCGAGGTCTTCATCAAGACGGCAGGTCGAACCGCGCTTTCATACTTGCTCAAGCCGCTGCAGGATCAGGCGCTGCGGGCGTTCAAGGAGCGCTGAGTTGGTGCAAGATGGCAGCAGCTCGATTGCATGTGCCGGCAGACGCCCTTTTCCCCGGGCGTCGGTGTCGCTGCCCCGCAGAAGGCACGGCCGGGCAGTCGCAAGCACCTGGAGCGGGCGCGCTGCTCCGACGCGCGCGCGTCCGAAGTCGGACCGGCGCCCTCGCGCTAGCTTGAAGGAGCCGTAGCAGCATTCTGACGATTAGTGGGCCGCAAGAAATCCGGTGAAACGAGCGTGATGAAATCGTCCACCTCTTCGTCAACCGCAGTAAATCGCCGACCTTTCGACGGGGCGACAGCGCCACATGCCGGTTCTCTCCGGCGCAGACGTTGGGGGCGCTCGAATGATCGTCCGCTCAGAACGTCCATTCGCTTGGCATACAGGGTCATTGCGGCGACGAAACCGAGTATGGAAGCTTCAGCTCCCAGAATGACGAGTAGCTCGACCGGCATGTGAAATAGGTCCTGTCCGAGAAGCCCGTTTGGCGCGCATGATAATTTAACGCAAGGATTAAAAGGTGGCAGACTATTGTCCACCGTTGCGCGAAGCGCGACTTGCGTCGCGCCGCGCTCCAACCCTTTTCGCCGAGAGCAAATAGGGCCAATCGAGGTCGTCTCGCTCCATGTCTTTCATTCGTTGCTGTGTTTTCGCGACCGGCCGCTTATTTAATAATTATTGTTATTTAAACGAAATTGAATTATAATATTGAATTAAATTGCTTTGCGTGGCGCGGCGCGCCGGGTGGACCCGACGAGCGGCGTACGGAGGGGGATCGGCAGATGCAACGAACCTTGGGCCCCGTCATCGCGGCCGCCATGGCGATCGTGATCGGGGGCGTTCAGTGGGCGCGAGCGGCTTTGCTGGTCATGCCAAGGGCCCCCCAAGCGGATCTTGCCTACATCGAGCTGGGGCGCCCAGCTCTTCCGCCCCTCACTTACACGATATTTTGCCTTCGCTATCAGGCCGAATGTCGCCCGCGACGCTCCTTCCGTGGGGGGGCGATCCGGTTGACTGAGAAGCGATGGGCAGACCTGCGCGAGATTAACCGCAGCGTCAATCGGGCGATCGGGCCGGCTCGCAACGAGCTCGGTCTCGCGGGCGAAGTGTGGACCATCAATCCAGCGCGTGGCGATTGCAACGATTACGCGGTGAGCAAGCGCCACGAGCTGCTGCGGCGCGGCTGGCCATCGCGCGTGCTCTTGTTGAGCGAAGTCATCGTCAATTCTGGTGAACATCATCTGGTGCTTCTTGTGCGCACCAGAAGCGGCGATCTCGTCCTTGACAATCTCACGCCACAGATCAGACCGTGGTCGCGAACGCCCTATCGGTGGGTTCGCATGCAGAGTCCGGGCCGTGACGGGCTGTGGGCGGCCGTTGGCCAGGAAGGGACGTGACCGCGCGGGCGCCAGCATCGGACTGCACAACGGGTAATGCATAATAACCTCTCGCCGATATTAATCAAGTTGTAAATTAAATACCTAGAATTTAATCTGGGCGTGGTAACTGATAACAAAAATTGAGGACAGAAATGGAGTTCCGGGGGCATGTTGGAATAGAAACTGAGGAGTTTCGAAAGACGAGGACTGTTCCGTCTTCCCGCAAAGGTGTGGTGAGAAGCTTCAAGCTTCTCGATCAGACGGGAGCTAAAGCTAATTCTGGCCGGCGCCAAAGTCCGTCATGGTGTTATCTGGTCTTGTGGTATGCGACCTCTGTCGCATTGCTTTTCCTATTTCCAATATTCAGTTTTGGTCCGTCATTTTGGCGGCTTCCCGCAGCCCAGTCGCTTCCATTTAGCTGTCTTATAGCGTCTTTCGTCCTAAGCGCCGCATATACTCTTTTGATCCCGCCCTCATCTCCGGGTTTGCGATTGGGCAGGACCATCGTGGCCACGACGGCGATTTTTGGTGTGGTCTTCCTGGGGTTTGTCTTAGCCAAAGCCGATTATTCCCGCGCCATCACGCTTGGCATTTTCACGGCTGCCTTGGTGCTCGTCCCCGCCCCGTACTTCGTAGGCACTGCGGCGCTGCACCAAGCTTTGGCCCTTGGCGGGCTGCTCGCAGCCGCCGCGGGTTCGTTCGCATTGCGCGTTACCCCCGAAACCGCGCTGCACACTAACAGTTTGATCAAAACTGAGTTCTACAACCTGGACGTTCACACTTATTCCAATGCATTTCCAAAATCTGCGGTGCGCGGCGGTGCGCTGGCCCGGATCGGCGATCGTTATCTTGTAATGAGTGGAGATGGTCGTCTCCATGTCTTCTCCTGGGAAACCGTGGACCACGTGATTGTCTCTACGCTGCCGTACCGGGCGCCCATCAACGGCGAGGCGTTTTCCGCGGCTGCCGGGCGTCCGTGGGCGGATCACTTTCACGCAAATGCGCCCCAGGAAGGCCAAAGGAGGCAGGCCGGACACGAAATTCTCAATGCCGAGTGGTTCAGAGCGTATGGCTTGCTAGTTCAGGAAGTCGGAGCCGTTGCGCGCATCTTCGTGTCGCATCCTTACTGGCATGCCACTGAGGAATGTTGGACCGAACGAGTCTCCGTGCTGGAGTCTGACCGCGCCGCAATTCTTCGCGGCGAAGCTTCTTCCGAATGGAAAACTCTGTACGAAACCACACCGTGTCTTCCGGTCCGCGGGGAGCACCGCCGGCGGGGCATTCCGTTTGTCGGTTATTTTGGAGGAGGGCGGATGGCCCTCCTAGGCACAGACACGCTGCTGTTGACTGTCGGTGATTTTGGCTTCGACGGGCTTGCTTCAGTTCATGCTTATCCGCAGGATCCGTCCGCGTCGTACGGTAAAACAATTACGATCAACATCCGTGATGGCTATGCTGCAATTTTCACGGCCGGTCACAGGAATCCGCAAGGCCTCTACGTTGACCCGTTTGGGACAATATGGTCGACCGAGCATGGCCCGCAAGGCGGCGACGAACTCAATCGGCTGGTCCGGGGCGCAAACTATGGCTGGCCATACGCGACCTATGGAACAGATTATGGTTCTTTCTCGTGGCCGCTGAACAAGTCTGAAGCGGGGCAGAAGGGCTATGAAGTTCCAGTGTTCGCTTGGGTGCCCTCGATCGCAGTTTCGAATCTAGTCGGGGTGGAGCGCGGAGCGTTTTCGCAGTGGCAAGGTGATCTCCTGATCGCCACACTCAAGGCGGCGACGCTGTTTCGTGCGCGCGTTCGGGAAGGTCAAGTCAAATACCTCGAGGCTGTCCCGATCGGAAGCGGCATTCGCGATCTCATGGAGGGTCATGATGGCAGCCTGTTGCTATGGACGGATGACCAATTATTGATCTCGCTTCGTCCGAGAGAAAGTACAACGGGCGAAGCCCTTTTTGCCGAAAAGTGCAGTAGCTGCCATCAGTCGAAGTTGATCAGTGGAAATCGGATTGGACCGGACCTGCTCGGCATCCTGGGTCGTCGAGTCGCGTCGGTCGAGAGCTATCCGGATTATTCGTCAAGCTTGCGCGGGGTGGGAGGCACATGGACCGAAGAACGCCTCGCGGAGTTTCTCAAAGCGCCAGGCAATTTCTGTCCTGGGACGAGGATGGATTTCGAAGGTGAGGCCAGCACGACAAAGCTCCAAGCCATCATCGGCTATTTGCGTACCCTTTGAGAGGTAAGCGTCGTTCTCAGGCCACAGCTTGAGCTCGTGACGGCAATAGGCCTACGGAAGCTGCTGATCGATGTCGCTGTTTGGATGGCCGTTCCGACCTGTTTGTCGAGCTCTTGATCTGCATGGGGTTTGAGCGCGTCTGTCAAACGAGACGGGCCGGCGCTCGTACAAAAATAGACTTGGCTGTTTCAATCGGGATGCAATCCTGGTAGAACGTAGGCGTGCCGCAGGACCACGTAGCTGATCGGCGGCCTGGCTTCGATCTTACGAGTCGCCGATCTGCGGAAGCACAATGGGACCGGGCGCTTTGCGAGGTGGTGCCGCCACCCACCGCATGAGCGCTCGCCCTATCGAAACAATTTCCCGGCGGCAACCAGAATTTGCCGCGTGTTCTCGAAGACCGTCGCGACCTCATACGTTAGAACGAAAAATGCACAGTAGAACGTACCCGGAGAGCATTGGCTCCACGATAGAATCGGGCGGCTTAGTGGCGACCTGATTGGGTACCAGCTCATAACAAATGCAGATAGGCCGCCCAATAGGGCGCCCGCAGCAACATCCGACGGATAGTGATAACCTAGGTAAATGCGGGGGATACAAATCACGACTAAACTGTAGAGTGCAGCAATGTATCCCCACTCACGGCGGATCATCAATATCCCCCCGGCTAAAGCAAATGCCATAGCAGCTGTATCACTCGGGAATGAGCTCCAGTTCCAAAGTGTCTCGCTCGAGACGTGGTAAGGCAGTATGAAGCCACTCGTCGCGTCGTGAATAGGTCGGAGTCGGAATGGCAACACAGACCGGATGACTTTCGCCAGAACCAGTGACGCGATCGTCCCAAGAAGGGTTGAAACGACTAGCGCGCGACGAAGCTGCTTGTCGCGGTCGGGTTGGAACCAGACCAGCCAGAGGACAGATGTCAAAACCGCGCCCTTGAACAGCGGGAGATCGGCCAAAAAACTGACGCACGCATCAAAGCTCGATGAACGATGAGCGATGCTGTTGACAAGCCTCAGGAGAACCAGATCGATGTTCATGAAATACGCGACAAAACTTGAATAGCCCCGGCTTCGATCAGACACTATAATACTTGACGTCTGATGCGTGAGAAAGGACTGCATCGGGCACGGTGCTCTCCTTCACCGCTCCCCATCAATGCCGCCCTACAGGTGTCGGCTCCTGTGGATTGATGACGTAAAGGCGACGGGCGATCAATTGTAAGTAGACTACACGCCGACGTTTCACGGCTGAGCTGTACCACGCGAGCGATGTCTCCGCGTAGTCGGGCGCCAAAGTAATCACTGCTCGCCAGGGCCCTTTCGCAGCACCGGTCCTTCCGCTAATTTCCAACGCGCGCGGGGGGCCGAGCTTTAGGTGTTCGAATGCACATGTCGCGTAACGGCTTTTTATTAGCGAGTCTTCTATTGTCCGCGGGTTATTTGATTGGAGCGTACAGCGCTAACCATAAATTATTTCCACTTCCTTTTTTTCATGCTTTGAAGACTCGCGCGGGCGGGATGGCTCCCGAAGACCTTTATACGTTTGATCAAGCCGGCCGGCTCGCATCGGGCGATCAGAAGAAAGCTGTCAGCTGCCCGGAGCAGACGGACCGTACGGCCGTGCTGCTGCTAATGGGGCAGTCAAACGCTGGAAATCACGGGGGGCAGCGGTTCCGCTCGCAACATGGAGGTGCCCTTGTAAATTACTTTGATGGGCGATGCTATGTCGCTGCGTCGCCACTGCTGGGATCTGACGGCGTCAGCGGGGAATATTGGACCGAACTTGGCAACCTTCTGCTGGATCGCGGATCGTTCGACCAAGTCATACTGGCGCCCCTAGCCATCAGCGGCGCCGAAGTCTCCCGTTGGGGGCAGGGCGGGGATCTGAACAGAACCATGATCGACACGGCGGGCCAACTGCGGGAGCGGGATTATGCTGTGACGCATGTCCTCTGGGTCCAGGGTGAAATCGACTATGTGAAGAGAACGAACGAGAAGGACTACTACGATCGCTTCTTATCGCTCGTCAGTTCCTTGAGGTCTCAGGGAGTCGCGGCGCCGGTATACGTTGCCATCGCAACCAAGTGCCTGGGAGCAAGCAACGGTGGAACGCGCAACCATTCCGCGGATAACCCGATAGCGCGCGCTCAATTGGCCCTCCCCGATCCCGCCCGCAATCTGAGAACCGGAGTTAATTCAGACGCCTTGCTTGACGCTCTGGATCGATATGACGACTGTCATTTCGGCTCGTCCGGAGAGCAGAAGGTCGCGCGAGCGTGGGCAGACCTGCTGCGTTCAACCGCCCCCTGAAGTGGGTCGAGGTGTGATCGGGTCAGCCAACACTCTTGTCCGAGGTGCCGCACCCCAAGGCTACGGCTGTGCACTATCGTGATGTCCGATGAGGTGTGCAAAAGGCATCCGATTGCGCTATCACTTGGACTTGCTAGCGAGCGGCTTCCAGAAGCGGAGCTTAAGCAATACGATCAAAAGCCTCACGAAGTCGCTCTTGCCCGAAGCAACGAAACCATTCGCCGGCGAACCGTTTTGCGCTCCCGCCTTGCTGCTCGGCCGTTCCGGCGAGGTGGTCTCACGTATGGCATGCATGTCTCCTTTCGCGCCGCTGCGTTGACGCCGCTGATCGGGCCGCTGTCGATCGACGAAGCTGTTCTTGAACTCTCCGGCCCGAGCGGATGCACGGCGTGATGCCGGCGAAGGTCTTGCTTCGCTTGAACCGTCCTTATGGAAGCGAGGCGCAAATGCAAGGGATAAGGCTACGCGCCCTAGAACTTCTTATCGTGTCCAGGTCTACCGCGTGTGGTGCTAATCCTTGCGATGCATACTTGTGCGCACCGTGTCCCCTGCTGAAGGCACCGCTAGACCTTTCATTGCGCCGCCGCCTCTTTGCTGAGGGCGTCTTGCTTGCCGGCGTTCGCGCTGCCGTGGATCGGGCTTGCCGCCCATAGTTCACCTGCGATGGGCAAAGGGGTGATCTGCATGTCGGCCCACCAGGCCCTTTCGTTGCCGTGCCGATGCAAAGTCTGGTGGTGAAGTCGACAAAGCGGGACCGTAAACTCATCGCTGACCTTGCGTCCGAGCGCTCTCGGCTGCGCGAACTTAATGTGATGGGCATCGGATGGTATTCGCTTGCAGACAAGGCAGGGCTGTTCCCGAATGAACAGCAGATGCGCCTTGCTGCGTTTGCCTGGAGGCTCCTTCGGGAAAGCAAGGCCGGTTTGTTGCGTTTCAGCCTCAGAGGCGCGAGCTTCGCTCGCGTCGCCACCGACGTGCTGTTTGATCGGCATCTGTTCGCCAGACAATACGTCTTCCTGTTGTGCCGGGCTGAGTTCGGGATCGGCCGATGTCTCGAGCCTCTTCTGGTAGGCCGCCTCGACCAGTCGCGCGTCCGCTTCCACGAGGGTGCTTTTAAGCGGAAGGCTGGTCTTGGCCCAAACGAGGAGACCTTCTTCGTTGGCAATTTCGCCAAGCTGAATCAATAGGCGGTCCCGCAGCTCGGCCGAGAAGGTGCTGCTGAGCGCAGGTGACCGGTTCAGTACGCCTCTAACGGGCTTTGGTCCCGGTGCCGATAAAATCGTTGGTTCGGCGAGGTTGGAAGGCACCGCGACTGCATCCGGCGCGTCCAGATCGTCCTCGCCAGCAATGCCGACCAGGGTGAATAGCGCGTAGCGCCGGGCATAGGTCAGGGCGGCGCCCATGCGGTGCGGGGCGGCGGTATCAGTGACCGCGCACACCGGCCAGTCGGAGGCAATCCATTCGCCAGAGCTGTGGAGCAGGGTGGTCGTGAGCCTGATCAGCCCGGGGCCGGCATCGATCGCGGTGGCCTGCACGGTCGCGATCTCGTATCGGGTGAGGCACTTGCGCACGATGTCAAGGCCGCTGGCGAGCGAAGCGTAGCGGAAGGTCCGGCTCTCCTCGCGTGGGAACGGCGATATGATCGTGGCGGTCAATAATTTCTCGGGGTTGGCCAGCTCGGCTTGCGCCTTGGCCAACGCGCCGGCGATCTGGCCGATGGTCTCGCTGGAACGCTGCATCGCCGTCTCCGCTGGAATCATCGGTTGTTCAGGACGTCGAGCTGGACCGCCAAGACGACTCCGGCAATGACCAGCTGGTGCTTGAGGTGACGGACCAGGCCGAGCAGCACGTGGTCTTGGGCGCAGGGCGCTTCGAAGCCGTGCAGTTTGGCCCAAAACTCCCAGAGCAGTTCGAACGCCTCCTGATACGGCTCCGGCGGATCGGAGGAGGGGTCGAGATGGACGAAGTCAAACGGTGGCTGCATCGATAGACTCTCTCAAGCGTGAGCCTACGCCGGGCCCAGTTGCAGCGTGGTTGGTCTCGGCAGGCCGCTTACGCGGCGTCGATCAATTCGAAGCTGATCGCGCCCGCCTTGGAACGCTTGGCGCGCAAGCCGTGGCCGCTTGCCTCCTTGGCGTCCTCCGGCACCAGTGCCTTGAGCTCGGTTCTCGCCCGTTCGTGCTCAAGCGCCGCGGTCCGGGTTTGGCGATAGAGCGCGGCCAGTTCCGCCCAGGCGTTTGAGCCTGCCATGTCGACCACTCGCACCGCCGCCAGCCGCGGCCGCGGCGGCTCGATGCCAAACAGCTGCGGCGCCTCGCCGGTCTGCACGCAGCGCCAAAACTTCTTTTCCGCGGTCAGCAACAGATGCTGGTACAGCGGGTCGGCATGGACCTTGATCTCGACCCATTTGCCACCACCGGTGATGATCGACAGCACCGCGGCGCGGGCGGCGACCACCCACATGTTGTGCTGCAGCTGCGCCATGTGCTTGTCCGCCGCCGCTTCCTCCGAGAAATTCCAGGGCAGCGCGAACTTGCTTTCGAAAACATCACCGGTTTGGTGCACCCGGCCATCTAGGGTCGCTCCCATCCAGCGGTGGACCGGGTGCAAAACCCGTCGCTGAACGTGTTCGATCGCGTGGCTGGTTTGCCGCTCGTACCAGGTGCGGTTGAGGTGCTCGGTCGCGGTGCCGAGCTGGACGATCAGGTCGCCCGACAAGTCGATAGGCTCGGCTCTGCCGGATTTTTCCTCCCAGAGCCGAAGCAGCGCTCCAGCGTCGGTACCCATGATGATCCGAGCGTCGCTTCCGCCGATAAAGTGCCTGCGGTGGTGAATAGCCTTTGTAGAATCAATTGCCCGCATGCTTGTCTCCTTCCATCCCATGGAGCGAACTTACGCATCAAATGATATATAAAATATCACATGATCTTTGTAGGTGTCAAGCATGAGAGCTCCTTTGACTAGCGCTCAGATTCGCGCCGCTCGCTCCCTAATTCGGTGGCGAGCTGAAGATCTCGCGCGTGAGTCAGCTGTGGGAGTAGCCACGATCCGCAGAGCTGAACTGGCGGATGAGTCCACATCCTTGACGGCGGCAAATGATCAAGCGATTCGCCGGGCATTAGAGGCGGCCGGCGTCGAGTTCATTGAAGAGAACGGTGGAGGTTCAGGCGTTCGCCTCCGGAAAGTGACCAGAGACATGCTGCGCCGATAGTCCTCGGACGACGCGGTTGGAGTTTTAGGATGTCGTATCGCATTCCATCGAACTGAGTTTCGGTGATTGCATTGCTGCTCCGCTGGTAAGACCGCAGGCGATCCTCTGCTCTCCACGATCCGTAATCTCCGCACCCATTGCCCCGCCAATCTGACGCAGCCGCAATCGGCGACATGCTAGACGATCAGCGAACCGGACTTCCGTGCAACCGAGCGGGATCGACTATCAAGCGTCATTATGACGTAGTTTGTGGCGTTCGAAGCTTCTGGGGTGATCTATTTTGGACCTTTACCAAGGTTGGCCGTGCATGTCGCCACATACATTTCTGTTGAAAACGATCCGAAGCCGCGGACGCGGCGGCGCATAGACAACTTGTTAAGACGAAGCACTTGAACTGGCGGGTGATACGCGGAAATCCTCGTGGAGAAGCCCAATGTCCCGCAAGCCGCCCTGCGATGATCTATTCGATCAGTTTTTCAAGACGGTGCTGTTGCATTCGGAATCGCCCCGCAAGTTTAGAGTTTTTCGAGCGGAAATTCTCGCTGAAATAAATCCCCGTACGCCAATTGAGCGGTTGCTGACGCGACAGCTCATTAACGCGATTTGGGACAGCGAGCGTCTTCAGTCCTTGGCGGCAGGAATTATCAACAATGCTAAAGTGGCTGCACTGCAAAATCTGATCGAGCCGACCTCGTTAATTGGCGGTGTGGATACTGACCCGCAGGCAAAATCTTTCTACAGTGATGATGCGGTCAGGCCGTTTGTATTGGAGAGGTTGAGGCAGCTCGGACTCTCAGAAGATGACGTCGAAACGGAAGCCTACCGACTGAGGGCGGAAGAGTTGCAGTCCCTCAACAGACTGCTGATCTCTGCGCAGAGTAATTGGATCAAAAAGCTCCGCGCGATCCAGGCCTATCGTGTCCAGGCTTCGCTGCCAGAAAAGTCGGAAGACGAGACCAGAGCGAGAGGATCGAAAGCACCGAAATCGGTTGATGAGCAGCCGGAGGAACTTGATGGCTAGTGAACGGCAGCTTCGAGCAAACCGGGCCAATGCGAGCCGAAGCACGGGGCCGCGCTCGCGAGGCGGCAAGCAACGGGCATGCAAGAATGCTACCCGGCACGGCTTGTCCGTCGATCTGCGAGGTCGCCATGGGGAGACAATCGAGCTGCTGGCTCGCGAACTCGTCGATGATGAGGTCGGTATCAGAAGACGGGAGTCCGCCCGGAGCTTGGCGTATGCCCTTCTTGAGCTTGAGCGCGTCAGACGAACCAAGCTATCGTTGATCGAGCGCATTTTATCCGTTGGTCGGTTGCGTCGTTCATATGTTCTAACTCAGATCGATCCAATCATCTTCACACGCCGCGAGATGGAGCAAATTGATCGAGCTATGTCACGCAACAGAATGCCGCGCCTTCGTCGCGTAAAAGCGCCTGCTCCCTTGCCTGAAGATCATCCAACGCGCATCGCAGAAGCGTTTCGACGCGGCCTTCCCGAACTGATGGCTATCGATCGTTACGAGAGAGATGCTTCAGGGCGATTTGATCGGGCTTTGCGCGAAATTGCAAAGCGTTGATCGCGCGGCCGTTCTGGGCCGATAGCAGCAGTCCTCAAGAGTTCGTAACGATGGGGGCTTCAAAACTACGGCCGCGGTACGCGGTAAAAGGGTATCAGAACGACAATCTCAAAAGCTGGTATGACGGCGCACCTGGCGCAGGCCCGATCGACCGCTCAGGCCGAACTCGACCTGATACGCGCGTGCGGTGGCATCTGAGTCAATTGTGCGGACTGGCGCCGGGCTCGGATCCGGCGTCGAACCGGCCGGTGCCAGGAGGCGACGATGCCCCGCATTGGTACCGTCCGGGACCTCAAGATGGTCGAGCGGTATGTCTGTCGCTCCCAGGACAAGCGGGACAGGTTGATCCGATTGTGCCTGTTTTGTCTGGGCTGAATAACCTTGCTCTGTTCGGACCCCCGTGGGCTAACTAGTGGAATGCTGCGGAACGAAGCCAATTTTCTTGAGGAAAATCAAAGGAGGTGTCTAACTCATGAGGGTCATCTATGCCTTCACCTTCCAACTGCGGGCGATCTTGTGGGCCGGTGGGATAGATCAACTCGCTTCGAAACACCCCTGGAGGCAGGGCCACCTCCAGAAAGAGGATCATCAATTTTCCGGTGCGGAGTGGGATTGCCAGGAAACGACCTTTCTCATGCAGGATGCCCGGCGCTGGCGGGGTGCCCAAGGGTGTTTTGGTGGCAGCCCACAGGCGGATTTGCCGCAATTGCGAGACGTTCAACTAGGCATTGGGGCCTTGTTGTACAGCAGCTGGTCGTTGATGCTATGAGCGGATTGCGGGAAAGGTAAGCTTCCATGAATTCACAGCTCGATCCCAGAATGTCTGATCACGTTATCGACAAATGGCATGCACTCGCGCGAGCGTTTTTGCGCGAACTCGCCGTTCGCAAGAGGGAGCAATTTGATCGTAGGGTATCGGTTGGAGACCTACTCACGGAGCGCGCCGATAACGCCGCGGCATATGGTTTTGGAGAGGGCAGCACCATGTACGACAACGTGCTCGTACTGGGGTCTGTTAAGGTCGGCCGAAATACTTGGATTGGACCGGGATGTATTCTGGATGGATCAGGTGGAGATTTGCAGATCGGCGATTGGTGCTCCATCTCCGCGGGCGTTCAGATCTATACGCATCACACGGTGAATCGTTCAATATCGCTCGGAAGGGAGCCAATTGATTGCGCTCCCACTCGGATCGGTGATGGTGTATACATTGGGCCGAACTCGGTGGTTCAGATGGGCGTGACGATCGGCAATCAGGCTATTATTGGGACCAACTCTTTCGTCAATAAGGATATTCCTGCCGGTGCTAAGGCATTTGGTTGCCCTGCGCTGGTCCGGCATAGTTAGAGCTAAATAATGCAGCTGGAGGCGCTCTCGCTGGATTATCAGACTCCGGCTGCAGCGCTTGGAGCTGGGCTCCCAAGTCCGCCTTCAAATTAAATGTTATTATTAATTGGTTCTGGATTAAATGTCAAAATAAACCGGAAGCTGAATGCTTGAGCTCTAGCGCACCAGAGATTTCGATCTCCGGGCACCGCCGGCCAACGCAATCGTGATCTCCAGTCGCGCAATTCAAATCACGCGATTAACTTATTTAATTTGAGGGTCGACGATTTTGGGTCTACCTTGAGGATTGGGCTGGAATGCAGCAGGACGAGCCGATGTCCCAACTCGACGCGGAAGGCGATGATCGTCGTGAGTTCTTGAAGACCTGCGGAAAATTCGCCGCGGTCACTCCTCCGACAGTGACGCTGTTGCTCTCCACTTCCCTGACCTCGGCCGCGATAGCCAGTTCAGGGGGGCGCATTGTGCGTGGCAACAATGGCTTCGGGAATGGCGGCGGTGACGGCACCCCCAACGGGAAAGAGGACGACAATCGATAAATTCGGCGGCCCATTGGGCCGCCGCGGTGCGGCTGGGAATCAGCCGGTCCGGCGGCGTCTTTGTGCGGTCGAGCGGTCGATCAGGAGATCGGTCAGCTTCTTGCCAGCGCGCAGCTGCGCTTTCAGCCAGCGGGGCTGTTTGCCGCGGCCGGACCAGGTTTCGGACGGGTCCTTCGGGTTCTGGTATTTCGGCAGCACCGGCGGGTAGGGGCGGCGCGGACGCCCCCCGTTCGGGGACGAATCCGCGGTCCCCTCAATCTTGCGCAGCCGCTCTTCGAGCTTGACCTTTTCCGCGGTCATCCTCCGACTGAGAACGGTCGTGACCTCATCGTAAAGCCGCCACAGCTCGGCCGTGGTCGAGTTGGCCCAGTCACTCTTCTCCATGGAAGCCGTCCCCAGCTACTTCCCAACCGAATCAAGAGCGGGCATTATCAGGTCATAGCAGGGTTGGGCAAGCGCGATCCGGCCGCGCGGCCGCGCTCGTGTGCAGCGCAGTACCTGGTGCTAGCGGTTGAGACCGTGTCTCCGACCGGGCGGTCGCTTCCTACACGCCCTCCGTCCGTGGGCTCGTCGTTTGGGCGCGAGCAATCGCTCCTCTGCTTTCAATACGCGACTACGTAAGTTCTGCAATTCGGTGAATTGAACGATGAGGGCCTTATGTGTTTGACGCAAAACTGCCGAAGAATACATGTGAACACCTACTCATTGCCAACGACGTCCGTGCTAATCATTGAAGTTGCTGAATTATCGAAATACGGATTCAAACGCATTGCTGGACTTCCAGCGGTACTACACGTGCCACGATCAACCGCGGCCTTGTTCTGTTACCAGCCGTTGCTTTGATGAATAGTAATACTTTTCTCGCCTCCCTTCCCGGAGCGAGGGCGTTCACGAACGGCCTCGCTTCAATGAAACTTCGTCGAATGTTAGATTTGAATCGTGAATGTCCCTATATATCGTTCGTAATATTCGGCTCTAACTAAGTTAGTTGGATGTTGACCATAATAGCGACTCGCCCCTTAGTACGCCGATGGACATTCCTGGCGATTATTTTCAGATTGAAACCATCAGAAATTGTAGTCGGAATGTCATTATCCTCGTAGAATTCGCGGTTTCGAATTTTGGATCGAGCACCGCATTCTTACGGTGCTGCACGCATTCTCTGGGCGAGTTACGATAGTGTGGCCATCGAGCGTTGCCGTCAGGTGCTGTCTCCGATCTAAGACCTGCGACATTATTGACGGAGCTGGCTGGCTATAACCCGCGCGTCTCAAAAGGAGAGTGGGATTAAACGGCCGCAAGGGGGGTTGTTAGCAACAGGCAAGGGAAGCATGCGCCGCATCAGAATTGTTATCGCTGATCGACACCCGATCGTCTTGCAAGGAATTAGGAGCGTTCTTGCGGCGCAGCGTGATTTTGCGGTCGTTGCTTCCTGCGGCGATGGCGCAAGCTGTATCGAGGCAATTCGATTTCTTGCACCGGACGTGGCGCTTGTCGATGCTGCACTGCCCGACTTCAGTCGACAGCAGATCCTCGCTCGTCCAAACGCCGTCGGCGCACGCGCTCCGGTAATCTTCTTCACCGGTATCACGGGCGACAGTGAGTTAAAAAGGCTGACCTTGGACGGCGCCTGCATCGTCCTCTCGAAGGATTCGGACGTGGAGATGCTGGTCGCAACCCTGCGGAAAGCTGCCCAGGGCCAAGCTGCGGCCTCGCCGAGCACTGGGCACATCAGCGAGGACGACCTCGCCGGTGTGAAGCCCCTGACGCAACTAACGGACCGGGAGCGGCAGATCATGCGGCTCGTATCGGAGGGGCTATCGAACAAGGAGATTGGGCGTCGGTTGAATCTTGCCGACGGTACGATCAAGGTCCACCTTCATCATATCTTCCAGAAGCTGGAAATCAGCAATCGTACGGTTCTCGCAGCATTGGCGATCTCGCGAAGGGAGCTGCATGCAGCGCCAGATGAGCCGGATTCCCCTAATCTGTTGCGTCAGGATCCCGCCAGCGCGAATTGACGGGTACGTCTGGCGCGCGTTCGGGAGTTTGCGCGAGGGGCGGCCTATCGCGGTGCCAGATGCTCAATCATGTTGAGGCAGGCCCCTTCGGCCTCGGACAACGTTCGAAAGGGCGAGCCGCCAATCTTGATTGCGGCTTGGTTGATGTGGAGCGGACGCCAACTCGCCAGGTAGCCGAAGCGTCCGTGAAAGCCCGGACCTCCCGGGCTTTCGAAACTGATCACGAACGAGAAGCCGTGGCTGCTCGCACTCCAGATCTCCATGTCCCGGACGGACCGATAGAATTGCAGTGGCATCGCAGTGATCCATTGTAACCGGGCTCCGCCCGGTGGTTAATTAATTTAACTAAATTAAATTCCGGGAAGCAACTCAAATCGGTGCGTCGGGCGAGTGTGCTCGGAAAATCGGGGGAAGCGCGGCAAATTGCCGAGTTTCGGTCCCGGGCATGCGCACGTTCAGCAACCTCTCGCCAGGTAAAGAAAATTCTTGGTTGAAAATCTATTTAATATATAATAATCTAAATATCGTTTTAAATCGAGGAGGCGCATCGTGACCCGTGACGGCAACGAGGATGACGACCGGCGGGAGTTTTTGAAGACCTGCGGAAGATTTGCAGCCGTGACGCCCCCTGCCATGACGCTGCTTCTGTCCACCTCCCTGACCTCAAAAGCCATTGCCCGTTCGGGCGGCCTGCACGGGCCGAGGCAAAGCGACAGCGGCCAGTCGTTCTTCGACAATGATCGGTCGTCCGCGGCCGCCCCGGAGGGCTCCAGCGGCGGATCATCAGGGGGTGGGGGAGCACCTGGTGGTAGCTCTGCTGGATCTTCTCGTGCCGGAGGGACATCCGGCGGCGGATCCGGCGGTAGCGGCGGGGCCGGTGCTGGCGGAGGCAATGCAAAAGGGCCCTTCGCAACCGGCGGCGGCTCTGGAATTCCAAGTGCAGATGGTGGGGTCGATTGCGCAGAAGAAGACGAGGAAAAGCGCAAGGCCGATTGCCCCGGAGCTAGTACTCAAATTTCCAGCGCAACCCAATCCAGCCGGTAAGATCTTCTCATCCCATGAAGGAGCTCGATGGGCTGCCGTGCGGTCAAGCCGGGCCGGGGCCTTGTGCTCCGACAGGTCAAACGCGAGGCCGAAAGCATATCTGGCCAGCCGAGCGGCCTCCCGGGAGACTCGGTCAGGAGGCGTGTCATGAATACCCGCATTCGAGCGCAGAATCCTGCGGCCCTTCTTCGAGAGCGTCTCGAAGCGCTTGTCGCCCAGCTCGCAGAACTCGAGAAGCTCAGAGACCGGGTAGGTCGAGAAGAAAATCGTCAGCGCAAGCTGCGCAAGGCGGACAGTCCCCCATGTCGAGCTCGGACCGCGGGCAGTCGTTCCAGCTTCGCACAGGCGAAGCTCATGCCCGTGCTGCTTGGTTTCAATAAATTGCGGTGTTGTAGCGAGCGTCCCAAAGCAAATGGATGACCGAAGCGGTGCGTGCGGATGGCTCGGGAAAGCGAACCGGCCTACGAGCCTGTCCCGGCTATTCGGCTACCGGGTGAGCGGGGGTGCCGCGCTGGAGCCCCAGGGATGAGCCCGACCGCGCCGTGCGAGACTATCCGATCGATTCTGCGGCTCATGACCTTGTAGCACTCGCATGCCACGGCTTCGAGCCGCGGCCGATCAATCTCGAGCTGGCCGCGCCGACTGGATTTCAGCGCTCTTGACGCGCGCATTGTGCACACGACATGCGTGACGGTGGTGCGGCGAACGCCGAGCAACTCCGACAATGTTTCTTGCGTCAGCGGGAGCAGGTCACCTTCATTCGCACGATCGTGGATGTGGAGAAGCCAGCGCGCTAAGCGCGCTTCGACGGAATGCAGCGCATTGCAGGCCGCCACGTGCTGGAGTTGTGTCAACAACGACATCGTGAAGAGCTGCACCATGGATGCGATTGCGGGGCTGCGATGCTGGGCTGCCAGGAATTGCGCAGGCGAGATCTGCAGCGCGGCCCCGGATAGGCGGACGACCGCGGTCGCGGGCGCGGCGGATGCGCCAAACGCTGACGTCAAACCCACAGCGCCCTCATGCCCGATTATCGCCGTGGCAACTGTCTGCCCGTTCGGCAGCTCCGTGATCGCGGCGATCGCGCCGCTGAGGGGGAAGAGAAGATGTTCGATCCGATCGCCCGATCGGATGAGCACGGAATTGCGTTCGATCACGACTTTCCGCAGATGAGGCGCTAGCAAAGCAAAATCCGCTGGCGGCAACGCTGCTAACAAACGATTACCAATTCTAGTCGCATGGTCCATCATGGAATTGGCTCCCGACGGATACTCGGCACTAGAACTCATGCCGATGTGTTGAGCTGCTCTGCGGAGTGCAGCTCAACAGCAAGCCAACCGACCACCACAGATATGGTTCCCATGATCGATGGCGCGCGCGCGCGGCCCGACAATCGCATGCCGCGACGTAGGCATATGGCCCACTGATATCCGCGTTGAAGACGCTGAAGGCGTATGTCCTTCGACATGCCATCGCTAAGGAGTGGCACGCAACGGGCTCGCAACGACGCGTTCGTACGGGAACGCCGGCTTTGCACTGCAAGGCCAACACGTCACCCAACGCGGGCTTGGATCGCGCCGCGGGTCTAGTGGCAGGGACTGCAGTCCAGCTCCTTGATCCTCCCGGTAACGTCAAACGAGAAGAGCGCACTCATGACACCACTCTTGGTGACGTACGAGATAATGGTCCCGTCGTGCGAGGGATTGAGATCGTTCAATGTACCCGCCGGATATTCTCGGAGGCGATCAATCCAATAGGCACGAAGTGCCTCGTGGCCGGTAACGGTCTTGACGCCCCCGCAGCCGCAGCGAACCACGGCACCTTCGGCATACATTTCTAAGATCGCCTCGATGTCGCCCGCGCGGTAAGCGTCAAGCCAGTCAATCGCAATGGCCATTGGGTCAAATGATATATTTCTCACCTAAATACCATAAAAGCTTGCGATTTTGGGTCATTTTTAAGCCGTTGGGCCCTCTTTCCCTACTCTATTACCCTCTTTCCCTATTCTATTAATTGTATTTTAATAATGCCGCTTGGCCCCGGCCATATGCCGAAGTACATAGATGGCCGGGCCGAGGCAGAGTTCCAATGTTAGACGTGTCTGTGAAGCAGAGACGGATCCGGCTTCTGATCGTAGATCGACAACCGATCGTTCTACAGGGACTGAAGTCGGTATTCGGGGCACAGCAGGACTTCGACGTTGTCGCATCATGCAGCGATGGGACAAGGTGCCTCGAAGCAATTCGGAATTTGACACCCGACGTCACGCTTGTTGCTGACAACCTGCCAGATCTGACGGTACCCGAGATCCTCGCGATTGCGAAAGCTGAGAATCTCCCCACGCGCTTGGTGTTGTTTACCGAATCCGAAGCAGATCACGATCTGGCCGCAGCTATTGCTGCTGGCGCCTCCAGCGCAATCTCGAAGCATGCTTCGTCGGCCACTATGCTGCGATTACTGCGGCTGATGACAGAGCGCAGCGTGTCGCCCGAGCAATCCGATCTCTTTCCAGCCGGCGAGGGAACTGACGGCGGCGGCAAAATTGAAACGATGCTGGAGCTGTTGACGCACCGGGAACGTCAAATTGTACAGCTAGTCTCAGAAGGAATGTCGAATAAGGAGATCGCGCGCCAGCTAAACGTTTCCCCAGGGACAGTCAAAGTACACCTGTACAACATATTTCAGAAGCTTGAAATTACCAACAGAACTGTGCTCGCTACCCTCGCGTTGTTGCGGCGCCCGTCCGGTTTCGGCCTGCCTGCGCTGGCGTTTCTGGCGTTCGCAATTGCGGACGAACTCAAGGCGTCGGAAGCGAACGATGTGGATCCGGATGACGATAGCGCCGGTCGCGCTGGAGAGCATGCCGAATATGAGCCCTGGAAAAGAGCTATTCTCCGACACCTCGTGCTCTGGGACTCCGGCGAGACGCCCACCGAGAGGGACCTCTTCGCCAAGGCGAGCCTGGTCACGAACCCGACGGCGGCAATGGAAGGGCTGCGCCCGGCTGAGCAATCCGTAGGCTCCAAACCATGGAAAGACTACGGCCCAGTTGGATCGAGCACGCCCAATCTTCCTACGCCATTACTGCGGGGAACCAGCGACACACAGATCGTTGGTGACCCGACTGCGGAACATCAATTCCCGCGGCTTGCGTCCACGCCGACGTTGACTCACGGAGGGTATGGCACCTTCGCCACTCTGACCGGTGCGTTGATCTACGCACTGAACGACCCCCATCTTGCCGTGCAATCGCATGACCCGGGCAAAGCGCCGATCGACAGCTTCGTGGTGGTCACCGGCGAGAATGCGAACACAAAACTGGCCGCAATAACCGATGCTGATACCAATGATGTAGACGGCTCGCCTCCGGCTTTCCCTTTGCACGATTTGCGCCTGCCTGCCGCGCTTGTGACCACCGGCGACGAACGCGTCGCTGGAGAAGGCACTTCGAGCCAAATGAGCCATGGCGCTGCGGATGACAACCTGCAGGAACCTCTTGGCTCACTGGGCTCTGGTCGCGGTGCCGGTATTGGCGGAGATGGCCGCGATCAACTGATGGGCGGCAACGTTGGCGAAAACGTTGTTTTTCGCTCCCCGATCGATTCCCATTCGACCTCTTCCCACTCCGGCTTCGATTTCGCATCTGGATCGAGCAGGATCAATCTTGCCGCTTTCGGAGCGCTTGCCTGGCTCCATATGACAGCAGCAAGCAAGTCTATACCGCCGCATACCCTCGCTTGGATCTACAATCCCGCAACCAACGAAACGATCGTCTACGTGAATCCGACCGATCGGACTCTTGATGTCGGGGACCGGGGCCTGCTGGAAATCCATCTGCAGGGGATCGTCTCCATTGCAGAGGCGGATTTCGCCGGCCAGCCGGAAGGCACGTTTGTCGCGATCACCTTGGAGCAGCTCGAAGAAGCGCTGACATCGGCGACCGCAACCGAAGCTGTTCTGGATGCGGACAGTACCCACATAATTATCGGGACGAGCGAGAGCACACTCGGAGCCGCTGCAGTCTGGAACACTCTTGCCGATGACGGCCTGAGGTTCGAATTCGGGCAGGCTCGGACCGGCTTAGGGGGAGCGACCAGGTTCAGAACCTTCACTAGCGATTCGGTGAATACAACGGATGAGAACGATGATGGGTCCGCCCCGTCGGCTCATGTATCACCGATCGTGCTTGCTCATAGCGCGACGGTGACGGCAGTTGAAAATCTCACATCGAAGAATGAGCCGATCAACGGGGGCTCTAGCACCGAAGCGGGCGGTAGTTCACAGCACGCTTCGGAGCCAGGGTCTGCAAAGGCGGCAGCGGAGTTGTCTGAAGCTGGCATCATACGGGGAAATGGCGTCGGCAATGACAACGAGCATCATCCCCCCGCTTCGGACGCTTCGCGAGGGTCAGCGAAGACGGCAGAAGCCGATGGTGTGGAGCACGGCAATTCGGGGCAGTCAGCCTCTGCAAAGCGACCGGAAGCAGCCGACCCTGGTGAGCCAGGCCTTGCTAGCCCGGGCCGCGGCAATTCCCAGCACGCTTCGAAGCCACCGGAGTTGACTGAAGCTGGCTTCGTACGGGGAAATGGCGTCGGCAATGACAACGAGCATCATCCCCCCGCTTCGGACGCTTCGCGAGGGTCAGCGAAGACGGCAGAAGCAGATGGTGTGGAGCACGGCAATTCGGGGCACTCAACCTTTGCAAACGCGCCGGAAGCAGCCGACCCTGGTGAGCCAGGCCTTGCTAGCCCGGGCCGCGGTAACTCCCAGCACGCTTCGAAGCCACCGGAGTTGACTGAAGCTGGCTTCATACGGGGAAATGGCGTCGGCAATGACAACGAGCATCATCCCCCCGCTTCGGACGCTTCGCGAGGGTCAGCGAAGACGGCAGAAGCCGATGGTGTGGAGCACGGCAATTCGGGGCACTCAACCTTTGCAAACGCGCCGGAAGCAGCCGACCCTGGTGAGCCAGGCCTTGGTAGCCCGGGCCGCGGTAACTCCCAGCACGCTTCGAAGCCACCGGAGTTGACTGAAGCTGGCTTCATACGGGGAAATGGCGTCGGCAATGACAACGAG
>NZ_JACIHC010000012.1:27222-27430 GCF_014198205.1 Bradyrhizobium sp. SBR1B
GAAGCCACCGGAGTTGACTGAAGCTGGCTTCATACGGGGAAATGGCGTCGGCAATGACAACGAGCATCATCCCCCCGCTTCGGACGCTTCGCGAGGGGCAGCGAAGACGGCAGAAGCAGATGGTGTGGAGCACGGCAATTCGGGGCAGTCAGCCTCTGCAAACGCGCCGGAAGCAGCCGACCCCGGTGAGCCAGGCCCCGGTAGCCAG
>NZ_JACIHC010000012.1:27528-248879 GCF_014198205.1 Bradyrhizobium sp. SBR1B
TTCTATGCCAGGGCACAATTTCGGCAACGACAACGAGCGTCATTTCCCGGCTTCGGACGCTTCGCCAGGTTCAGCGAAGACGGCTGAAGCAGATGGTGTGGAGCACGGCAATTCGGGGCAGTCAGCCTCTGCAAACGCGCCGGAAGCAGCCGACCCCGGTGAGCCAGGCCCCGGTAGCCAGGGCCGCGGTAACTCACAGCACAATTCGGAGCCAGGGTCTGCAAAGGCGGCAGTCACGGAGTTAGCCGAAGCTGGTTCTATGCCAGGGCACAATTTCGGCAACGACAACGAGCGTCATTTCCCGGCTTCGGACGCTTCGCCAGGTTCAGCGAAGACGGCTGAAGCAGATGGCGTGGAACGCGGCAATTCAAGGCACTCAAATTTTTCAGACGCACCTGGAGCAGCCGAGATGATCGAACCAAGCGTCGCAAATGGCAGTAACGCCGGAAACTGGCCGCAGGCTGCGCAACCTGCTGCAACCGCGTTGGAACCCGTACAGCCGGCTAAAGTTGCATCCGAGATTGGCGGCGCGGAATTGGCGTTTCGCTTCGATAGCTATGCGACTCCTCCCACATTCGGCGCGGTAGTCGAGCTTGGTGGCTCGCTCGGTCCGCACGTTTCGCCCGGTCAGGAAGAGGACCTCCACGTCATCGGCAAATCGATTCCCAATGCAATGGACGAACACGCGGTCGCCCACGTTCATAACGTTCCGCATCACGCCGCGCCTCATGACTTCCTGATTTGAAGCGCTCCATCGTTATTGATCGATGCAATCTTCGTGATTCACGCAACCGACCTTCTTTGAAAGCTCAGACCATTGCTCGAGAGCGGGCGCCGCCCCGTTGCGTGCTTCCGGCTCGGAAAGTGATCAGTGACATATCCTTGTCAAGAAACGTTCGTATATTGAGAACTTCTTGTGGCATCCAGGCAAGGGTTCGGGACGATCGTCATTCGCCTCTCGCGGTGCTGATGGCTTGCCGGAGCAATTGATCGGTGTCACGTCGCGTGCCGTATCTGGCTGTGTGTTTGATGTTTGCGGCCGTTGCAGCCGAAGCGGAGCCAAACGGTGCAACAATCGGGTCGCCGCGCGCGAGCTCGGAAATGTCCGCGCCTATGTCGTTCGACATTCCGGCCCAGCAGCTTGCCTCCGCACTCGAGCGATACGGCGATGCGACCGGTCGCGAAGTCCTCTACAGTCCGGCGCTTGCGCAGGGCCGCACCTCAGGAGCCGTCAAGGGCAGCTTTGAACCGGAGACGGCGCTGCAGCTGCTGCTTGCGGGCACCGGCCTTACCGCCCGCTTCCTGAAAGACGGCTCGTTCGTTCTAGCCCCGGCGCCCGAAGCCGCCGGACCGCCGGAAGGCAGTGCTGCTGCTCTCGCGCGCCAATACTATGGTGTCGTTCAGGCGCGGCTGCGCGATGCTCTGTGCCGGACCAACGGGGCGCGGCCTGGAAGCTATCGCATCGCGGCCCTGGTCTGGATCGCGCCGTCAGGGGCCGTAGCCAGGTTCGAACGACTTGGATCGGCCGGCACGGCCGAGCTGGACCGCGGCATCGACAGCGCGCTTCGACAGTTCAGTGTGGGTGCCCCGGTGCCCTCCGGCTTTGCACAGCCGGTATTGATCGTGGTCCTGCCGCAGACCTCGGGCGTCACAATGAGTTGTGGTGCGACGGTGTTGCCGCAGGCGGCCGGAGGCGTGCGGTGACTGAAGCCTCCGTGGCGATGCTGCGCCGGCTGCTGCTCGACCGATATGACGATCTCAAGCGGGGCTTGACCCGCCGCCTGGGTTCGTCCGAGATGGCGGGTGACGTCCTGCACGACACTTGGCTGCGCCTTGCCCGCACGGATACGACGATTGGCACCTTGCACAATCCGGTCAGCTATCTGCTGCGCATACTCTTCAACGTCGCACATGACCATCGTCGCGCTGAAAAGCGCCGTTTGACGAAGATCGACATCGAGCATCTGCTCGAGGTCGCCGACGAGACGCCTGGTCCCGCCGAAGTCGCGGAGGCACGGTCGGATCTGGATGCGATGGCCGCCATACTCGCTGAGCTGCCGCCGCGCCGTCGCACCATCCTGCTCGCGGCCAGGGTGGACAACATGGCGCGGCAGGAGATCGCGGATCGGCTTGGCGTATCCTTGCGCCTTGTCTCAAAGGAGCTGCAACTCGCCCATGAGTATTGTCTGGCGCGGCAAAGGCAAATGGGTGACGCGGATTGCGCACCGGACCCGCGAAATTCGTCATTGAACCGTGACCTGTCGCCGCCGCGCGGTGATCGCGACCATGACCAGGCTGAATGACTCCATGATTCAGGGACAGACGCAAAGGCTCGACCTGCTGCAACGCGAGGCGATCGCGTGGGTCCAGCGCATCGATTCCGGCCATGCGACGTCTGCTGATGCCGAGACCTTGCAACGATGGTGTGCCGCGAGCCCGGAGCATGCGGCTGCCTTCGCTGCGGCGAGCGGTGTATGGCGCGACATCCGCCGGGCCGGCGCGAGCATTCCGCGCAACCAAATCGAGGCGTTGCCGGTCCACCAGACGCCACGTCCGGTGCTCGATCGCCGGCTCCTTCTCGGTGGCGGGCTGGCCGCCGCAGCCGCCTATGTCGCTGTTACCAACCCGCCGCTGGGCCTGTGGCCGTCCCTCCGTGAACTGAATGCCGACTACAGAACGGCCGTTGGCGAGCAGCGGCAAGTCCGGCCGGCGGAGAACGTCGCGGTCCGGTTAAATACGCAGACCAGCATTGCGGTCCACCCCGCTGGCGGGGAGGGCGATCGCCTGGAACTGCTTGCAGGGCAGGCGCTCTTCGAGTCGGTCGAGAGCGTACGTCCGCTCGTCGTGTTGGCGGCGGATGGGCGTTCGATCGGCCGCCATGCACGCTTTGACGTGCGTTGCATGAGCGGTCCGGCCGGCACGGTGGTGAGCGTCGCCTGCTTCGACGGACAGGTGCGCATCGAGCGCAACGGCAGTTCTGCCGTCATCGGCCCGGCGCAGAGCTTGCGGTACGACGCCAGCGGGCTCGGTCGGGTTGCCGCGATTGACGCAGAGGCGGAATCCGCCTGGCAGCGCGGAATCGTCCTGTTCCGAGCTACCCCGCTCGCGGATGTGGTGGACGAGGTCAATCGTTATCGCGCCGGCCGAATTCTCCTTGTCAATCCAGGCCTCGCGCAGAGGCCGGTCAATGGCCGTTTCCGCATCGATCAGATGGATGAAATCCTCGTGCGCCTCGAACAGGCCTTCGATGTCAAGGCCCGAAAGCTGCCGGGCGGCCTGGTTCTGCTGGGCTGACGCCCCGCTGACAAGAAACTTTCACACAGAAACCGTGCGCGTTCGCCTACAGGCTTCCGTCTTAGAGCTAGATCGTTATCGCTCTGAATGACGAGGCACGACCCTTCATCGGGTTTAGCCGTGCTGCCAGAAGGAATGCCGTCTTGTCCCACCGCACCGTCCGTTTTCGCTCGTCCCGGTCCGTCAGACACGCGATGTTTCTCAGCGGTGCCAGTGTGGCTGCATTGCTGGTGGGGTCAGCTGCGGCCGATGCGCGCAACCTCGGCAGCGGCAGCGCGAGCCCGGTGGCAAACGTCGCCGTGACGACCAACACGGCGGGGCAGGCGGCATCGATCGCATCAGCGCAGGCGATGAGCCGGATCAACGCGTCGCTCCGTGCGATGCGCGACGTGCAGGCGGCGGCGAGAGCCGGCGCGTTGATCGGTCCGAATAATCTCGGCCTGAACAAAAATCATCCCGGAAATCTGCTTCCGAATGTGCCGAATGGTTTGGCTCCCGGAGGTCTCAATCCGACCAGCAATCCAACCGCGGTGATCGACGGCCAACCGGCCTGGACCGGCGCCGCTCAGCCGACCCAATCGACAGGCTCAAATGGGCGGGTCCAGGTCGAGGTCGTGCAGAACCAGCAGAAGGCGATCCTGACCTGGAACAAGTTCAATGTCGGACGCGAGACCGACTTGTACTTCAACCAGTCCGCCGGAGGCGGTGGCGCCGCCAACTGGATCGCGCTCAACCGTGTCCTCGACCCGAGCCTCGTTCCCAGCCAGATTCTCGGCACCATCAGGAGCGAAGGGCAGGTTTATATCATCAACAAGAACGGTATCATCTTCGGTGGCTCCAGCCAGGTGGATGTCGGCACCCTCGTGGCCACATCTCTCGCCTTGTCGAACGCGCAGTTCCTGGCTGGGATCAACACTTCCATAGTGCTCACCAACGACATACACCTGCCGACCTTCGGCGAATACAATCCGCGGCTGGCCAATTCGCAAAAGCCGGCCACCGATCCGAGCCAGCCTGCGCGCTTCACGCCGGATGGCGTGCCGGGTGACGTCACCATCCAGGCTGGAGCTCAAATCAGCGCGAAGACCGGCGGCAAGGCAATGCTGTTCGCGCCGATCGTTTCCAATGCCGGCCAAATCAGCGTCCCCGACGGCCAGATCATCATGGCTGCCGGCGAACAGGTCTATCTGAGAACCAATCCGAACGACGTACGCGGCGTGGACGTCGCCGTGACGGCCCCGATGCCCTGGCTGTTCAACTACAACCATTTGATGGGTGCGATCGCCGGCTGGGATCTCTTCACGGAGAAACCCTGGGGCGAAAGCGTTCGCGACATCCTGCTGCCCGAGATGTACGCGCGCGCGGCGTCGGTCGGCTACAAGGTCGTGAACACCGGCGTCGTGCAATCCGATCGCGGCAACATCACCGTGATGGGGCGCGAGATCTTCCAGGGCGGCGTGATGCTGGCGGCAACCGCGCTCAACAACCGCGAAGGATCGATCCGACTGGATGCCTACAGCAACGGCATGATGGCCTCGAGCGGCAGCCTCGACGCCCAGCTCGTGTATTGGAAGACGGGTGACCTGCATCTTTCGCCGGGCAGCGTCACCGCCGTTCTGCCTGATGCCACCGACACGAGTGAGATCGAGGAGACGGCGAAGGCCACGCGCTACAAGCCGGGGCGCGTCGAATTACGCGGTAACCTGATCGATATCGGGGCGCAGGCGAACATTCTGGTTCCCGCCGGCACCATCAGCATCGTGGCCAGCACCCTGCCCGCGCCCACCGAGGAGGCCCATCAACGGCGAGACGCCGGTCCGCGACGGTAGCCGGATCTATATCGGCGAGGATGCCTATGTCAGCGCCGCCGGCGTGCAGGACGTCCTGATCCCGATGTCGCGGAGATTTGTGCAGGCCGAATTGCGCATCAACGAGCTGCGTGATTCACCGCTGCTGCGGAATTCGTGGCTGCGGGGCCAGAAGATCACGGTCGATCGCAGCGCCAGCGGCGTCTTCGCCGATGGAGCTATGGCCGGCGTGAACTGGGGAGGGGCCGCGGGCGAATGGATCGGGACGCCGCTGGGCGACGTCTCGGCCTGGATCGGCAACAGCAAGACGAATCTCGCCGAGCTGTCGACCATTGGCGGCAACATCACCCTCAAATCGGCCGGCTCGATCATTACCCGTCAGGGCTCGTTGCTCGATGTCTCGGGCGGGTCGTTCCGCTATCAGGACGGAATGGTCAACTCGACGAAGTTGCTCGGCGCCGATGGAAAAATCTACGACATCGCCTCGGCGACGCCGGACAGGATCTATGTCGGTTTCGCCGGCGGGTTCAATCGCACGCACAACAATTGGGGTAAATCGGAGTCCTGGAGCACGCCGTGGTCGACGAGCCACTTCGAACGTGGCTTCACCGAGGGACGCGACGCCGGCGCCATCCAGTTCTATGCCACCGAAGGTGTTGCGCTGGAGGGCGGCTACTGGGGCGGCGTGATCGTCGGCGAGCGTCAAGCCGTAAGCGGCAAGACCGCCAAGGCCGGCTCGCTGACGTTCGGCGGCGACGGCGACGAAGATCGGCTCTGGCTGCTCGGCAAGCTCGTGATCTCCAAGGATCCCACACAGCTGCCGACGAATTTCACGGCCACGTCGCAGCTTCCGTCCACCTGGTATTCGGGCGCTCCCGGCAACCAGGATTCGTTCCGGTTGCGAACGACCTATCTCGACTCGGATGCGCTTGCAGATGCCGGACTGGGGAAGATCGAGCTCTACGTCTCCAATAACGTCACGATCGAGAAGGGCACGACGCTCGAGCTGACGCCGGGCAGCACGTTTTCGATCAAGGCCAATTCCACCGTTGCATATAGCCAGGATTTCAAGATCGACGGGGTGATCCACGCACCCGGCGGCAATGTCAACCTCTTGGGCGCGGAGAACGTATCATTCGGAGCCGGTGCGGCCATCGACGTCAGCGGCCAATGGGTCAACCAAGTGAAAGGCGGCGCTGCCTCCGCTCTGCCGCCGGTCGTCAATGGCGGCAGCATCACGCTCGACCAGGCCCACTATCAGCCGGGCGTCGTGCTCGACGTATCCGGCGGTGGCTGGTACAGGCTGCGCGGCGGCAAGCCGCAAGTGAAATTCGGCGATGCCGGCAAGATTACGCTGAACACGACCGAAGTGGCGGAATTGGCGAACGCCGATATGCGGGCCTATGCGGCTGGCTCCGGCGGCAGTATGGCCATGAATCTGACTACGGAGTCGCTGCAGATCGGAGGCGGTACGCCGACGTCCCCCAACACCGTTCGCCTGTCGGAAACCCTGTTCTCGGAGCGTGGTTTCCGTTCGCTCCAGATCTCCACGGGCGGCGATATCACGATCGCCGAAGGAGCAAGCGTCACGCAGCTCCCATACAACGTTGATCTCAGGGGCGTCGACGTCTCGGGCTTCAGCACGGGCACGTCGATCAGCGAGATGGGCCCGCTCGCCGTGTTGTCGCCGTCGCAGCGCCTGGCGCTCGAGCCGACGTCGCTCTCGCTCAGCGGCAGGTCCGTGACGGTCGGCGCGGGAGCGACGGTGCGGACGGACACCGGCGGCACGATCGCGCTGTCCCTGCTCGGTTCTTCGACCGGTACACTGTCTGTTGCCGGCAGGGTGGAGGCCCTGGCTGGCACGATCAATCTTGCTGCAAGCACGGGATCGATCGTTGTGGCAAATACTGGCGCAATCGTCGCGCGCGGTACGGCAGTCAGCGAAATCGACGTCAAGGGACACCGCAGCGGCGTCGTACGCAATGGCGGCTCGGTTGCGTTTGAGGCGGCCACGGTCGCACTCGAAGCCGGCTCGCTGGTCGACGTCGCGGGTGTCAGTGGCGAATTCGACATCGAGTCGAATGACCACCAGTTCGCGCCAGTCACCCTCGCCAGCAATGGCGGTTCGATCAGTGTCAAAGCCCAGCAGGGCTTGGTGCAGGGAGCCTGGCGCGGCCAGAGCGGGGGCAGTGGCGCACGTGGCGGCAAGGTGACGTTGGCGTCTGCGCTGTCGACCGTAATCCTGTCCGAAACGGCGGCTTCCCAGTCCGGTCTGGTCGTGCGCAGCTCGAGCCTGCAGGGGGCTGGCTTCGCCGATCTCGTTCTCCCGTCGACGACACGGCTGGATGGTGTCGACCTCGCCTTCAGCGGCTCGATTTCGATCACCGGATCCCTGATCAACGGCAACGGCGCCAGCTCGCGGTTCTTTGCGCCTTACATCTCGTTGTTCAGCCTGGCGCCGAGCAATCCGGTGCGCGCAGGCACGCTGACGCTGGCCGGGTCCGTGATCGACATCGTGCAGGCAAACATCCGTGGCTTCGAACGAACGGTGCTCGAGGCAAACGACATCCGGCTGACGCACAGCAATGTCAGCCAGCCCGCGTTCCTGGACGTCGACGGCACGCTGATCGTGAAGGCCGGTCAGATCTATCCCACCTCGCAGATCAACGCGACGATCATGGCCAGCGACAAACTCATCGTGCAGCAGAACGGAACTCCCGGTCTGGCACTGTCGGCCGGCGGGACCCTGACGCTCGAAGCGCCGACGATCGAGCAGAACGGCACCCTGCGCGCGCCGTTCGGCCAGATCACGCTCAAGGCCAGCCAGCGCCTCACCCTCGGCGCCGGCAGCGTCACCTCGGTGACCGGCGACGGCCTCGTGCTGCCTTACGGTGCTCTCAGCAACAACGAAAACTGGACGGTGACGACCGGGCCGTTGCCGACAACCATTGCCAGCCTGCCGGAAAAGCGCGTGACGCTCGAGGCGCCGACGGTCGAGCTCGCCCCCGGATCGGTGGTGAACATCAAGGGTGGCGGCGACTTGATGGCATGGGAGCACGTGCCGGGACCGGGCGGCTCGCACGACATGCTGGCGCTTCCGGGCCTGTTCGCGGTCATGCCGGCTTTCGCGGGTGCGACAGCGCCCAGCTCGGCGTCGATCCGCAGCGGAGATCGCATCTGGCTCGACGCCGGCAGCGGATTGCCGGCAGGCTGGTACACGCTGCTGCCGGCCTCCTACGCGATGCTTCCGGGCGCTTATGCGATCCAGGCAGTCGCCGGTTCGACAGGCCGGGCGACGACGTCCGCGGTAATGGCCGACGGCACGGCGGTCGTGTCCGGCTATCGCGCCAATGCGCTCGACGGCAGCCGCGACCAGCAGTCGTCCGCGTGGCGCGTGATGTCGGGCTCTGTGCTAAGGCAATACAGCGAGTACAATGAAGCCTTCGCCAACACCTTCTTCGCCTCCGATGCGTTCAAGCTGACGCAGTATCGGCTCACGGGTCAGCAGATCGTCACGCCGCGTCTGCCGGTCGACGGCGGCTCGGTTGTGTTCAAGGCGACACAGGACCTGATCTTGAAGGGCGAGTTGCATTCTCAGGCCGCAGCGGGTGCCCGCGGCGGCCTGGTCGATATCGCCGCCAACAAGATCGCAATCCTGGGTGCCGACCAGAGCGCCGGCACTTTGCGGGCCGATGGTTATCTGGTCATCGATGCCGCTGCTCTGTCCGGCTTCGGCGCCGGCAGCCTGCTGGTCGGTGGTTTCCGCAGCGGCGACGTCGGCGGTCTGCGTGTTGATGTGCAGGCTCACGACATCGTCGTGCGCAACAGTGCAAATTCGGCGTTGACGGGACCGGAGATCATCCTGGCCGCAAGCGACACGATCGATGTCTCCGCAGGCAGCGTCATCGTCGCGCGCGGCGAGGCGCCGACCGGCGCCGGCGATCTCGTGATGGCCCCGCAGGCGTCCGATCGCGACTGGGGTGCTTTGATCCGCCTGTCCAACGGCGACGCGGTTCGGGTCCGCCGCAAGAACGTCGATACGACCGTCGGCGGCCGGGTAACGATCGGTGCCGGTGCCACCCTCGACGGCGGCAAGAGTCTTCTGATCGACGCGACGGGGAACGCGCTCGTCACCCAGGCCAGCCTGACGGGCGCAGCGCTGTCCCTGGCTTCGGGCCGGATTGGCTTCGGCGGCGGCAGCGGGCTGGTGCTCGATGCCGCGGCACTGGCCGCGCTCAACAAAACCCAGCACCTGACCTTGCGCAGCTATTCAACCATCGATTTCCACAGCGCGGTGGACCTGTCGGGCCTCAAGGCCGTGACGCTCGATGCCGCAGGGCTGGTGGGCCGCGGCAACAGCGAGATCGCGGTGAACGGCAATCGGGTTGTGCTGGAAAATACGGCGAGCACGTTCAGCGAGCCGGTTGGCGCCGGTCATGGCAGTTTGAAGCTCACGGCAACCGAGCTGACCCTGGGTGAGGGCGCCAAGGCACTGCGTGGTTTCGACACCATCGTGCTGACGGGAACGACACGCATTACCGGCGAAGGCAAGGGCTCGCTCGATGTCGCCGGCGCGGCGGTGACTCTGTCAGCGCCGGTCATGACCGGCCGGAGCGGCAGCCAGCAGTCGGTCACCACGACCGGAATCGTCACGGTTGCCGCTTACGGGACGGCTAGCCCTGCGCGCGACCAGGACAGCCTTGGCTCCCGCTGGACGCTCACCGGCCGCGCCGTCGATTTCGCCGGACGGATCGACGCGCTGGGCGGAACAGTCAAGCTGAACGCCACCAATGGCAACGTCAATCTCGCGGCAGGTTCGCGGATCGACGTCGGGGGCTTCGAGAAGGAGTTCTTCGACGTGTCTCATCTCGCTGGGTGCCCGCGGCGGCTCGGTGCTGCTCGCGTCCGGCGCGACCCTCGATCTCGGCTCGGCCCGCGACTCCGAAGGACGTCCCATCGGTGGCGGTGCGGGCACGCTTGCGATCGAACAGGACAGCAGCCAGGTCACGCTGGAAGGCACGATCAATGCCAGGGCCGCGGCGGGCAAACGCGGCGGCTCCTTCTCGCTCGACATCGCCGCGTTGTCGGATTTCGGCGGGCTCAACCAGCGCCTGAATGGCGCCGGCTTCACCAAATCGCGCAGCTTCTGGATTCGTTCCGGCGACGTCACGCTCGACGGCGCGACCACGGCCGAGGAATTCGCGCTGGCTGCCGATCAGGGTACGGTGACCGTCGCAGGCTCGATCGACGCGCGTGCGACCTATGGCGGCTCGATCTCGATCTATGGCGGCCAGGGTCTGACCGTGACGAATGCGGCGCTGCTGCGGGCGGGTGCGACCGACACGGTGAATGGGCTCGGCTCCGGCCGGGTCACACTCGGAATCTCGAACGGCGTGCTGCGGGTACTGGGCGGCGTGATCGACGTGGCGGGCGGCGAAGGCGGCAAGGTCACCCTGCGTGCGCCCGTCATCGAGCAGCCAGGGGCCGACAAGGTGAATGTCAGCTTTGCCGGCACGATCAACGGCGCGCGCGAGATCGTGCTGGAGGGCTACAAACGCTTCGACCTTGCGACGCTTGCATCCGATCCGCGCTTCGTCGGCGTCACCGTCAATAGCGGCGGCCAGGCCGAACTCGATCTCACGAAGGCCGCGGCCGGCAAGCTCAACGTGCTGGCAGATTACGGCGCCGGCACGCTGGTCGAATTCGTGCGCGACTTCGACGTCAGTGCCGGCTATGCGGATCTTGGCTCACTGACGAGCCAGTCGAACTTCCACGCGCGCGCGGGCATAGAGCTCAATTTTTCCGGCGACATCGTGCTCAAGAGTAACTGGAATCTCGGCGCAGGCGTGGTCAATCAGGCCTCGGCGCTCGCGGCTGGCGTGATGGCGATCGAGCCGGTACTGGGCAAGGCCTATGTGGTTGCCGGCAAGGAAAGCGCTTTGCTCCGTGACCATACGACCATGGCTTATCGCACCGGCGGCAGCATTCTCGGAGAGCCGGGCGTCCTGACCATGCGCGCCGGAGGGAATATCGATCTGAAGGGCAGCGTGACGGACGGCTTCTTCCAGTTCGCCAACCCGCTGGATTCGACATACGTCGCCGCCAAAGGCACCATCTCGACGAACCTGAGCATGGTGTTCAACGTCGGTCGCACCAGTACCACGTCCAATCTCTCGCCCTACGACAGCGCGAGCACAACCAACCCTTCAGTCTATGCCGGTATCACCTTTGCGACGGTCGGCACGAGGAAAACCGAAACCGTGACGGCGCCGCCCACGCTGGTCGGTGTTCCCTATAGCGCAGAGGCCAACTCGCCGGGCGCAAGTGCGCCGAATGCGCTCGCTTATTCGGTCCTGTTCCCCTCCATCACCGAGCCGGACGGCTCGAGGGTGGCGGTGCCTTCCTGGAGCTTGGGGCTCGTCGCGGGCGCCACGCCGATGGGCGAAAGCGCCGACCCGACGCGCCTCGCCAGCGGCGCGACGGGCAAGATCACGCTCAGCGAGCAGGCGGGTTACACCTATGTCAGCGGCCTGAATTCCGTCGCCGCGACCGCTCTTGTCGACTCGGTTGCCAGCTTTGGCGCGGGCAGTGCGCCTGGTTCGACGACGATGAATCCCGCCGATTGGCCTGCGAGCCTGGAGTCCACCTCTGGCACCCGTCTCAACAGCAATTCCAGCGCGCAGATTTCTTTCGGTCTGCCGACGGATCCAGCCTACGGCTACGTGCTCGACCTCTGGAATGACTATGCCGCCGCGAAGGGCCTGAACACCAATCCGGCGCAACCGCAGGCCGACTTCAGATGGACCAGCACGGCCGCGAGCGGCGGTAGCCGCCTCAACGTCATCACGAAATACTCGACCTTCAAGGACTTCTACCTGACGAAGATCGTCCCCAATCTTGCGACCATCACTTCGCTCTATGCGACGACCAAGCCCGGGCCGACCACGACCACCGTCAATCCGATCACCATGGTTCGCACCGGCACCGGCGACGTCAGCATCGCGGCGCGTGGTGATCTGCAGCTCAAGGGCGGCGCCTCGATCTATACCGCTGGCCGGCGCGATCTCGCCACGTTCAACGATTTCACCACCGCGCCGGCGAACGCGACCTACGGAGTGGGCGGCGGCCATCTCGCCGTTGCGGTCGGCGGCAATATCGACGTGGCCCTGCCGGCGGACCGCTCGCAGATGCAGCACTATTCGGAGTGGCTAAACCGGCAGGGTGCGACGGATAACGCCTACGTCTTCGGTCCCTGGGCTCATTCCGCATACGGCCAGATGCCGGCTCAACAAAGCTCCTGGTGGATTGACTACGCCAACTTCCTGCGCGGGGTCGGCGCGCTGGGCGGCGGCAATGTCGAGGTCCGCGCCGATGGCGATCTCAACAATCTGACGGTCGCGCTGCCGACCAATGGCCGTGTGCGGGGCGGGCGCTCCACGACGGAGGCAAAGTTCCTGGAACTGCGCAACGGCGGCGCGATGACCGTTGAGGCGGGCGGCGCCGTTCGCGCCGGCTATTACTACATCGGGCGCGGCGCCGGAACGATTACCGCTGGTGAATTTGCGGTCGGGCGCGATGTCAAGGCGCTGGTAGGGACGCAAATCGTCACCTATCCGATCGCCCCGATCCTGTCGCTCGGTGACGCAACCCTGGACGTGCGAACCGCAGGCGACCTGCGGCTGCAAACGGTCCTCGATCCGCTTCTGGTCGGCAAGGGGATGTCCCACGAACTGACGTTCATGAGCAGTCAAAGCGAGCGCACCGCGCTCAACCTGACATCGACGGGCGGAGACGTGATCCTGGTCGGGCAGGCGACATATCTGTCCAAGGACATAACGACGCCGGCCTTGCAGGTGTTTGCGAATGTGAACTCGTTGGCCGCAAATATCTATCCGCCGAAAACGCGCGTCACGGCGCTGAACGGCTCCGTGCTGAACAGCACGCTGTACACGATGCCGAGCAGAAATCCGGAGCTGCGGCTTCTCGCCGCAAACGACGTCCTCGTCGGCGAGATCGTTATGTCCCGCGCTGCGCTCGAGATGATTCCGTCACCGTTCGAGCCTGTGGGAGGCACCGTTTCCTCTCCGGTCAACCTCGGCGGTTCCTCGCCGGACACCCTGAGCGGGCTCCACAACGTCTTGGTCAATCCCTTCTCCGCGCCGGCCAGCAATATCGCCGGCCACACGCTGCATCTGTACAACCTTCGCAATCCCGACCATCTGCCGAACGAGGCAGACTACGAGCCGAGCCGTGTCTATGCCTTGAACGGATCGATCGTTGGAACGCTAATAACCCAGAGCGGCTCGATCCTCACGGCCGGCGTCATGGCCAACGAGCAGACCTGGTTCCGTGCCGGCACGGATATCCGCAACATCAACTACTCACTGCGCAACGTTCATCCGACCGACGTGTCGTTACTCGAGGCTGGCAACGACATCATCGGCGGCCCGGTGCGAGGCTCGATCTTTGTCCAGGGACCGGGCGCAATGCAGGTGAGCGCGGGCCGTGACGTATACGCGCCGGAATTGGCGATCTTCAGCACAGGCAATCAGGAATATGATTCCAACAACCGGCCAAAGGATTTCACGCAGATCCTCGGCCTGCCTCAGCAGAGCGCGGCGATCACCGTGATGGCGGGCCTCAAGGGCAAGCAACCATCCTATGATGCGTTCCTGGCGGTCTATCTCGATCCGGCAAACATCGGGAAGATGCCCGATTATCTCAAGACCACGTTGGCGGACGGCACGGTGGTACCGCTCTATCTCACCGACGCATTCGAGCAACGTTCCTCCGGGCCGCACAGGACCCGCACCGGCATCGTCTCCTTCGTGGAGGACGTGACCGGCGAGAAGCTGTCTCCGCTTGATGCCTGGACCAAATTCCAGACCCTGCCGATGCTGGTGCGCGAACGCTTCGTTCGGCAGGTCTACATGCAGGAGCTACGGGCCGCAGGCGATGACCAGAACACACCCGACACGAGCGGTAAGCCACGCAATGGCGGTTATAATCGCGGTTATGCCGCGATCGAGACGCTGTTCCCGGGCAGCGACTGGGCGGGCGACGTCAGGACCGGAAATGCCAAGTTCCGCACCATGTCGGGCGGCAGCATCGAGGTCTTGACCCCCGGTGGCGGCCTGCAAGTTGCTGCGCTCGGCAAGCCGGCGCCGGTGGAGTTCGGCCTCGTCACACTGGGACCGGGCGACATCAACCTCTTTGCGCGCGACAGCGTCACCGTGAACCGCTCGCGTATCCTGACCTTTGCCGGCGGCAACGAGATCATCTGGTCGACGCAGGGCGACATCGACGCCGGCCGCGGCGCCAAGACCGCGCGCGTGCCCTCGGCGCCGGAGATCCTGACCGATATCGATGCCGTCACGCGCGTGCTCGAGAAGGCCGATATTTCCGGAAGCGGCATCGGAACGATCATCGGCTTCACCGGGGTGACGGAAGGTGACGTCAACCTGATCGCTCCCCAGGGTACCGTGAATGCCGGCGACGCCGGCATCCGCGTCAGCGGCGACATCCTCATTGCGGCGCGCTTCGTCGTCAACGTGGACAACATCCAGGTGTCGGGCCAGAGCAAAGGAGTGCCGAAGGCGGAGGTCAAAACTGCGCCGCTCGCGATCGATACCAAGGACAAGGCTGCAAATGACGCCGTGAAGGACGTGACCAAGCAGGGATCTTCGGATCGGCCGTCGGTGATCATCGTCGAAGTTCTCGGGTACGGCGGTGGCGGCGGCGGTCAGTTTCCTCAGCCCGATGCCGGCGACGATGAGAGGCGGCGGGCGCCCGACAAGCAGAGCTACGATCCGAACGGCATGTTCCGCGTGCTCGGCAATGGCGAGTTCACGGCCGAGCAGTTGAAGAACCTGACGGAGGACGAGCGAGCCGTGCTGTTGCAGCGGCTGGGGCGCAAGGCGTCGCTCTAGGGCAGGGCCCGGGCAGGCATCCGGGTCCGACGTCCGGTCGTGCCGGTTCGTATCGATCGGCCGGGTGGGGCCCCACCCGGCCGATTGCACCGGTTAGATCACTGTCATGCAAACGATATAGAGGAGGCATCGCCCGCGCTTCAACGATCCAAACAGCCGAAGTGCGGTTTCTGGTCGACAAGAGCAGCACGATGAAAGCAGTTACATTGCATGGCGTCGCGGCGTCGGATGCCGACGGTCCTCGAGGCGGTCGCCGCGCCGCGTTCCGCTTGCTGGTGCTATTGCCCGCCTGGCTGATGACGGTCATCCTCGGCGCCAATGCCGCTGAAGAAGACCGGGTGGCGCGTGCGGAAAGGCCGATCGCATTCCGCATTCCGGCACAGTCCCTGGCTGGTGCGCTGCAAGCCTATGGACAGATCACCGGCATTCAAGTGCTCTATGAAAGCAACTCCGCGGTCGGTCGAACGTCGGTCGCGGTTGAAGGAACGTATGCCGCCGATGAAGCGCTGAACCTGCTGCTCGCGGGCACGGAGCTGAAGGTGCGCTATATTCGTCCCGACGCCATCACGCTTGCTCTTCCCAGCGCAGAAGGTGTCGGCTATGCACCTCCGGCGGCTCCGCTCGCAACATCGGACCTGTTCCTGGGAAGATTGCGCGTGCGTCAGACCGGCGATGCCGACGACGCCGCCAGATTGCAGGATTATAGCCAAAGAGTGCAGATGGACATTCAGAATGCACTTCGAAAGAACGCAAGGACGCGCGATGGCAATTATCGCGCGGTGCTGGATATCTGGATCGATCCCGCGCGCACGATCGAACGCACCGAGTTATTCCGCTCGACCGGGGACCATGAACGGGATCTTGCGGTGTCGGCGGCGCTTCGGGGCTTGACGATCAGCAAGCCGGCGCCAGCGAATACGCCACAGCCGGTCCGCGTCGTCATCATGGTGAAGTCCCTGCAATGAGCGACAGCGATGTCCGCCCTGGAAACGAGAAGGGACGAGCGGCGGTCTTTGGACCCTATCGAGACGACGACCTGGATGCCGCCTCGCCATCGGGAGAGTTCTATCGCCTGCTGGGTATTCCCGCCCTGGCGGCCGTTCTTTTCGTTGGTGGCGTTTACTGGATCAGGATGCAAGTGCCAGCCGGCTCTCCGGGGCAACAGTCGGCTGCGATCGTGCAGGTTCAGCTGCTTCCGCGGCCCGATGCCGTTCCGATAGCAGTCGCTTCGGATTCTCAACCGGAAAAGGAGAATGTCGCCAGCAGCGCCGATACGCCATTGAAGGACCCAAATCCGACGCCATCCGACGATCCCGTTCCGGTCCCGAAAGCGAGAAGCTTCACGCCCGGAGACGCTCCGCCCTCAAATGTCATGTCGGCGCCGTCCGCCGTGAGCGGACCTGCCAGCAGTGCCGCCATCAAATTTCAGCAGTCGCTGCTTCGGCACGTTTCGCGCTATCAGCGCTATCCCAACGCGGCGCGCGCGATGCACCTTGAAGGAACGGTCGTCACGCAGTTCGCCATGGCCAGGGATGGTACGCTACTCGGCGTCTGGGTTCGGACGAGCTCGGGTCAATTGCTGCTCGACAAGGAGGCAATCGAGACCATCCGGCGAGCCCAGCCGCTGCCGCCGATTCCGCCCGAGCTGCCGGATCGGCTCAATATTCATCTGGAGCTCGAGTTTTGACCCGCCATGAAGTCCGTGCTTGGGCGATGGACAGGCATTCGTGCAGTGGCGGGCCGGACGCGATGTCGTCGCTCGCGCCTTGTGTCATAAATGTGTAGCCCGGCAACGCTACGACCTTCCGAACCTTTTGCAGTAGTTGCGTAGGCAATGTTTGCGCCGGAAATACCAGAGTATGTTGGGCACGTGAAACGTGGCTGATAGCAATCGAATACGGCTGCGGGGGCAGTTGGTCGAGAACTATGAAGGCCTGATCCGGAAGCTTACGCGCCGGTTAGGATCGGCCGATTTCGCCCACGAAGCCTTGCACGAAACGTTTCTGCGTCTCGACCGAGTCACGGATGCCGAGCCCGTACGCAGTCCTGCCGATTACATCTTTCGTACCGCCATCAATATCGCGAAGGATCGCCAGAAAGCGCAGAACTATCGTGTCAGCGCGTCGGAGATAGATGCGCTTCTCGATATATGTGATGACGAACCCGATCCGGCCAGAGTGGTCGAGGCGCGTTCGGAAATCGAGGCATTCAAGCGCGCGCTTGCCGAGTTGCCGCCACGGCCCCGCGAGGTTCTTCGGAGTATTTCGATCGAGGGGCAACCAGCGCACCAGGTCGCCGCGCGTCTCAATGTCAGCATCCGGACCGTCGAGAGCGATCTGAAGCTGGCGCTTGGCCATTGTGCCGACAGCCTCGAACATACATTGCGACGCCGTCTCGGCGGCCCGCGTCCGCGATCCTGAGCGCGTCGATATTGCAACCCGGCGCATCGGAGGGCTTTTTTCGCCTGGCGCAGGCAGAAGGTTTGATCGATAGGCTATCCTTGCATGGTTTTTCTTCGGGATAGCCGGGCGCCATTCGTCTATCGAATAGATGCACCGGCAGGCGTCTCAGGCCGCGAGCTAAACAGAGGACTTCCGGGGGGAATGACGCAGGTGACGGCAGTGACAGCGATTGCAAGGTGGGCTAAGCCGGCAGTCGCGGCCGCTCGCTTCCCCGACCGCGGATGTGTCTTGCCGTTGATTGCCGGGGCGTTGCGGCCGATGTCCCGGTCCGGAAGGCGCTGTTCGAAATTGAGGGGAATCGATAACATATCGCCTCTGACCGTCTTTGGCCCGGTGTGGGTACCGGTCTGGCGAGTGCGATAGATGGGCTAGGGATCTTGACCGCGACCAACGAAACAACTGAGCCGGATGCGCTTCTGCACGAAGCCCTGGACTTCGTCGTTCGCCTCAAGACGGGTGAACCGACCAGGGCAGACGTCGAGGCGCTGCAAGCGTGGCGTCAGCAAAGCGGCGCGCACGAAGCCGCCTTCAGGAACGCGGCTCGGGTCTTTCGTCATGCGGGCGTCGCTGCGCAGGAGTTGGCGGATCGGCCGGTGACAGGAGACGTCGCACGGCTGACACGAAGACCGGTGTCCCGGCCCATTGGACGGCGCGCCTTTCTGGGAGGTGCGGGCGCCGCGGCAGCGGCCGCGGTGGGGTACGCAATCGTTCGTCCGCCGCTTGGCCTTTGGCCGTCGCTCGGAGAACTCTCCGCCGATTACCGGACCGGAAAGGGCGAGTTGCGCAAAATCGCGGTCGCGCCGAACGTGTCTCTGGAGCTGAATACGCAGACCAGCATCGCGCTGCGTTCGGCGTCAAACGAAACCCGGATTGAACTGATATCGGGTGAAGCCTCTGTAGCGGCGACGTCCGCCGCCACCCCCTTTGTGCTGCTGGCGGCGAATGGTCAGATCTCCGCGGTGGAAGCGGATTTCAACGCGCGTTGCCTCGATGGCGCCGTGTCGGTGACCTGCCTGAGCGGCAGCGTTGATGTTGCGCAAGGCGAGAGAACGGTGCGACTTGGCAGGGCACAGCAGGTGTCCTACTCGCCGGGCGGCATCGAAGCCTCGGTGCAGGTCGACCCGGGGCAGGTGACAGCCTGGCAATCGGGGCTCCTGATCTTCCGCGATCGGCCGCTTGCGGACGTCGTGGAAGAGGTCAATCGTTATCGTTCCGGCAAGATCATTATCACCAATCCGGATCTCAAACGCCGCATGGTCAACGGCACGTTTCAGATCGACAAGCTCGGGGATTTCGTGCCCCAGGTTCAGCAGCTGTTCGGAGCCCAGGCGCGGTCGCTGCCGGGCGGAGTTGTGCTGCTCGGTTGAGCCTCATCCGGCCGGATGGGTAGGCCCATTCTCGTTACTGCGCGAGAATCGATGCTGGCACGTCACGCCAGATGCTGCTCGTAAAATA
The DNA here is from genome assembly GCF_014198205.1 of Bradyrhizobium sp. SBR1B. Classification (NCBI taxonomy): domain Bacteria; kingdom Pseudomonadati; phylum Pseudomonadota; class Alphaproteobacteria; order Hyphomicrobiales; family Nitrobacteraceae; genus Bradyrhizobium; species Bradyrhizobium sp. SBR1B. The sequence goes on from NZ_JACIHC010000012.1 coordinate 46,477, forward strand.
ATCGCTAACGTTTCCCGATCTTGCAAAAAAGTTTTGCGGGTTGGGCGAGGCCCAGTCGTCTTTAGAGCGAGGGGACGTGATCACGGTGTCCGGCCGTGACCTCGTTTAGCTGGTTCGGGAGTCGGGCGGGGCATCTGTGAAAAGTAGAATTGATTGCGAGCACCGCCGGCATGCGTCGGCGGGCACGGCGTTGTTTTGTCTGACGGCGGGCATGTTGGCCGGCGGCCTCGTTGCCGCGCTTCCAGCCCATGCGGCCAAGGTCTCCGCAACGGGCACGCCGAAGACGAACAACCCGTCCGCTCTCCCGGCAAGTGAAGCTGCTGCCGCGCAAAAGCCGGCCGCCGCCGTGCAGCGGTTCGACATCGACGATTTCGCGATCCAGGGCGCCGAGACGCTCCCGCAGATCGACATCGAAGAGGCGGTGTATCCATATCTCGGGCCGAACAAGAGTGCCGACGACGTCGAAAAGGCGCGGGCGGCACTCGAGAAGGCATATCACGACAGGGGTTATCAGACCGTCAGCGTCTCCGTTCCGCAGCAGAATGCGCAGGCCAGGATGATCACCCTCAAGGTGACGGAGCTGAAGGTCGGCCGTCTGCGGGTCAAGAACGCGCGCTATTTCCGGCTCGACAAGATCGCCGAGGGCGCGGGCTCTCTCAAGGAGGGGACGGTCCCGAACTTCAACGAAGTTACCAAGGATATCGTCGCGCTCAACCAATGGCCCGATCGACGCGTAACTCCCGCCCTGCGCGCCGGTGTGACGCCGGGCACGGTCGACGTCGACCTGAATGTCGAGGACAAGGTCCCGATACATGCCAACGTCGAAGTGAATAACCGCAAGTCCCCCAATACGACGGCGCTGCGCGTCAGCAGCACGGTGCACTACGACAATCTCTGGCAGCTCGGCCACTCCGTCAATTTCAGCTATCAGGTCGCGCCGGAACGTCCGGGCGACGCGGAGGTGTTTTCCGGCTCCTATCTGGCGCGGGTGCAGAACGTCGATTGGCTGAGCGTCCTGTTCTATGGCGTGAAATCGAGCAGCGATGTCGCGACCGTGGGCGGCACGAACGTGATCGGGCCCGGAGAGATCATCGGCAGTCGCGCGGTGATGACGCTGCCGACGCGGGAAAACCTGTTCCATACGCTTTCGGCCGGGGTCGACTACAAGCATTTCGATCAGACCGTGAAGCTCGGCGGTGTCGGCTTCTCGTCTCCGGTCACCTATTATCCGTTTGTCGCAAGTTATGGCGCGACATTCCAGGACGAGGGGTTCACGACCCAGTTCAATGCCGCCGTCACCTACAATCTGCGGCCGCTGGGCGATGGCGTGGTGCCGTTCGACAACAAGCGCTACGCGGCTTCCCCCAGTTTCACCCATTTCAACGTCGATGTCGCGCATACCCAGGAATTGCCGGAAGGCTTCCAGCTCTACGGCAAGGTGCAGGGACAGGTCGCGGACGGACCGCTGGTCTCGAGCGAGCAGTTCAGCGTCGGCGGCCTCGACACCGTGCGCGGCTATCTCGAGTCGGAGACGCTCGGCGACAACGGCGTTGTCGGCAATCTCGAGCTGCGCAGCCCCAATGTGGGCGAGATGCTGCAAAGCCGGATGAAGGACGAGACCGGGCAGAGCAAGGCGCGCTTCACGATCTTCAACGAATGGCGGGCGTTCGCATTTGCGGACGCCGGCATGGCGACCATGCTGAACGCACTTCCCGACCAGCAATCGCAGTTCAATCTGTGGAGCTACGGCGTCGGCAGCCGATTCAAGATGTTCGACTACCTGAACGGCACGCTGGTTTATTCGGTGCCGATGGTCAGTCAGACCTACTCGAGCGCGAGGAGTCCGCGCGTCAATTTCCGAATCTGGGGTGAATTCTGATGACTGCGGGATGGGATCATATGGCTGGCGTGTGCCGATCGGCGCTTCGGCGAGCTCTGACAGGACTGGTGCCAGCGTTGGTTGCGGCCGCAATGTTGTGTCCGTCGCCTGCCAGGGCGTGGTGGAACGACGAGTGGCAGCTCCGCAAGAAGATCACGATCGACGCCAGCGCATCGGGTGCCGGCATTACCGATCCGATCGGGACTGCGCCCGTCCTGGTTCGGCTGCATGTCGGAAATTTCCGCTTTGCATCCGAAGGATGACGGCAGCGACCTGCGCTTCGTGGCCGGCGACGACAAGACACCGCTGAAGCACCACATCGAGAAATACGACTCGCTGCTCGGCGAGGCGCTGCTCTGGGTGGCCGTGCCCAACCTTCAGCCCGGCGCCAAGACCGACATCTGGCTCTATTCGGGCAACAAGAAGGCGGTCGCGACCAGCGATCCGAAGGGGACTTACGATCCGGATACGCTGCTGGTCTATCACTTCAACGAACGAGGCACGCCGGCGCTGGACGCGTCGGTCTGGGCCAACAATGCGCAAAGCGTCGGCCAGCCCGCAGACGGCTCGCTGATCGGCACCGGCTTGCGCTTCGACGGTCGCGGCGTGCTGACTCTGCCGGCTGCATCGTCGCTCGCCTTGAGCGACAACGCTGCATTCACATGGTCTGCCTGGATCAAGCCAGGAGCGATGCAGCCCAACGCAGCCCTGTATAGCCGCCGTGACGGCGCCAACGGTCTCGTTATCGGGCTGGATAATGGCGTGCCGTTCGTGGAGGTCACGAACGCGGAGTCCGCGCAACGCAGCGGCACCGCTGCGCCGCTGGCGCCGAATGGCTGGCATCATGTCGCCGTCGTCGCGAACGGCGGCCACGTCGTGCTCTATCTTGATGGTTCACCCTATGCGTCGCTCGCGGCAACGCTGCCGGCGCTTAGCACGAATGCCACGGTCGGGGGCGATGCAGCGCCTGCGTCACCCGTGGCCAGTGCCGCGGCGGCACAGCCATCGTCTGCAGCGGACGGTGCGGCAGCTCCGGATGCGTCAGCCCCGGCACCGGAGGCCGCAACTGTTGCCGCCGCGGCCATGGCCGGCTTCGTCGGCGACATCGACGAACTGCAGCTCGCAAAGGTTGCGCGGTCGCCGGGTTTCATCAAGTTCGTCGCCACCGGGCAGGGACCGAATCAGGCCAAGCTCGTGAGTTTCAGCGTCGACGAGGAGACCGCGAGCTGGCTGTCGGGTTACTTCGCAGTGATCCTGAAATCGGTGACGCTCGACGGCTGGATCGTGATCGGCATCCTGTTGATCCTCGCGGTCGTCAGCTGGGTCGTGATGTACGACAGGGCTTCCTACCTGAACAAGCAAGCCAAGGCCAACGCGCGCTTCATGAAGAGCTTCCGCGAGCTCGCGGCCGATCTCACCATGCTCGATCGCGGCGACGCCGACGAGATCTGGACCCTGGGTGGCCGGATCGACGAAGTCGATGCCAAGATGATGCAGGCGTCGTCGCTCTATCGCATCTACCATATCGGGGCATCGGAGATCCGCCATCGCTTCGCCGGAAAGGGCGAGCGTATCCCGGTGCTCTCGGCCGCGTCGATTGCCGCCATCCGCGCCGCGCTGGACGGCGGCTCGGTGAAGGAGACGCAACGGCTCAACCGGCTCATGGTGGTGCTGACCATCGCGATCTCGGGCGGACCGTTCCTCGGCCTGCTCGGCACCGTCGTTGGCGTCATGATCACCTTCGCCGCCATCGCAGCCAGCGGAGACGTCAACGTCAATGCGATCGCCCCGGGCATCGCCGCCGCGTTGGTCGCGACGGTCGCCGGCCTGGGCGTCGCGATCCCGGCGCTGTTCGGCTACAACTACCTGATCTCCCGCATCAAGGATCTGACCACCGACATCCAGGTCTTCGTCGACGAGTTCGTGACGAAAATGGCGGAGTTCTACTCCGCCGACCAGATCGAACGCAGCATCGCCGCGGAGTAACGACGATGCAGGTCCAGAACGACTCCAAGCCGTATGACGACATCAACATCACTCCGATGCTGGATCTCGCCTACGTGCTGCTGGTGATTTTCATCATCATGACGACGGCGACTGTGCAGGGCCAGAAGGTCAATCTGCCGAAAGCGTCAGCTGCGCCGAGCCTCGCTACCCAGACCACCAAGGCGATCACGGTTGCCAACGACGGCAAGATCTTTCTCGATACGATCCCGGTGACGCTGCCGGAGCTCGAGCAGCGCCTGGTGCAGCAGAAGGCCCTGACGCCGGAATTCCCCGTGGTGCTGCGCGGCGATGCGCAAGCCCAATATCAGAGCGTGATGGACGTGCTCGACCTGCTTGGCCGTGTCGGCCTGACGCAGGTCGGGCTCGCGACCAAGCCGCTTGTGAAGTGACGGAACGAATGGGCACCTCCATGGTTATGCGCGCCGATCCACGAAGGGGAGCCAGGGCCTTGTGGGCATGGCTTCGCGGGATATCGTCCGGTGCGGACCGGGCCGCCGTCGACGTGCCATCGACCCTCGTAAGCGCGCATTCGCTCGAGCCGCGGGCACCGACTGCTGGAATGCGGGAGGTCGAGCAAGCCGGCGTCGGACGAAGCGCGCCCGATATCGGCACGGTGCTTCATTTCCCGATCCGCGGTGAAGCCCTGCTGGTCAAGCTTGCGGACCTGCTGCGCAAGCAAGTCGCGAGCCGCGCGCCCGAGCGCGATCCGCTGCTTCTGGCGATGTCGCGCTGCCCAGGCTCGCGCCTGTCGATCGATCGCGTTGCCTATGTCGACTTCCTGCCCGATCAGGCCACCTATCACGTCGTCATCGAGGCGGCTCCCGATGCCACGATCACGCTGGATACGACCGATTTCGATACGGTCGTGAATTTCGTCGTGCAGTACGTCACCGGCAGGAATTCCGAACCGGTAGCGCTCGAGGCGGTGTCATGACGACACCGAATGAGAAGGGCGGTCCGCGACCGCCAACCTTGCCGCGAGCGAAATCATGGCTGCGTTACGGTGCTGCCCTGGCCATCATCGGCGTCCTTGGCGTCATGATATTCCTGCTCGTCGGCCACGACGACATGCCGCCGCCGCGCCAGGTGCGCGAGCTGACCGTCGTCACGATCACGCCGCCGCCGCCTCCGCCGCCACCTCCACCGCCGCCCGAGCCGAAGATGGTCGAGCAGCCGAAGATGGCGGAGCCCGAATTCAAGGAAGACAAGCCGGTCGAGAAGCCGAAGGACGAGCCGATCAAGGACGCCAAGAACGAAGAGCCGCCGGGTCCGCTGGCACTCGACGCCAAGGCCGTCGGGCCCGGCGACCTGTTCAATCTCGGCAGCAAGGTGGGCGGCAGCCCCTATGGCGGCGGAGGAGGCGGCGGCAGTCGTTGGGGCTGGTATGCCTCCATCGTGCAGTCGCAGATCGAGGCGGCGCTCCGCGCCAACGGCAAGACGCGTAATGCGACGATGCAGGTGCAAATCCGGCTGTGGGCCGATGCGACTGGCCGCGTCAGTCGCATTCAGCTGGTCTCGTCGACCGGCGACGCCGAGCTCGACGCCGCTATCCGCAACGACGTGCTTGGCAGTCTCGTGTTGAGGGAGCCGCCACCCAGGGACATGCCGATGCCGATGGTGACGCGCGTCACGGCGCGCCGGCCAAGCTGATCCGCCGCAACCAATTCGTTCGAGTCGAGTGACTAGCAGAGGACTGGGGACTTATGTTCAAGAAGAAACGCGACGTACGCCGCCTGACGTCGTCGACCGCCATATCGCTGTGTGCGCTTGCCGTCGCGGCGCCCGCTTTTGGCCAGGCCGCACCGGATCAGAGCCCGATGGCGGCGAAGAAGTCCGAAGCCAAGCGTCCCACCGTGTCCGACGCAAAGCCGCTGTCGTCGAACACGACGATCAATCTGGTCAACTTGCTGGTGAAGCAAGGCGTGATCAAGGAGGAGCAGGCCCAGGCGCTGATCAAGCAGGCCGACGACGAAGCCTATGTGTCGCGCCAGGCCACGAAGGACGCCGCCGCCAAGGCCGATGAAGCGGCAAAGGCCGCGACCGCAGCAACTGCGGCTGCCTCGCCGCCCGGCACCCGGCACGTCACGTACGTGCCGGAGGTGGTCAAACGGCAGCTGCGCGAGGAGATCAAGAAGGAAGTGATGGCCAAGGCGCAAAAGGAAAACTGGGCTTCGCCCGGCGCCTATCCGGAGTGGGCGCAGCGGATCCGATTCACGGGCGATATACGCTCGCGCTATCAAGGCAGCTTCTTTCCGGAAGGCAACGATCAGTTTCACGCTTATAATTTCAACGCGATCAATACGGGCTCGCCGTACGATCTCAATAGCAACAGCTTCGCGCCGACCTACAACGCCACGCAGGACCGGCACCAGGCCCGGCTTCGCGCCCGCCTGGGCATGGAGGCCGACATCTTCAATGGGTTTACCGCGGGCATACGCATCGCGACGGGAGAGAACAGTTCGCCGGTCTCCACCAATCAGTCGCTTGGCGCGAACGGCGGCAACTTCTCGAAATACGCGCTGTGGCTCGATCGGGGCTATCTCAAGCATCAATCCTGGGATGGAAACCTGTCGGTGTCCGTCGGCCGCTTCGACAATCCGTTCTGGTCGCCGACCGATCTCGTCTGGCACAAGGATCTCGGCTTCGACGGCCTCGCCGTGCAAGGAAAGTATGAGATCGCCAAGGACGTCACGCCGTTCGCGGTAGCCGGTGCGTTCCCGATCTACAATACCGACTTCAACATCGGTACCAATTTCGATGCGAACACCGGCGGGGTCACGAAGTTCGCCAGCCACGACAAATGGCTGTTCGGCGGCCAGGCGGGCGTGGCGGCGCGCCTCAGCTCCGAAACCTCGATGCGCGTCGCCGCCGCCTATTACGATTTCTCCAATGTCCAGGGACGCTTCTCCAGCCCTTGTCTGGTGCAGTCATCGTCGGATCTGTGCGACAGCGATGTGACCCGGCCGTCGTTCGCCCAGAAGGGCAACACCTATACGACGCTGCGCAATATCGTCTCCGACCCGGCGGTGGCCGTGCCGCCGCTCTTTCAATATTTTGGTCTGGTCGGGCAGTATCGGCCTGTCGTCGGCAGCGTACAGTTCGATCTCGGCCATTTCCACCCGGTGCATATCGTGCTCGACGGCGAGTACGTCTGGAACAGCGCGTTTGACCGCAATCTGATGAATCGATATGCCGTCAACAACCGCGGGCCCGATGTCGCGGCCGGTGTGCCAGGTGCCTTCAACGGCGGAAATCAGGGATGGCTCGGCCGCGTCACCGTCGGCCATAGGCAGATCAAGCATCTCTGGGATTGGAACGTGCATGCGGGTTACAAATATCTGCAATCCGACGCCACCATCGACGCGTTCGTCGATTCTGATTTCGGGCTCGGCGGCACCAATCTCAAGGGTTACTTCGTCGGTGGCAATGTCGGACTCAGCGATGACGTGTGGGCCAGCGTCCGCTGGCTGAGCGCGAACAACATCGCAGGCGTGCCTTACGCCGTCGATGTCCTGCAAGTCGATCTGAACGCGAGGTTCTGATCATGCTTTCCCGGATTACCGGTCTCGTGGCGGCCGTAATCGCGACCGCGATGTTCTGTGGCGAGGTTCATGCCGAAAGCGAGACCGACCGCTTGCGCGAGGCGCTGCGCAGCGCCATCGCGCAGGCGCGGCAGATGGAGGACCAGCGCACGGCGCTGCAGGCGAAGATCGCGGACGCAGACCGCGAGAAGGCGGCCCTGAAGGCGCAGATCGATGCGGCCAAGGCGGAAGCGAAGCAACTTCAGAAGCAGCATCGCGAAGCAGTCGACGAATTCAATCAGCGTCTGGAGGAGCGCAACCAGACGCTGGAGAAGTGGAAGGTCGCTTACGAGGAGGCCGCCACCGTCGCCCGCACCAAGGACGCAGAGCGTGCCAAGTTCGAAGGCGAGGCGGCGGCGTTCAAGGCCAGCACCAAGAGCTGCCAGGCCAAGAACGTGCAACTCGTCAATGTCGGCCGCGACATTCTCAATCGATATCGCAGCCTGACACTGGGCGACGCCGCAGTCGCGAGCGAGCCGCTGACGGGTCTAGGCCGCGTCGGCGCGCAGAATTTCGTCCAGGAAAGTGTCGACAAGCTGCTTGACCAGAAGGCAACACCATGAACCGTCCCAACGTCATCCGATCGTCGAGATCGACCCTTGTTGTCGGAGCTGCCGTGGCGATCTTGAGCCTGTCGGTGGAGACGGCATTTGCCCAGACCGCGCCGGCGCCTCAACGTCCGGCTCAACCCGCGGTGAAGCCGAAGCCGGCGGCTCCCGCCGCGACAGCGCCGATGTCGGCGACCCCCGCACCGTCGACCCAGGGGCTTGCTTCCGCCAGGACGACCGGCGGCGACGATGTCATCGCCCGGGTCGGCGATGCCAATATTTCGGCGGAGGAGCTCCGCGCTTACGTCGGCGCGCTGGGAGCGCGCGAGCAAGCGGCGCTCGCGAAGGACCCGGCGCTGCTGAGCCAGGCGGTTCGCATGCTGCTCGCCAACCGGCTGGTCTTGCAGGAGGTGATCACCAAGAAGTGGGATCAGCAGCCCAAAGTCGCGGCGCAGCTCGATCGCGTGCGCGAGAACGCCGTGGTCGAGATCTATCTGCAATCGGTGTCGACGCCTCCAGAGAGTTTCCCGAGCGAGGACGAGGTCCAAAAGGTCTACGACGCCAACCGCGGCGCCTTGCTGGTGCCTCGTCAGTTCCACCTCGCGCAGATTTTCGTCGCAGCGACCGAGGGCGACAAAGCGGCTGACGACAAAGCGAAGAAGGCGATCGAGGCAATCCAGGCGAAGCTGAAGGCGCCAGGCGCCGATTTCGGCGCGATTGCACAGGCGGAGAGCGATTCAAAAGGCGGCGGCGATCTCGGCTGGGTGGCCGACAACCAGATCCGGCCGGAGATCAAGGCGCAGGTGCAGGGACTGGCCAGGAATACGATCTCAGAGCCCGTCCGGCTCGACGATGGCTGGCACATCATCAAGCTGATCGACACCAAGGCGGCGTACACCCGGACCTTGCCCGAAGTGCGCGATCAGCTGGTGCAGCAGATGCGCAGCGAGCGGGCCACCGCGCTGCGGCGGGCCTATCTCGCTGAATTGCTCAAGCAGAACCCGCCCATTCTCAACGAGCTTGCCCTTTCGGGTTTGCTCGACAATTCCCGGAAATGAGTCGCAGTGGAGTTAGCAATGTCCAATACAATTATCGTCAAGCTCACCCTCAATGATCTGCGTTCAGCACTGCAACAGGTCGGCTACCGCGTGGAGGAGCTCACCGATCCCGTGGTCAATCTGACCTATCTCCGCTCGGCGACTGGCGGTCTGACCTTCGACATTCGTCCGGGGAATTGGCTCGCGGACGCGGAGAGTTTCGTCGATGCAGCCCTTACTGCGGTGCTCCAGGTTCAGGGCGAGCTTCCACCCGATCTGGTCAATCGCTGGAACGCGACGCGCCGGTTTGCGCGTCTTCAACTCAGCCAGCAGTTCCTCGTGCTTTCCCTGGATGTCTCGGTCGCGGGCGGCGTGACCGCGGACCATCTGCGCGCGCAGATCGACATCTGGGATCGCCTGGTCCAGGAGCTGATCGTTTATTTGCGCGATGAACTTCGCGAGCTGCCGGCCAGGAAGGGAACGACGGCGCCGGTCGAACAGGCAGCCAAATATGAGAACGCCGACGTCGGCGGCCCGGCGGCCGCTCTTCAGTAGCTCGTTGCGATGTCCCCGAGGCGTTCGGAAAGAGTTCGCTCGCAAGTCCAGCGAGACATGTTGACGATGGCCGACCGTGAATCCCGCGCAACGTGGTGGAATAGAATCGCCGGTTCGCTGGCTGCGGCGGCCGGTTTGCTTGCCGCCGCAGCTGGCGTCGACGCATCGCCCGTTGCCGCGGACAGGAGCGACTACCGTGCGGCCGATGCAGCTCCGCCGGCTTGGCAGGCCTTCGCAGGGCGATTGAAGGAGAAGATCGAGCAGCGACTGGCGTCCGACGACAAAAGGGCACGACATTTCCAGGAGTACCTGGACCGCCGCGTCACAGGCGGCGATGCGGCGCCTGTGACATTCGTTCTGCGAGCTTGGGTATCGTCGGACGGTCGGCTGCATCGCGTCGAGTTTGACGGACTCGATGACCCCAAGGCTTCCGTCGAGCTTCGGGCCTTGCTGACCGGAGGAAATGTTGGTGTGCCACCGCCCGAGATGCTGCAACCGCTGCACTTGCGGTTCTCGCTGCGGGCGACGGATCGATTGCAGCAGGAGAAATAGGAAATGTCGGCCCGCAACGGGAGCGCTGGCTTGGCGCGGTCAATGATGTCGTTGCCGTCGACTGCTTTGGTCCCGGGATTGCTTCTGCTTGCCCAATTGTTGCCGGCAGGCGCTCGCGCCGAGACGACCTCGGCACCGAAAACGGTCGACGCTGGTCACGCTGCGGTCGAAGCGCTGCCACCGCGAGCCCCCGATGCGGGTTCGCGTTATCGCGCCCTGATTGAAAAGGAGGCCGCGCAGGCCGGTCTCGCGCCCGAGATCGCCGAGGCGGTGATGGCTGTGGAGAGCGGATATGATCCTCGGGCCGTCGGCGGGGTCGGCGAAGTCGGCTTGATGCAAATCCTGCCCTCGACGGCACGCATGCTCGGTTTCTCCGGCACGCTGGCCGATCTGGCCGTGCCCGAGATCAACATCCATTACGGTGTCGTCTATCTTGCGAAGGCTTGGCGCCTCGCCGGCGGCGACCTCTGTACCGCCGCAATGAAATATCGCGCCGGCCATGGCGAAACGCGCTTCTCATTCCTTTCGGTGAACTACTGCATGGCGGTGCGTTCCAAGCTCACCGCTCGCGGCTTTCGCGTGACCGGCAGTGTTCCGGTGCCGACGTTTGGCGAGCCGGCTCCATCGGGCCGCGGCTGCGGGCGGAAATGTCTGGGCCTATCGCGAACGGGCACGGTGAATATTGTTGCGCTCAACACCCAGCTCAGCGCGCTCGTTGCGCAGGTGCGGGCAGGGCGATAGGGGCCGTGCGCACGAACGGATTGTCCGGGTGAGCCAGTTCGCGCCCACTCTTTGGAAGAGGAGATCGCGATGCGGCTGGTAGCGCCTTCGTTCGTTCTGACAGCCTGTCTCCTGTCACAAGCCGTGGCCGAAGAGCAGATCAACATTCTTCCGCCGATCGTAATCGGAAGCAGCGCACCCAGGATCGCCCCTGATGGCCGCATGTCGGCCCCGCCCAATGGCAGCCGCGCGCCGGCCTTGCCCGACAGATGCGTAGAGGTAGAAATCGGTTCCAGCCGATCGATGGACTGTCTCAACCAGAAGCTCAGGAGGGAGGTCGATCGAGTCAATCCGAGCATCAATCTGCCGCCCATCGATGCCAGATCGCCTGACCCCAAGCTCGGGGTCGTCAACATCCCCGGTGTTCAGCAGCAATATGGCCGGAACTTCGGAGTTTCCGTCACTCCCTACCGGCCGCCGCCGCCGGTGTTCTCCTCGCCGATCGGGCATCGATGAAGGGATCCAAGGCCTGTTAGCGGCATCGTGCTCCGAGAGCGTCTCAGCTCTCGCGACGGTTTGCTGACGAAGCAATCAGATTCCCACGGCGGAGCTGCTTTGGATGCTTCGCGAAGCTGTCACCGGGGCCCGGCGCAGTCATGAAATCTGCTATTCCCGGGGTGGACTTGAACGACTATAGGGTCCGCATGTTATCTCACCGCTTTTCCGTGGCCCCCATGATGCGATCCACCATTGACGTGGATCAATCGCGACGCTTGCCGGCGGCGCCCAGCTACGCATGGCCGAGCAGCTGACCTGATGCAGCTGTGGCGACGCAGTCGTTTCGGAACTCGGTGATCGAAGACCAGGACCAGCCAGTTGCAATGCGGTGGGCGCTATGTTGCTTCAGTTTCTCGTCGGCACGCTTGTTAGCCTGGTCGGTATCGGGCTGCACGCACTGGTGACCGTCGTCGCGGTCGGTATAGCCCGCAGCGCAGGTTTGCGTCACACGACGCGGCCGGGATCGCACTTGATGGGCGTGATGATGGCCACCGCCGTGGTGCTGATGGTCGCGCACACACTCGAAGTCCTCGTGTGGGCCGCGACTTACGGCATTGTCGGCGCGGCAAGTGTCGAGAACGGATTGCTCTATTTTGCCTTCGTCAATTATACAACTCTCGGCTACGGTGATGTCACGCCCGTTCGCGAGTGGCGGCTCATTGGCCCACTGACAGCTATGAACGGGGTGCTGCTGTTTGGATGGTCGGCGGCCGTGCTGTTCGAGGTCCTGCGCAAGACGCTCGACCATCTCGAAGCCGTCAAGGCATCTGGACCGGTTCGGGGGTAATCCGAGCACCGCAACGGAGCGGCGTGGATGATGTGACGGGATCGGGACTCATCGCCGATTTCCTGTTCGGCTTGGGCGATCTGTTCGCGATCATCAACCCGTACGGGCTCGCTTTCATGGCGCGGCTGTTCGGCGAGGAAGCACCGGTAACGAAACTGTCAGCATTCCTGCTGCTTTGCATGGGCGTTCAAATCATCGTCACCGGCGTATTGAGGTCGCGCGATCTCTATCGACGACGCGTCACGCGCCGTCTAGTAGACGCTGATCCGGGTGCAAGTCGAACCAAGATCAAGGCTGCAGATCGAGGCTGGCGAGCTGGTTCCGGTCGAGCAACACGATCTGCCGTTGGGTGTTGCCGATGAAGCCGAGGATGCCGAGCTCGTGCAGGCGCGACAGCGCACGTGAGACGGTCTCCAGCGTCAGGCCGAGATAGTCGGCAATATCGCGTCGCGACATCGGGAGCGCAATGACGCCCGCCGCCGTCAGCCGCTTGTCCATTTCGAGCAGGAACGCCGCGACCCGCTCCAGCGAGGTCTTGCGGCCGAGCAACAGCATGTGGTCTTCCGCATGCTGGAGGTTGTTCGTGGTCATGCTGAGCAGGTTTCTGGCTACCATGGCATCGCTTTCGGCCACCGTTTCAAGACTTTGCCGCTTGATCAGGCGCACCGTGGTGTCGACGACCGCTTCCGTCGTGAATCGATGCTCCCCACCGTTCTCGAGCCCAAAGATGTCGCCGATGAGGTGGAATGCGCCGATCTGCCGGCGACCATCGGACAACAGCTTGTAGCTTCGCACCGCGCCCGCCTTGACCTGATAGACATATTCGGCGGGCTCTTTTTCACCGTAAATCTCGGTGCCTTTTCTGTACGAAAATTCGCTTAAACTGACGAGCGCATTTGAATCGCTGGTCATGCCGAGGTCACGGAGGGAATTGGGACGCAGTGCGGAATCGGTTGTGATGCGAACAAACATAGGCCAAGTCCTCAGCTCATCGCCGAATTTGGTCCGTTCGACGAGTATTTTCGCTGCTGGGAATGCGCCGCGCTGTCCCGCTCCCGCCGGGTTGATTTACGCCCAAGGCAGTATTTCAATCCATTGTCCCTAGGTTCATTGTACCAAGGGACAGCTTCTGGCGCTTGGTGCGCAGAATGAGAAAGCGCTGCCGCTGCGGGGATTTGGCTCATTGCAAGCAGATATTTCGGTTCTCAAACTGTTGAAGCTGACTTTGTCGAGCGAGAGGACGTCAATGGTCCTCGCTGGAACTGGGCGAGAGGTTGAAGGTGCCGGGTTTCGTTCACGTGGTTGATGACGACGAGTCCTTTCGGACTGCGATAGCACGGCGTCTGAAGCTCGCGGGCTATGAGGTCGCGACCTATGCGTCGGCGCTGGAGTTGGAGGAGTCTGCGCTGGATCCCGAGCAGGCCGGATGCATTCTGCTCGACGTGCGCATACCAGGATTGAGCGGCCCCGATTTGCAGGCGCGATTGATCGCGTCCGGCTCGACGCTGCCGATCATCTTCCTGACGGGGCATGCAGACACGCCGACCACCGTGCGGGCGATCAAGGCAGGTGCGGAAGACTTCCTGACCAAGCCGATATCCTCCGAGCAGTTGATCGATGCGATCGAACGCGCTCTGGCGGGTCAGCGGACGGCGCGCGCCCAGCGCAGCAAGCTGGAGACGTTTCGGGCTCATCTGGCCACGCTGACGCAACGCGAGGGGCAGGTGTTCAATCTCATCGTGCGCGGCCGGATCAACAAGCAGATTGCGCATGAACTCGGGACGACCGAACGCACCGTGAAAGCTCACCGCCATCAGGTGATGGAGAAGATGCAGGTTCATTCGCTTGCGGAACTCGTTTCGATCGCGGAACGGCTCGGAATGCTCGGTACGAACGAGCATTAGCTGCTTCGTCACCGCAAGCCCGGTTCCCACGGTGTGATTGCCCCAAAGGACAATATCGAGGCGTGTTGACAGTGCACGGCGAGTCGTGCGCAATGATGCACAGGCGCCGGGTCGGCAACGCAAAGCAAGCGTGTGCAGTATCCCACCGCCGTCACAGCCCTCGCAGTTCGTTCATCTCCCGAAAGGCAGATCGCCTTGCCGCTATGCCCGTCCGTTTTTGTCGTCGATGACGATCAGTCCATGCGGACCAGCCTGAGCAGGTTGCTGCGTGGGCACGGTTTCGACGCCACGCTGTTCGACTCCGCGAGGGCCTTGCTCCAGCACGGCAAATTCTACACCGCGATCTGCATCGTCCTCGACATCGATCTTGGTGGAAAATCCGGCATCGACGTCCGGCGAAGACTGGCTGAGCAGGGCGTCACCGCACCGGTTATCTACATCACCGGCAACGACAGCCCCGCGAACCGCGCTGCGGCGCTTGGGTCCGGCTGCATCGCCTATCTGATCAAGCCCTTTACGGGCAAGTCACTGATCGAGTCCGTCGAACGCGCCGGCACCTCGTAAGATCGACTCCGGCCGTTATTCGTCGATCTGCTGCTCGAGCGTCCTGGCTGGCGTTCCCTTGTGGACTGAGGCGAATTGCGCCAGCGGAATCGAAGTCGTCAGGGCCAGGAGGTTCGAATCGACGAGTTCGAGCGTCAGGGTCTTGCCGGATTCCATTTCCCTGATGATCTTCGGCGCCGCCACATCGGCGGCGATGCACAGATTGGTGAGACACCAGGTGTAGGGCAGGCGGAAGGGCGCGCCCTGGTCGACGCTCAACCTGGGTGCATGTTGCAGGTACATGCCGACAGGCACGAACAGTTGCAGCCGGGCCGTGGTGGCGTCTTCGCGCTCGATCAGATCGACGCGCACCGCCGTCTGTCCGGTCGCGAATTGGCCGGTGATCGAGGTCCGGCACAGTGTGGGCGCGCCTCCCGCCTTGAAGCAGAGCTTCTGCCAACCGCCGTAGCTGATGTCCTTTGCTTCACGCTGACCACGTGTGGCGGCTTCGGGCGGCGTCTCGGCCTGGGTGCCCTTCGGTGCGGCATGGCCGGGCGCCGCCGTGGCGCCGGCGATGGCGATAAGCAGGAGACTGGCAAGGCAGTCACGGGCATTGGGCATGATTTCACCTACGGATCCGGCATCTATTTCAGCTATTTCAGCGCGTCGAGGAACGTCGTTACCAGCGGCGACCACAGCGGGATGGCATCCCTCGAGCCGATGAAGAAATGGCCCTCATTCCCGAACGGTGGCATCAGGTGGTACTCGGCCCGGCCGCCGGCGGCGGTGAAAGCCGTATGCATGCGCTTCGACAGTTCGGGGCCGAAGAAAGTGTCGTTCTCGATATAGATCCACAGCATCGGCACACGCGATGTGCGGCCGAAATCCGCGGTGGCCTCAACCAGCCTGTCGGGGCCGCAGTTGTTGTTCGGCTTGCCGCCGACGCGTCCACCACGACCCGCAGCGAAGGTGATGATGGCTTTCACCTGCGGCGGGTTCATGCTCGACAAGGCGATCGAGGCCCAGCCACCGGCGGACTGCCCGATCACGATCACGTCCTTGGGGATGATGCGCTTCTCGGCGGCCAGATAGTCGATGATATCGAGGTCGACCTTGGCGACCGCGAGCCCGGCGTCGCGGAAATTGGGATTGCTGCACTTGCCGATCTTGGAGAAGAACGGTCCGTAGACCGCGCGCTCGGGAATGTCGATGGCGGCTGCGCCATAGCCGGAGCCGACCGGCGCCACCACGAGGTAGCCGCGCCGTGCGAACCATTGGGCGGCGTCGCGGAATTCGACCAGCGGAAAGAAGCTGCGGTCGGTCGGGTTGAGCGAGACGCCGTGATTCATGATCACGAGCGGGAAGGGGCCGTCGCCGACTGGACGCACCAGATAGGCAAACATCGGAAGCGGCAGTGGCAACGCCCAGATCTCTTCCTGGATGCGGACGTCATCCGCCGCGCGCGCGGCCGCGGCGAAGGCGACCCACGCGAACAATACGGCCGCGAAACACCCCAGCACCGATCTGGCCGGTCGCCGCATCATGGGTCTCCGTCATCCGCTGTAGGTTGCCGCTACGATGATCGGCCCGAGCACGGTGAGCACTACGTTTCCGACCGCATAGGGCACGGCGACGCCGAGGACCGGGGTCTGGCTTTCGGCCACCTCGCACGCGCCGGTCACCGCGGCATCGACGGTCATGGCGCCCGCCAGTGCGCCGCAGGTCACGACCGGGTTCATGCGCAGCACATAGAATGCAAACAGCGTCGCGACGATCAGCGGCACGAGCGTGATGACGAGACCCATGCCGACCAGAAGCAGCCCGTGGGCCTGGATCGCGGCCCAGGCCGCGGCGCCATTGCCGAGCCCGATCGCCGCGATGAAGCCGCCGAGTCCGAGATCGCTCAGGGTCTGTTGCGCCGCCGGCGGCAATGCGCCCATGGTCGGCTTGCGCGACCGCAGCCAGCCGCAGACGAGGCCCGCGATCAGCGCGCCGCCGCCACCGCCAAGCGTGAGCGCGACGCCGCCGATCCTGAAGCTGACGAGCCCGGCGAGCAGGCCAGCCGCAATGCCGGCGGCAAGAAAGGCAATGTCGGCGCGATCACCCGATCGCAGGATCTGGCCGATGGCCTTTGCTGCCCGTTCGATATTGCGCGTGCTGCCGACCAGCGTCATGACGTCGCCGACATAGATCCGAGTGTCCGCGCTCAAGGGAACCTCGCGGCCCATGCGGGTGACGGCGCGTAGAAAGACGCCCCGGGCGTCGGTGCCGACGCGCGCGGCGATCTCCTGGATCGAGCGGCCATGGAGATGGCGATTGTCCACGAGCACCTCCAGCACGTTGCCCGGGACGGCCTTCAAGATTTCGTCGGCATCGATCTCCGTGCCGATGATCGGCTTGGCGGCGACGATGACCGCAGTGCGGCCGGCGATGACGATGTCGTCGCCGGCCTCGAGCACGGTCTCCAAACGTGGCTCAATGTCCGCGCCTTGGCGGACGATGCGCTCGACGACCGTGCGGCTGCCAAGTTCCTCCTCGATCGACTTGACGGTGCGTCCGGCGCCCGCGGTCACGCGATAGGCGCGGGCCTGGAACTTGCGATAAGAGAGATTTTCGGTTTTGGGCGGTTCGCCGCCGGCAAGCTCCGCCTCGAGCTTCTTCGCCTCAGCCTTCAGGTCGATCCGCATCAATTTCGGCGCGACGAAGGGGACGAACAGCAGCGTCAGGATATAGCCGAGCACGTAAGTCACCGCGTAGCCCGCCGCGATGTTCGCCTCCTGCTGGCTCAGCACATCCTTGGGCAGGCCGAGCTGGGCCAATGCGCCTGAGGCGGTCCCGATGACCGACGATTGCGTCAAGGCTCCAGCCGCAATCCCCGAAGCGGTGCCAGGATCGAGCCGGAAGCCGTGGGCAAACAACAGGACTACGACCAGACCGGTGCCGCCCAGCACCAGCGCCATGGCGACCTGCGCGAGCGTGCGGACGCTCAAGGAGGCGAAGAACTCGGGCCCGGACCGGTAGCCGATGGTGAACACGAACAGGCTGAACAGGATGACGCGGAGCAGCGGCGGGAACGCAAAACTGCCGAGCTGTCCGAGCAGCACGGAAACGATCAGGATGCAGGCTGTGGTCCCGACGGCAAAGCCGCGGATCCGGACTCGGCCGAGGATCGTGCCGATGGCGACGGCCAGCAGCAGAAAGATTTCGGGAGCGGTGGAGATGATCCACCTGACGGTATCCATGTCGCATCTCCCCCGGCGCTTTGCCGAGATCTCAGTCGGGAAATCGCGGGCATTGCTTGATCCAGATCAAGCCCTGCGAGCGGCAAGGCACCGCCTATCGGATGATGCGGAATTCGCGACAGCCGGCATCATCAACATGAGCGCTCTCGACCTCGCGGCCGGCGCCATCCGCCGCGACGAAACCGTGGAGATCGTCCTGCTGCTCGCCTTCGTCGGCGGCTATATCGACGCCTATACCTGGATCGTCCACGGCGTCATGGCGAATGCCCAGACGGCTAACCTGATCTTCCTCTGGGTTTATGCGACGGCCGGCGACTGGACGAAGGCGTTTCACTTCGTGCCGCCGCTTCTCGCCTTTGCCGCCGGTATCGTGATTGCCGCATGGCTGCGCCGCGCTGCGGGCGAGCGGGCCAGCGCAATCAGCACCCTGCTCGAGATATTGCTGCTGATCGCGATCAGCATCCTGCACAACAGGCTGCCGGATCTGGCTGGAACGCTCGGCATCTCGTTCGTCGCCGCGATGCAGACCGCGATCTTCACCAGGGTCGAGGGCGTTGTTTGCAGCACGGTGATGATCACGGGCAACATGCGCCAGGCGATCGAGGCTGTCTTTTTGGCCGCCTCCGGAGGCGCGCCGCTGGGGACGCTGCGTCGGTCGGGCATCTTCTTCGCCTTGTGCGCCGTGTTCGGCTTGGGCGCCGCGCTGGGCGCCTTCGCCACCAAGGCGATTCCGGACCTCGCGCTCGGCATTCCCGTGGTCGCGCTGTTGGTCGTCTTGCTGCGCTGCGAAGCGTCGCATCAGAGGGCGGTCCAATGAGTGCGCCGTCCGAACCTGGATGGATACGGTTCTTCCCGCCGGCCGGCTGGCTTGGCGCCTACCGGCGAGAGTGGTTTTCCTCCGACGCCGTCGCTGGCGTCACGCTGGCTGCTTACGCCATCCCGGTCTCGCTCGCCTATGCCGCGCTGGCCGGCCTGCCGCCTCAGATCGGCGTTTACGGCTATATGCTCGGCGGCATCGGCTATGCGTTGCTCGGTTCGTCCCGGCAACTTGCGATCGGGCCGACCTCGGCGATCTCCCTGATGATCGCGGGCACCGTCGGGGCGCTGGCCGGAGGCGATGCGATCCGCTATGCGCAGATCGCGAGCCTTGCGGCCTTTGCAGTGGCGGTGCTGTGCTTCATCGCGTGGTTGTTCAAGCTGAGCGTGCTGGTCCGCCTCGTCAGCGACAGCATCCTGGTCGGCTTCAAGGCCGGTGCCGGGCTCACGATCATCATGAGCCAGCTGCCGAGCCTGCTCGGCGTTGCCGGCGGCGGCCACAATTTCTTTGACCGCGCCATCACGCTGGCCGGCCAGCTCGGGACCGTCAACCTGCTTGTGCTCGCGGTTGGCGCTGTCGCGCTCTTGCTGCTTCTGTTTGGCGAGCGGCTCCTTCCGGGAAAGCCGGTCGGCATCACCATCGTCGCGCTCGCGATCGGGACGGCGACGCTGCTCGGCCTGCCGGCGCTCGGCGTGCCTGTCACCGGGAAGATACCGGAAGGTTTGCCGGCCCTGGGCATTCCGACGCTCGGCCTGCTGGACTTCGACGATCTCTTCCCGCTCGCCGCAGGGTGTATCCTGCTGGCCTATATCGAGGGCGTTTCGGCCGCCCGCAGCTTCGCCGCCAAGCACGGCTATCCCCTCGACGTCCGGCAGGAGTTCCTGGGGCTGGGCGCCGCGAACCTCGTCGTCGCCTTCGGGCATGGCTATCCGGTTGCCGGCGGGCTGTCGCAATCGGCCGTCAATGACAGCGCCGGCGCACGGACGCCGCTCGCTTTGGTGATCTGCTCGGTGACGCTCGGGCTGTGCCTTCTGTTCTTCACGGGACTCTTGACCAACCTGCCCAAGGCCGTGCTTGCAGCCATCGTCTTTGCCGCCGTCTACAAGCTCGTCGACGTTCGCGCGCTGGTGCGGATGTGGCAGGTCAGCCGGATCGACTTCTACGCCGCAACAATTGCGCTGGTCTCCGTGCTATTGCTCGGAATCCTGCAAGGCGTGCTGCTGGCGTCGATCGCTTCGATCCTTTTGCTGCTGGCCCGTGCCTCGCGGCCAAACGTCGCGTTTCTCGGCCGCTTGCCCGGCAGCGGCCGTTATTCGGACAGTTCAAGGCACGCGGACGTCGAGCCCTTGATCGGCGTCATCGCGTTCCGGCCCGAAGCCTCGCTGCTCTACATCAACGCCGAGACGATCCTGGAAACCGTCCTGATCGCGCTTCGGCGCGCGCCCGAGGTCCGGCTGGTGGTCTGCGACCTCTCGGCTTCGCCCTATATCGACCTGGCCGGCGCGGGCATGCTGCACGACCTCTATGACGAGCTCGCCGCGCGAAAGGTCATTTTCTCCATCGTCGGCGCGCACGCGCAGCTCCGCGATCTCTTGCGGGCGGAAGGGCTGGCGGAGAGGACGGATAGCAGCCAGTGGCTGCGATCGCTCGACAGCGTTCTCGGCGACGAGCAGGCCGTGACGGCGCAGCGGACGGCCTGAGCGGGCGTGTTGCAATGCGAATGACCGCTGCGGCCGACGGTCTCGCCAGAATGCGTCCGACCGTTGACTTGGATCAATGGAGCCAGCGGCGCCGAACTCACGATCACGCTCAGCTTCGCCCCAACTGGCATCAAATGACCATCGAGTGACCATCAAGGCACCGCCGAGGATCGGGAGAGACACATGTCCAAGGACACCAAGCCGGCGCAAAAGCGGATCGATCAGTTCTTTTCCGGGCCGGGCGCGCGGGCGGATGACTGGCGCGACCTCGTGGAGGCCGCGAAGGCGTGGGCTCGCGTCGGCAATCGGGCGGTCTACGATGCGGCACTGGCCGATCTCTCGGTGACGGAGGAGTTCTACGGCTATCCCGGGCTGCAGCTGATGGCGGCACTGCGGGAAGCGGCCTCCGCAGGCGATGGGGCAACGACGCTCGCCCTTGCGACGCGGATTACCCAGGCCCTGACGACACGATCCTTCCGCCAGCATGCCGGCGACTGGAGCGCGAAGGATGATGGTAATGGCGACGCGCCCGAGCTGGTGCCACCGACGTTCGGTGCGCATACGGCACGCCGGCCCTATTTCGAAACCCTGATCGTGACTGGCGTATCATCAAGTCAGTGGCCGGCGCTCGCCGCCGAATGGCGCAAGTTGCGGCGCCCAGTCGATGGCTTCATCTATGAGCCTGTCATCGTCGGCAGCCTGGAAGATGCATTCTGCGCGACCATGCTCAATCCCAATATCGCGGCCGTCATCATCAACGAAGGCTTCGGGCTGCGCTCGCGCCACAATGCACCCGTGCTGCGCTCGATCACGGCTTCGGCCGGCCTCAACGACGAGTCCGACGCCTCTGCGCTCCGGCTCGCCCAGATCATCAAGCGCGTCCGTCCCGAGCTCGACCTCTACATGATCTCGAACCGCGACGTCGAGGAGTTGGCTGGAAACCCTGAAGCCAACGCCGTTCGCCGCATCTTCTACTCCGTCGAGGAGCTTCTCGAGCTGCATCTGTCCATCCTCGAAGGCATTCAGGATCGCTACGACACCCCGTTCTTCGACAATCTGAAGAAATATGCGCAGCGTCCGATCGGCACGTTCCATGCTTTGCCGATCGCCCGTGGAAAGTCGATCTTCAAGTCCGACTGGATTCGCGACATGGGCGAATTCTACGGGCCGAACCTGTTCCTGGCCGAGAGCAGCGCCACCACGGGCGGCCTCGACAGCATGCTGGAGCCGACCGGCAACATCAAGAAGGCGCAGGAGAAAGCGGCGAGGGCGCTCGGCGCTGACCGCGTCTTCTTCGTCACCAACGGCACGTCGACATCGAACAAGATGGCGGTGCAGGCGCTGCTCGCGCCGGGCGACATCGCGATCGTCGATCGCAACTGCCACAAGTCGCACCACTATGGAATGGTTCTGGCGGGTGCGCAGCCGCTTTATGTCGAAGCCTTCCCGATGACGGAATACTCGATGTACGGCGCGGTGCCGCTGAAGACGATCAAGCAGGCGCTGCTCGGCGCCAGGGCCGACGGCCGGCTCGACCGCGTCAAGATGATCGACCTCACCAACTGCACCTTCGACGGCCACATCTACAACACCCGCCGGGTGATGGAGGAATGTCTCGCTATCAAGCCGGACCTGATCTTCCTCTGGGACGAGGCCTGGTTCGGCTTCGCGCGTTTCTCGCCGTTCCTGCGCCGCCGCACCGCCATGGGGGCGGCCAACGAGATCGAGGCGTGGATGCACGACCCGAAGTCGGTCGCGGCCTATGAGAAGCAGCAGGCCGAGCTCGGCAAGAACCCGTCGGACGAGATGCTGCTCAAGACCCGGCTGATTCCCGATCCCAGGCAGATCCGCCTGCGCGTCTACCAGACCAACTCGACCCACAAGTCGATGTCGGCGATCCGGCAAGGCTCCATGCTCTCGGTCAAGGACGTCGAATTCCACACGGTCGAGCAGCAGTTCAAGGAGGCCGTGTTCACCCACGCTTCCACCAGCCCGAACCAGCAACTCATCGCCAGCCTCGATATCTCCAGGCGGCAGATGGAGCTGGAAGGTTACGGCCTCGTGGCCAATGCGATGGAGATCGCGCTTGCCATTCGCCAGGCGGTCAACAACAACCCGCTGATCTCGAAATATTTCCGCATCCTCGGCGCCGACACCATGGTGCCTGCCCAGTATCGCCAGAGCGGCTTTACCGATTATCTCGCCGCGGGCGTGAATTGGGTCAACACCCTCAAGAGCCTGGACGAAGACGAGTTCTGCCTCGATCCGACCCGTATGACATTGGTATGCGGCATGGCTGGTTATGACGGCACCCAGTTCAAGGGTATCCTCGCCAACGAGTATAACATCCAGGTCAACAAGACCTCGCGCAACTCGGTCCTGGTCCAGTCCAACATCAACAACACCCGCAGCGACGTCGCGCATCTCATCCGCGTCCTCGCCGAGATCGCGGGCGAGGTCGATCGCGGGTTGGCGCAGGGCGGCGTCAATGCGAAGAAGACCTTCGAGGCACGGGTCAAGAGCCTGATGACCGACGTACCTGATCTGCCCAACTTCTCGCATTTCCACCCGAGCTTCCGCGGCGATGCCGGCAGCAAGACCAATGAAGGCGACATTCGCAGCGGCTTTTACGCTGCCTACGACGTGGCGGGTTGCGAGCACATCCGCCTCAACGATCCCGAGATCGATCGCCGGCTCAAGTCGGGACCAGAGCTCGTCTCGGCCAATTTCGTGATCCCGTATCCGCCGGGCTTCCCGATCATGGTGCCCGGTCAGGTCATCACGCAGGAGACCATCGACTTCATGCGCAAGCTCGATGTGAAGGAGATCCATGGCTACGACGCCAAGGAAGGGCTGAAGCTCGTCCGCTCCGAAGCCTTGGCGAAGATCGGCAAGCCCAGGCCCGCCGCGACGCCGAAGTTGAAAGCGGCATCTTAGAGGGGATCGAACATGCAGGGCTTTTTCACGTTCCTGCAGCAGAATCCGTACCTGCTGCTGTTCTTCGTCGTCGGCCTCGCCGTCTATATCGGCCGGGCCAGCATCAAGGGGTATGGCCTCGGCATGGTTGCCGGCGCCATCGTGGTCGGCGCCGGCGTCTCGGTGTGGTCGTCGACCTACGGCGTGAAGCTCGAGCTGAACAATTTCGCCAAGAGCCTGTTCTACTATCTCTTCATGTATGGCGTCGGGTTGCGTGTCGGGCCGTCCTTCATCAACAGCCTGAAGGGCGACGGCCTGAAGTTCTGCATCCTGGCGGTGATATCGAGCGTCATCGGACTGGCGCTGGTGGTGATCGGCGCCAAGATGTTCTCTCTCCCGCCAGGCGCAGCCGGCGGCATGTTGGCGGGATCGCAGACCATGTCGGCGGCGATCGGCTCGGCCGAGCAGGCCGTCACGTCGGGCGTCGTCAAGCTGCCCGAGGGAATGAAGCCTGAGGATGCCTCAGGCATGATCGCGCTGTCCTACGGTATCACCTACATCTGGGGCACCGTCGGCATCATCCTGATCTGCAAATACCTGCCGCGCTGGTGGGGCGTCGACGCCAGGGCCGCCGCGAAGCAGTACGAGCGGGAATTCGGCGTCAAGGATCTCGAAGGCGGCGGCCTGACCGGCTATCGTCAGTTCGGTCTGCGGGCCTACCGGCTGGAGAACCCGGCGACGGTCGGTATGAGCATCGCGAAGTTCCGCGCGATAAATCCGGAATACCGGATCGTCAATGTCGGGCGGAACGGCGAGCCGCAAGGCGCGGATGCCGACCTCGTGCTGCAGAAGGGCGACATCGTCGCCCTCGGCGGCTCGACCGAGCACCTCACCGAGAAGATGGGCCTCATCGGTCCGGAGGTCTCGGATGCCAAGACGCTCGGCATTCCCATGGACCAGGCGGACATCCTCATCACCAACAAGGAGATGGTGGGGCGCACCTTCGAGTCCTTCCGTGACACCGCGATCGCCGGCCAGCTGCAGGTCACCAAGGTCGAGCGCGGCGGCGTGCAGATTCCGGCCGGTCTCAAGACCAAGCTGGAGCGGATGGACATCGTTTCCGTGGTCGGCTTGAAGTCTGCCGTCAACGAGCTCGGCGAGATGTGGGGCCGCATCGCCAGGTCCAACACCTCGACCGATCTGCTGACGCTGGCTGTCGGCATGATCATCGGCTTCCTGATCGGCAAGATCGAATTCCCGGCATTCGGCGCCAAGGTCGGCCTCGGCAACGCCGGCGGTCTGTTGCTGTCGGGTGTGATCGTGTCGTCGGTCGTGTCGCGTCTGCGCTTCTTCGGCAACACGCCGAACGCGGCGCGCAACGTGCTGGAGGATCTCGGCCTCGTGGTCTTCGTCGCCATCGTCGGCGTCAATGCCGGCGCGGGACTGCTGTCGCAGCTCACGGGTGCGGTTGCCTTGAAGATATTCCTGGTCGGCTTCATTGCGTGCACGATCCCGCCGTTCATCGTCTGGGCGATCGGCTACCACGTCTTCAAGATCAACCCGGCCGTACTGATGGGCGGCGTTGCCGGCGCGCGGTCGCACTCCGGCCCGGCCCGCGAGGCCGCGGTCGAGATCCAGAGCTCCGTGCCCTGGATCGGATTCCCGGTCGGTTATGCCGTCTCGGGCATCCTGCTCACCGTGTTCGGCTACTTCGCAATGATCCTTGCGCAATGATCAAGAGGGGGAAGAAAGTCATGAAGAAACTTGCCGTTGGCGTCGCCCTGGTTGCCTCGATTGCGGCCCTGACCGGTCTCAGCACGCCGTCGCGTGCCGAGACCGGCGAGGTCGCCGTCGTCTTCACCAAGGGCGGCTTCATCGTCGGTGTCGGGGGCGGTGAGGGCGTTCTGCTCCTCAGGGGCAAGAAATATCCCTTCACCGTCTCCGGCATGAGCGTCGGCCTCACCGTCGGGGCCTCGACCACGAAGTTCGTCGGTCGGGCGCTCAATCTGAAGGGGCCAGCATCCATCGAAGGCTCCTATGCGGTGGGAGGAGCGGGCGGAGCCGTGGCCGCAGGCGCCGGCGCCGTTCAGCTGCAGAACGCCAATGGCGTGATCCTTCAGCTCAGCGGTCCGAGGGTTGGCGCGGAAGTGTCGGCTGCCGTCGGCGGTGTCACGATCCGCCTGAAGTGATCCGGAGGGCAATCAGGGCAATCGGGCTGCCTCACCGGCAGCCCTTTTCGCGTCTCAATACCGCTCGGCGACGAAGTTCATCCCCTTCAGGCCGGCCTGGTCGTTGTAGCGGCCCTTCTCGGAGCGCTTCGGCAGCTTGATTTTGTCCTTCTTGATGCGCTTGTAGGGAATCGCGCCGAGGAGATGTGCGATGCAGTTCAGCCGCGCCTTGCGCTTGTCATCGGAGCGGATGATGTACCACGGCGCTTCCTTCGTACTGGTCTGCTTGAGCATCAGATCGCGAGCTCGCGAATAGTCGTACCAGCGCCGGTAGGACTCCAGGTCCATCGGGCTCAGCTTCCATTGCCGCACGGGATCATCGATCCGGGCGTGGAAGCGACGCTCCTGCTCGTCCATTCCGACCTCGAGCCAGATCTTGATCAGGATGATACCGCCGTCGATGACGTATCTCTCCATCTGCGGGCAGAGGGAGAGGAAGCGCTGGTGCTCGGCGGGCGTAGCAAAGCCCATGACATATTCGACGCCGGCGCGGTTGTACCAGCTCCGGTCGAAGATCACGATCTCGCCGCCCGCCGGAAACTGCTCCATGTAGCGCTGGAAGAAGAGCTGTGTCTTTTCGCGGTCCGACGGCGCCGGCAGCGCCACGACGCGGAACACGCGCGGGCTGACCTTCTCGGTGATCGCCTTGATCGTGCCGCCTTTGCCGGCAGCGTCACGGCCTTCGAACACGATGATCACCCGGAGCTTGTTCGCCCGCACGTAGTCCTGGAGGTGACAGAGCTCGACCTGGAGCTTTTCCAGCTCCTTCTCATAGTCCTTCCGCTTCATTCGCTCCGCGGGCGCATCCTTGGCCATGCCGGTCCTCTCGCTGCTGAGCTTGTCAATCGCCCCAGAACTAATCGTCCCAGGAGATGGTCACGCCGATATCGCCGGGCACGCCGCCCGGGAATTCGATGATCTGGTAGGCGATGCGATAGCCACGCGGCTTCAGATAATCGGTCCAGAGCTGGAAGATTTCCTTGGGGATGCCGGTCAGCGTGGTCTCCCAACCCTTTTCCATCTGGTTGATGGCGCGCCCCCTGTCGGTGCAAAGCGAGTTGGGGAAGCGATAGACCAGCACCTCCGTCAGGCCGTTTCGCACCGCACGCTGGATGATGGTCGAGGCGAGTTTGATCTTCTCCTCCTCGCTCTTGCCGGAGGGTTTGCTGAGCCGCTCGATCAGCGCGCGCTTCTCGGCTTCGACCGCTGCGGCGAGGCGGACATACTCCTCGGCTTTCTCGGCCTCCTTGAGGGCGGCTTCCTTCCGAATCTGGGCGGCGTTGGGGATGAGATCGTCGAGGCCGGGCATGGCTTGCGGCTCCTGATGGTTGTCCAATCAGCATCCAGGAAACGCTAGGGTCGGGCGGAGGGTGTTCCCTTGATTCAAATCAAGCAAACCGCGGCCTGCCGAACACAATATCGCACATGCGCATTTGATCGGGAGAGACGCTTTGAGCGACCAGCTTCATCCGATGGCTCCGCACCATTTGCCGTTTTATCTGGCGCCGGGGAGCGGGACCGATACGCTGATGGTTGTGATGGGGCTGTTCCTGATCGGCACCGTGCTCTGGGTCGGTACGCTCTATTGGAAGCTGCACAGCCTGCCCGAGCGGATGGCGCACAAATCACAAAAATTGCAGTTCGAGCTCGTCGCGGTGCTCGGCCTGATCTCGTTGTTCACGCACATGCATATTTTCTGGGTCGCCGGCCTCCTGCTCGCGTTGATCGATCTTCCCGATTTCGGCACCCCGCTGCGTAGCATCGCCGGGTCGGTCGAGAAGATTGCAGAGGCAGCGCCAGCCGCCGGTGGCGAAGAGATCCGGACGGAGGCCGCGATGCCTCCCGCACAGAAGCCGGAAGCCGCAAAGAAGGAGCACAGCCATGTTTGAGCTGATGTTCTGCTCGCTGCTGACGATCCTGCCGGACTATCTCTATCGCCGCTACGCCCAGGGCAAGCGTTTCGGCAAGGAGATCACCTTCTTCTCGGTCTGGTACGAGCTGCGCTGGGGCATCACCGGCTGCCTGATGCTTACGGTGTCGCTGATCACTATGATCTTCTACTTCCATCCTTCGACGTCATCGGCGACGCTCTATTTTCGCACCGTGCCGATCCTGCCCGAAGGCTCCGGCCGCGTTGCCGAGGTCAAGGTTGGCTTCAGCGCGCCGGTGAAGAAGGGCGACGTGCTGTTCACGCTCGACGACTCGAAGCAGCAGGCCGCGCTCGAAACCGCCAGGCGGAAGGTTGCGGAGGTCGATGCCGCCATGCAGACCGCGCAGGCCGACGTGGTCAAGGCCGAGGCGCAGATCGGGGAGGCGAAGGCGAACTATCAGCAGGCCAAGGACGAGCTCGAGGTCAAGACCGAGCTCCAGCGCCGCAATCCCGGCATCGTTCCGCAGCGTGATATCGACAAGCTCCAGGTTTTGGTCGATCAACGTCAGTCCGGGATCGATGCCGCGACCGCCGCGAAGCAATCCGTATCAATGCAGGTCTCCATCCTGCTGCCGGCGCAGAAGGCCAGCGCGGAGGCCGCGCTCGACCAGGCCCAGGTGGATATCGACAAGACCTTGGTCCGCGCCGGTGTCGATGGGCGCGTCGAGCAATTCCTGATCCGTCCCGGCGACGTCGTCAATCAACTCATGCGGCCTGCAGGCGTTCTCATCCCGGAGGGGGCCGGCCGCAAGATGCTGCAGGCCGGGTTCGGCCAGATCGAGGCACAGGTGATGAAAGAGGGCATGGTGGCGGAAGCGACCTGCATCTCCAGGCCATGGGTGATCATCCCCATGGTGATCACGACAGTCCAGGACTACATCGCGGCCGGACAATTCCGATCCGGGGAGCAATTGGTCGATCCGCAGAACGCCGTCCGCCCCGGCACCATCCTGGTGTTCCTGGAGCCGCTTTACAAAGGTGGCCTCGAAGGCGTGACGCCGGGCAGCAGCTGCGTCGTCAATGCCTATACCAGCAACCACGAGGAGATCTCGGCCAAGGGGACTTCGACCAGCAGGAAGATCGCCTTGCACGTGGTCGACGGTGTCGGCCTGGTGCACGCGCTGCTGCTGCGCATCCAGGCGCTGCTGCTGCCGATCCAGACGCTGGTGCTGAGCGGGCATTGAGCTGTGAAGCCGCCCCCGGGGCCTGTCGCAGCGGTGCAATTCCCGCTAGAATTTCCGCGACAGCAGTTGCTGGAGCTGCAAGGATGGAGCATGAGCGGGCGCACGTCCATCTCCAAGGTCAGGCCAGGGGCCGTGACGGCGCTATACTGTCTCGCGCTGCTTTTCGCCGTGTGCCTGTCCGCCGGGCGAGTTGGTGCAGTCGAGCGGAGTCTCCGCGGCGAGCTGAAGCGCGTCCTGGTATTGCATTCATTCGGCCGTGATTTTCGGCCGTGGAGCGAGTATGCGCGCGACATCAAGGCCAAGCTCGAACGGCAATCGCCCTGGCCACTCGATATACAGGAGCACGCGCTGCTCACCGCGCGCTTCAACAATCCCGGTCCTGAGGCACCTTTCGTCGACTATCTGCAATCGCTGTACCAGGGAGCGATGCCCGACATCGTGTTGAGCATCGGCGCGCCTGCGGCCCGGTTTGCGCAGAAATACCGCGGAAGATTATTCCCTGATGTGCCATTGATTCTCTCCGCGGTCGAGCATCGGCTGATCAATCGCGCCGATCTCAGCGACAACGACGTCGTCGTGGCGATCCGCAACGATTTCATGGTCGCGTTCCGCAACGTTCTCCAGATTTTGCCTGACACAAAGTCGATTGTGGTCGTGATCGGCGCCTCGCCGCTCGAGAAGTTCTGGGTGGAGGAGGTCAAGCGGGAACTGCAACCCTTGGGCGAGGAGGTCGAGCTGGTCTGGTACTCGGACTTGTCATTCGACGAAATCCTGAAGCGCGCTTCAAAGCTGCCGCCGCACACCGCGCTGTTCTGGGGGCTGATGTCGGTCGATGCGGCTGGGGTCGTCCACGAGAGCGACATCGCCTTGCGCAGCCTGTACGCGGCCGCGAATGCCCCGATCTTCTCCTACCAGGAGCCGTTCTTCGGTGACGGCACTGTCGGGGGACCGATGCATATGATCGCGGAAACGAGTTCCAGGACCGTCAGTGCGGCGATTGGCATTCTCGGCGGCGCGAAACCAGCGAGCATCAGTTACGAGCCGATCGGATTCGCCGCGCCGAGATATGATTGGCGCCAATTGCAGCATTGGGGCATCAGCGAGAGCCGTTTGCCTCCCGGCAGCGAAATCATGTTTCGCGAACAGAGCATCTGGGAGCGCTATCGTTGGCAGATGCTGCTGATCGCGTCCGTCATTCTGGTGCAGGCCGGCCTGATCAGCGGGATGCTGCATGAGCGCCGTCGGCGCCAGATCGCCGAAGTCGAGTCACGCCAGCGTCTGGCCGAGCTCGCTCACGCCAACCGCTATTCGGCCGTTGGCGAGTTGACCACGTCGATCGCCCATGAACTGAACCAGCCGCTCGGCTCCATCCTGACCAACGCCGAGACTGCGGAGCTGATGCTGAAGGCCGCTTCGCCCGACATCGACGAGATCCGGCAGATCCTCGCCGACATCCGGCGTGACGATCAGCGGGCCAGCGAAGTCATCCGCAGGCTACGCAGTATTCTGAAAAAGACGCCGTTCGAGGTCAAGGACATCGAGCTCAACGATATGGTCCGCGAAGCGATCGGCCTTGTGCGCGCCGTCGCCGATGGACGCCGGATCACATTGATCTACACGCCTGTCCTGGCCGACCTGCATGTCCGAGGCGATCCGATCCAGCTTCAGCAGGTCGTTCTCAACCTGATCATCAATGCGATGGATGCGATCTTCGACGCAGATCCCGGAAAACGCCAGGTCAGCGTCTCGACCCTGCGCGTCGGCAACGAAGCGGAGATCCGGGTCTCCGATACTGGTCCCGGGATTGCCGCTTCCGACCTTGCGAACGTGTTCAATCCGTTCTTCACGACCAAGCCCCAGGGTATGGGCATGGGGCTCGCGATCGCCAAAACCATCATCGAGGCCCATCACGGCACGATCTCTGCCGAAAACCAGGCCGCGGGCGGCGCGCTCTTCACGATCCGTCTTCCGATCCTTCACTGATCGCCGGTGTCTTGATTTTGATCAAGCTCACGGGATCGGCGAAGCCGTTTCCTTCTCGCAATTGCGCGATGACCGGGATGGGGGCGCATGTGGGGAGTGTCGGTGGCCATGAGACGCCGTGAGTTCATGTCGCTGGTTGGTGCCGCGGCGGCGTTCCCGGTCTTGGCGCGCGCCCAGGACAGAGCGCCGTTCGTGGGCGTGCTGACCGGCAATGTCGCCGGCGATCCCGGCGCGCAGATGCGCGTCGATGCCTTTCAGCAGGGGCTCACCGATCGTGGCTGGATCGCCAACCAGAACTATCGCCTGGAGGTGCGCTGGCCGGGTCCCAGTCCGGCACGCCAGCAATTGGAGGCGCTCGAGCTCATTGCCGCCGGGCCGGACGTACTGCTTTCGACCAGCACGGGCACGACCCGGACGCTGCGCGATGCCACGCAGCGAATTCCGATCGTCTTCGTCGGGCTCTCCGATCCCGTCGGGACCGGCCTCGTCGCCAATCTGGCGCGGCCGACCGGCAATCTCACCGGCTTCTCGCTCTATGAGCACTCGATGAGCGGGAAATGGCTCGGTCTGCTGAAGGATATGGTGCCGGGGATGAGCCACGCGGCGCTGCTGTTCAATCCGGAATCGTCGCCCTATGCGCCGTTCTATCTTCAGGCGGCGCACCAGATGGAAAACCGGCTCGGTCTCAAGGTCACCGGTGCCAGCGTCCGGAGTGGGGCCGAGATCGCGGCGGCCATCGAGAGCGCGACACGCGACGGCGGCGGCCTCGTCGTGCTCCCTGATGGCGGCTTCTTCGGGACCCAGAGCGCGATGACGATCGCACTGCTGGCGCAGCGCCGCGTGCCCGCGATCTTCGCGGTCCGCTTCTACGCGGTGAACGGTGGGCTGATGTCCTATGGCGCCGATCTCACCCAGCAATTTCGCGACGGCGCCGGCTACGTCGATCGCGTCCTGCGCGGCGCCGAGATTCGATCGCTTCCGGTGCAGTTCGCCACCAGGTTCGAGCTCGTCATCAACATGAAGACGGCCCATGCCCTCGGCCTGACGGTGCCGAGCCGGCTTCTGATGGACGCCGAACTGATCGAATGACGCATGGCTCTCGCGCTGCAGCAGCCACGAGGGCCTCGTTTCGTTGATCTCGATCAACAAACGTCTGCGTCCCGGCCCGATCGTCCCACGCTGGAAGTGCAAGGGAGGATGCAATGTTCCGCTGCGGCAAGACCCTGATGGCGCTTGCGGTCGTCATGGCGACATCGTTCGCCGCAACGGCGCAAACCAACACGACGCCTGCGGCCCCGTCTCCGCAAGCGCAGCCGGCTCCTCCGCCTGCGCCGACGGCCGAGCTTCTGAAGCCGGAGCAGCTCGAGGCCTTGGTGGCGCCGATCGCACTGTATCCAGACGAGCTCCTTGCCAATGTGCTTGCCGCCTCAACCTATCCGTTGGAGGTGGTGCAGGCCGACCGCTGGCTGAAGGAGCGCAAGACCCTGAAGGGCGATGCGCTGAAGACGGAGGTCGAGAAGCAGGCCTGGGACGACAGCATCAAGGCGCTGGCCAGCACCGCCGATGTCCTGACCATGATGAGCGATCAGCTCGACTGGACCAAGAAGCTCGGCGATGCCTTTCTCGCCCAGCAGCCTGACGTGATGGATGCGATCCAGCGCTTGCGCAACAAGGCCTATGACAACAAGAAGCTGGTCACGACCAAGCAGCAGAAGGTCAGTGTCCAGTCGCAGGAAGGCAAGCAGGTCGTTGTGATCCAGCAGGCCAATCCCGCGGAGATGTACGTGCCGTATTACGATCCGGCGACGGTCTATGGCAGCTGGCCCTATGCGGAGTATCCGCCGTATTATTGGGGCTACCCGTCCTATATCGGCGCCGGCGTGGTTGCGGCGGGCCTCGCTTTCGGCACGGCTTGGGCGATCGGGCGCTGGGGCAATTACTGGGGCGGCGGCTGCAATTGGGGCAACCGCAATGTCTACGTCAATCATCGCACCACCAACATCGGTAACGGCTGGCAGCATAATCCGGCGCATCGCGGTGGCGTGCGCTACAACAACAGCAACGTTCAGCAGCGTTTCGGCAACAACAACCTGAAGGCCGGCGTGTCGGACCGGATGGATTTCCGCGGCCGTGACGGCAACCAGGTGCTGCGTCCCAACCAAGGTGCTGGAGACCGGGCCGGCGATCGCGCCGGTGACCGTGCTGGTGATCGTGGTGGTCCCGGTGATCGCGCAGGCGATCGTGCGGGTGATCGTGCGGGCAACCGCGGCGATCGGCCCGGCGGGGGCGATCGCGCTGGAGCCGCGGATCGTGCCAAGGGCGGTGGTGACCGCGCCAAGGCTGCAAACAAGGGCGGCGGAGATCGCGCCAAGGCCGCCAACCGCGCCGGCGGCGGTGCGGCAGCCAACCGTGGTGGCGGCAATCGCGGCGGTGCCATGAACGTCTCCTCCGGCCGCTCGGCCGCGGCGGCGTCCGCGCGCGGACGATCCAGCATGGCAAGCATGCCGCGCGGTGGCGGCGGCGGACCGAGCATGGCCGGCCGCGGCGGCGGTGGCGGAATGGCAATGCGGGGCGGTGGCGGCGGTGGATTCCGCGGAGGCGGCGGTGGCGGCTTCCGTGGTGGCGGCGGCGGTGGCCGACGCTCCGACATCGCGTTGAAGCATGACATCGTCCTGCTCGGTCATCTCGCGAACGGCCTCGGCTATTATCGCTTCAGCTACATCGGCAACGACAAGGCCTATGTCGGCGTCATGGCGCAGGAGGTCGAACAGGTGATGCCTGCCGCCGTGACCCGCGGCAGCGATGGATATCTGCGGGTTCGCTACGAAAAACTCGGACTGACATTCCGCAGCTATGGTGACTGGCTCGCCGGCGGCGCGAAGATTCCTGCGGAGGTGACGCCATGACCGGCTTGAAATCATTCCGTCGCGCGATGTTGCCGGGACTCGTGGCGCTGGCGCTGCTCGGCTCAGCATCGCAGGCGCAGCAATCCTTCAAGACGCCGGAAGATGCAGCGGCCGCGCTTGCCGCCGCGGTCAAGAACGGACCAGACGATATCCTGAAAGTGCTGGGCCGCGCCGCAGACGACATCGTCTCGTCCGGCGACGAGATCGCCGACAACGACATCCGCCAGCGCTTCACGTCGATGTATGACGCCAAGCACGGCATCAAGGCGGAGGGCAACAAGACGGCGACCCTGATGCTGGGGCCCGATGACTTCCCGTTCCCGATTCCGCTGGTCAATACCAAGGCCGGCTGGGAGTTCGACACCGACGAGGGACGCATCGAGGTGCTGCGCCGTCGCATCGGCCGTAACGAGCTCGACGCGATCCAGACCGCGCTCGCCTTTGTCGACGCGCAGAACGAATACGCCGACAAGGACCGCGGTGAGGGCGCCGGCGTCTATGCGCAGCGCATCGTCTCATCGCCCGGCAAGAAGGACGGCTTGTTCTGGCGCGACGACAGCGACCCGAGCCCGCTTGGCGCGCTGGCGGCCGAGGCCTCGAAGGAGGGCTATCGCGCGGGCGACGTCGGACCTGCGCCCTATCACGGCTACTATTTCCGCATCCTCAAGGGGCAGGGGCGCGATGCGCCCGGCGGCGCGCTCGACTATGTGGTCAAGGGCAAGATGATTGGTGGTTTCGCCCTGATCGCGTGGCCCGCGGAGTACGGCAATTCGGGCATCATGACCTTCCTGGTCAATCACGCCGGCACCGTCTACCAGAAGGATCTCGGCAAGCGCACGGCGTTTGTCGCCGAGCGCACCACGCTGTTCGATCCCGATGAGACTTGGAAGAAGGTCGATGCCGCAAAACCCTGAATGGCGCATGTCCATGCGCCGGCGCAGGCTCGGCCTGATAGCGTTCCTCCTGTTGGCAATCGGACTGACCATGCCGGCGACGCCAGCCTTGGCGCAGGCGTCCGGTCACGTCAGAGCCAAGATCGTCAAGGCCGGCCTTCTGGTCGGCGGCGGCGCCGGAAATGGCGTGCTGACCTATCGTGGCAAGTCCTATCCGTTCAGGATCAGCGGCCTGAGTTTCGGCATCACGGTCGGCGCGACAGTCGGCCGGCTCGATGGCTGGGCCTCCGGGATCCGCGAGGTCGGCGACTTTGCCGGCACCTACAGTTCGGTCGGCGGTGGCTTTGCTCTGGTCGGCGGCGTCAGCGGCGCCCACCTCCGCAACGAAAAGGGCGTGACGATCGTGCTGCAGGGCCCCAAGGCGGGACTCGAGCTGGCGGCCAATATCAGTCAGATCACGATCTCTCTGCGATAGGACGACAATCGAGGAAGCCGGTTCTGCCGCAGCAACATCGTGGTAGCGGCGGCTCACAATCTGTTGAGGCATGGGACCATGTTCTCTGATGCTTGATCGTCCTTGGTCTCCCTCGATGACCAGTGACCGGACGCACGTTGTGGCGCCAGTTGGCAGCTCTACTGCGCAGTTGGCGCCTGTGCTTAGATATGAATCGCATGCCCTAGCGACTTCAGCGCAGCTTCGTGAAAGGCTTCGCTTTGGGTTGGATGCGCATGGATGGTCATGGCGATATCCTCCAGCCGCGCGCCCATCTCCAGCGCAAGT
This sequence comes from Bradyrhizobium sp. SBR1B, assembly GCF_014198205.1. Lineage (NCBI taxonomy): Bacteria > Pseudomonadati > Pseudomonadota > Alphaproteobacteria > Hyphomicrobiales > Nitrobacteraceae > Bradyrhizobium > Bradyrhizobium sp. SBR1B. The sequence continues at coordinate 81,728 of NZ_JACIHC010000012.1, forward strand.
GTGAAGGCTGCCGAAAGCTCGGCGATGCCGGCGCCGACGCCCTGGATACCCAACAGGAGGTGGTTGTCGGCTCGCACGACCGTCCGGATGAAGCCGTCTTCCCGATCCAGCGTCAATGCGCGGCCGTTGGCCTTGAACGGGAAGAGGTCCGTCTTGACGTCGAATCCCCTGCTGCTCGCCTCGTTGGGTGACAGGCCGACCGTGACGAGCTCGGGGTCAGTGAAGCAGATCGCCGGGATCGAAACCCGGTCCCAGGCGCGACGGCGGCCGGCAACGATCTCGGCTACCATCTCGCCTTGCGCCATGGCGCGATGCGCCAGCATCGGCTCTCCCGTGACGTCTCCGATCGCGCAGATGCCATGCATCGAGGTGCGACATCGGTCGTCAATTCGAATGAATGGTCCGTCCATATCGAGATCGAGCTGCTCGAGGCCAAAGCCACTCGTCACGGGTCTGCGGCCGACCGTAACAAGAATCTTGTCGGCTGCGAGCGAAGCCTGCTCACCATTGGCGGTCTCGATCGCCAGCGCCGTGCCATTGGCTTCGAGTGCTTTCACCCTTGCGTCGGTCAGAACCGTGGCGCCGAGCGCAGTCAGGCGCCTTGCGACGGGCTCGCTCAAATCGCGATCATATTGCGGGAGAATGCGTGGCGCGGCCTCGACGACCGTGACGGCCGTGCCGATTTTCGCGAATGCAGTACCGAGCTCGAGACCGATGTACCCGCCGCCGACCACGACAAGCGTCTTCGGGATTTCGGTGAGCGCTAATGCCTCGGTCGAAGAGATCACCCGCCCGCCGAAGGGGAGAAACGGCAGGGCGACCGGCTCGGAGCCTGCCGCAATCACCACCGTTTCGGCATGGATCACCTGCCGGCCGGATTGCGTTTCGACCTCGACGGTCTTGCCGTCGCGGAAGCGAGCGTAGCCGGCCACGAGCCTGACACCGGCCCTTCTCAAGAGACCAGCCACACCGCCGTTCAGACGTCGGACGATATTGTCCTTCCAGGCGATGGTCTTGGCGAAGTCGAGAGACGGCTTCGCGGTGGTGATGCCCAGTGCGCTCTCGCCCGCCGCGGCGCGCGCAATGGTTTCATACTCACCGGCCGCATGGATCAAGGCCTTGGAAGGAATGCAGCCGACATTGAGGCAGGTTCCACCCGGCTTCTCGGCCTCGACGATGATCGTATCGATGCCGAGCTGGCCGGCACGGATCGCGCAGGTGTAGCCGCCGGGGCCCGCGCCGATGACAAGGAGCTTGCAGGTGATTTCGGTCATCATCCTACCCGTCAATGAAGATCATGGCGGGTGTCTCCAATTGTGTCTTGATCCGCTGCACGAACTGGGCTGCATCGAACCCATCGATGACCCGGTGGTCGAAGCTGGACGACAGGTTCATCATCTGACGCGGCACGAAGGCGGCGCCATCCCAATGCGGACGGATCGCGATACGGTTGACGCCGATGATCGCGACCTCCGGATGATTGATGATGGGCGTCGTCGCGAGCCCGCCCAGCGCGCCGAGCGATGTGATGGTGATGGTCGAGCCGGTGAGCTCGTCGCGGGTGGCGCTGCCGTTCCGAGCCGCTTCCGCGAGCCGTGCCACCTCGGCGGCGCAACTCCAGAGGTCGCGCGCTTCCGCATGCCGGACGACGGGGACCACGAGGCCGGCCGGCGTTTGCGTGGCGATCCCGATATGAACGCCTGCGTGCTGGTGAACGATCCCGGCCTCGTCGTCGAAATGGGCATTGAGATGCTGTTGCTCGGCGATCGCGCGCACCATGGCGCGCATCAGGAACGGCAACATTGTCAGTTTGAGTCTACCCGGCTGCTTCTGGCTGTTGAGCTTCGCGCGCAAATCCTCGAGCGCGGTGACATCGACCTCTTCGACATAAGTGATGTGCGGAATGCGCGAGCTCGCAACGGACATCTTCTCGGCGATCTTGCGTCGCAAGCCGACGATCTTGATGTCGGTGACCGCGGTTTGCGTTGGATACGGCGTCGCCGTCGTTCCGGTGCGGCCGCGCGCGAGATGGGCGTCGAGATCATCATGGGTGATCCGCCCGGCGGGACCCGTGCCGCGGATCTGACGCAAGTCGACGCCTGCCTCCCGCGCGCGGAGCCGAACCGCGGGGGCGGCGAGAGGCCGATCGCCTGCGTGGTGGGGTGGCGCCGCAGAGGGCTGCGACTTCAGCATGTTGGGCGGCTCGCGCGCTATGCGCGGGGCGCTTGCGGCAACGTCAGGCTTTTTGGCCAAAGTGCTTGCCGTGGACGAGGCCGACTTCACTGCCTCCGCCGCTGGCGCGCTTTTGCCGTCTACCTCCAGCCGAACAAAGTCCGAGCCGATGGCGAGAACGTCGCCCACACTGCCGGCGAGCCAGATGACCCGTCCGTCCGTCGGCGAGGGAATCTCCACCGTCGCCTTGTCGGTCATGACGGCACCGAGCACGGCGTCTTCGCGCACGATATCGCCGACCTTCACGTGCCATTCCACCAGCTCTGCTTCCGCAATGCCTTCGCCGACGTCGGGCAGCCTGACCACGCGCTCGGCCATCTCAAGCCTCCAGCGTTTCGATCAATGCGCGGCCGACACGCGCAGGGCCCGGAAAGTAGTCCCATTCCTGCGCATGCGGGTAGGGCGTGTCCCATCCGGCGACACGCACGATCGGGGATTCCAGATGATAGAAGCATCGTGTCTGGACCAATGCGCAGAGCTCAGCACCGAAGCCAGAGGTGAGCGTCGCCTCGTGCACGATGACGCAGCGTCCGGTCTTCTTGACCGAGGCTTCGATGGTGTCGAGATCGAGAGGCAGCAGCGAGCGAAGATCGATGATCTCGGCATCGATGCCGGATTCGGTCGCGGCGGTCTCGGCGACGTGCACCATCGTCCCGTAGGCGAGGATGGTGACGGCCTCACCCGGCCTGCGGATCGCGGCGCTGCCGAGCGGAATTGCAAAATGTCCGTCGTCGACTTCGCCGAGATCATGCTTCGACCACGGCGTTACCGGCCGGTCGTGATGACCGTCGAATGGACCGTTATAGAGCCGCTTCGGTTCGAGGAAGATCACGGGATCGGGATCCTCGATCGCAGAGATCAGTAAGCCCTTGGCGTCGCGTGGGTTCGACGGCACGACCGTCTTGATACCGCAGACATGCGTGAACAGAGCTTCCGGGCTCTGGCTGTGTGTCTGGCCGCCAAAAATGCCGCCGCCGGTCGGCATGCGCACCACGAGCGGGCAGGTGAATTGACCGTTGGAGCGATAGCGCAACCGCGCAGCCTCGGAGACGATCTGGTCGTAAGCCGGATACATGTAGTCGGCGAACTGTATTTCGACACAGGGTTTCAGGCCGTAAGCCGCCATGCCCACTGCGATGCCGACGATACCGAGCTCGCTGATCGGGGTATCGAAGCAACGGCTCGTTCCGTATTTCGCTTGCAGGCCCTGGCTGGCGCGAAACACGCCCCCGAAATAGCCGACGTCCTCGCCGAACACGACGACGTCGTCATCGCGCGACATCATCACATCCATGGCCTCGCGAATCGCCTCGATCATGGTTTTGCGCGGCATCGCTCAGACTCCCGCTTCCTGGCGTTGCCGTCGCAGGTGCGGCGGCATCTCCGAGAACACGCCTTCGAACATGTCACGCGCCGAGGCATGCTGAGGTGAATGCAGCGTGCCGTAGCCCTCGGCCTCCTTCTGCGCCGCGATCACTGTGTCCATGATCTCCGCCTCGGCCTGCTTGTGCCGTTCCTCCGACCAGGCCCCGCGCACGATCAAATGATTTTTCAGTCTGATCACGGGATCTCCGAGGGGCCACGCTTCGGACTCCGTCTTCGGCCGATAGCCCGCGGGATCGTCCGAGGTGGAGTGGGCGCCGACGCGATAGGTCACGTGCTCGATCAGGGTCGGGCCAAGATTGCGGCGTGCACGCTCGCACGCCCATTTCGCAACCGCGTGGACGGCGAGGTAGTCGTTGCCGTCGACGCGTAGAGCCGGAATGCCGAAGCCGAGGCCGCGCGCCGCGAACGTGCCGGAGCCACCTCGCGCGATGCCCTGGAAGGTCGAGATGGCCCATTGATTGTTGACGATGTTGAGTACGACCGGCGCGCGATAGGTCGAAGCGAACACGAGGGCCGCGTGGAAGTCGGATTCGGCCGTTGCGCCATCGCCGATCCAGGCGACCGCGATCTTCGTGTCGTTCTTGATTGCCGAGGCCATCGCCCAGCCGACCGCCTGAATGTATTGGGTGGCAAGATTTCCCGAGATCGTGAAGAAGCCGTGCTCCCTTGAGGAATACATCACGGGCAGCTGGCGCCCCTTCAGGGGATCGTGTGTGTTGGAATAGATCTGGCAGGCCATCTCGACCAGGGAGTAGCCGCCGGCGATCAAAAGCCCGGCCTGGCGATAGGTCGGAAAATTCATGTCCCCCGGATTGAGCGCCTTGCGGAAGGCGCAGCTCACGGCCTCTTCGCCCATGTGCTGCATATAGAACGAGGTCTTGCCCTGACGCTGCGCCATCTGCATGCGCGCATCGAACGCACGCAGCGTCATCATGTGACGCAGGCCCTCGAGCAGTTCGTTGTCGGAGAGCGCACCTGCCCAGGGACCGACGGCCTCGCCGTCGCGATTGAGCACGCGGATAACCGAGAAGGCGAGATCACGAATCGTCTCGGCATCCACGTCGACGTCGGGACGATTGACATGGCCTGCGCGCGGAATGCGGATGTTGGAGAAATCGGGCGTGCCACCCGGGCGAACCGCGGGCTCCGGCACGTGCAGCCTCAGTGGCGGATGCTCGGCGGATGGAGCCGCGCCGTCTTGCGGGATCATGTCACGGATGAGGTTGGGGTCGGGCATTGGCTTTCACCTCTCACCTCGATTGCATCGACGCAGAATAACGCACCAACGCGCCGAACGAGCCGGTCGATGACGTCGCGGTCATTGATGTCTATGGAAGCCGAGATGCGGCAGGCATTCGCATCCGCCCGCGCACTGAGAGCAGCAAGCGGCAGCCCTGCGACACGGGTCTGGTCGAGCAGGCGGCCGAGTGCGGCGTGCATATTGCTGGTCTGCAGTTCGAGAACAAACACCGCATGCGTCTCATTTTGGTAAGCACATCGTACTGGCAAAAGCCAGGATTGTCGTTCTTTTGAACTGGGTATAGTCTACAAATGCGGTAAGAATTTTCCAAATATGAATAGCAAAGCGAGAATAGGATTCTTGGTATGGCATCGACCGGACGTGCCAGAGGACCCGTCAAAGCTCCGCGCAAGGATGCACTTCGGCTCGACGAGGTCGACCGCAAGATCCTGCGTGCCTTGCAGCAGGATGCGCGCCTGACGACGGCGCAACTCGCCGACAGAATCGGGCTCTCCACCACGCCATGCTGGAACAGGCTGAAGCGTTTGGAGACGCAGGGCTATATCGATGGCTACGTCGCGCTGCTCAATCAGGACAAGCTTGGCCTGCCCGAAACGGTCATCATAGAGCTGACGCTCGACCGCCACGACGAGGAGATGCTCGAGCGCTTTGGCCAATTGCTTACGAATTTGCCGGAGGTGATCGAGGCCTATCTCACCACCGGCGATTACGATTACATCGTGAAGGTCGCGGTCGAAAGCACCGCCGGCTATGAACGCTTCCTGCGCGAAAAGCTCTATCGCATCCCTGGCATCCGCCACAGCCGGTCGTCGTTTGCGCTGCGCTGCCTGAAGAAGCTGACCTCGGTCCAGGTCTAGTAAGGGATCAGGCACTCCGTCGCGCCTAATCGCTTCTGACGTTGAGTCCCCCCATACCCCAAGTTGGGGCATGGGCCTCGCATTTGCTCCGGCGATGCTGGAAAGGCTTACCGCCCCGGCTCGGCGAACTCGTGCTTGCTCTCGTGCCCGCCGACGAAGACCAGGATGCCGGCGATCAAGGGCAGAATCGCGAGCACGAGCAGCCCTGTCGAGGTTTGCCCTGTCGCTTCCTTGACCCAGCCGATCAGATAAGGACCGCCAAAGCCGGCGAGATTGCCGATCGAGTTGATCAGTGCGATCGCGCCGGCCGCCGCCGTTCCCGAAAGCCAGGCTGTCGGCAGGGTCCAGAACACTCCAAAGCAGCAGAATACGCCGACAGCAGCCACCGTCAGCGCCACCATCGTCATGGTGGGATCGGTGAGATAGGAGGAAACGGCGAGCGCAATTGCGGTCAGGATCAGCGGCGCGCCGACATGCATCACGCGCTCACGGGTGGCATCCGAATGCCGCGCCCACAGGATCATCGCGATGGTGCCGAACAGATACGGGATCGCGGTGACGAAGCCGGTCTGGGCGTTGGTCAACCCGAACGCCTTGACGATCTGCGGCAGCCAGAACTGCATGCCGTAGAGAGCGCCGACGAAGCCGAAATAGATCGCGCTCAGCGCGATCACCTTTGGCGAGGACAGCGCTTCGCCGAGCGACAGGTGCTTGACCGCCTTCTTGGCCGCAACCTCAGAATCGAGCTTGGCCTTGAGCCAAGCCCTCTGTTCGACCGAGAGCCAATCCGCCTTCTCCGGCCGGTCGGTGAGATAGAACCAGGTGACGATGCCGAGCAGCACCGATGGAAGGCCCTCGATGATGAAGAGCCAATGCCAGCCCTTCAATCCCATGAGGCCGTCGAGCCCGAGCAGCAGGCCTGAGATCGGCGCGCCGATCACGGTGGACACGGGGACTGCGATGGCAAAAGCTGCGATGAAGCGGCCGCGGTACTCGGCCGGGTACCAATAGGTGAGATAGAGGATGATGCCCGGGAAGAAACCGGCCTCGGCGACCCCGAGCAGAAAGCGCAGAACATAGAAGCTGGTCTCGCCGCTGACCGTCGCCATCAGCGCCGAGATGATGCCCCAGGTCACCATGATACGGGCGATCCAGCGGCTGGCGCCGAACTTCTCCAGCGCGAGATTGCTCGGCACCTCGAAGATGAAATAGCCGATGAAGAAGATGCCGGCGCCCCAAGCGAACACCAGCGGCGAGAATTTCAGATCCGCATTCATGGTCAGCGCGGCAAAGCCGAGATTGACGCGGTCGAGATAGGAGAAGAAGTAGGCCAGCACCAGGAACGGGATCAAACGCCAAGAGATGGCGCGAATGGTCGAGGTCTCGATCTCCGACTTGGCGGCGCGGGCGGCACCGGCATAGGTGGTGGTCTGACTCATCGTAGTTTCCCCGTCTGTCCGCCAAGTCGACTTGGCTTCGTTATGATTGCTACGTGTGGATCTAATTCTCGGCGGAGTGCTGAAGCAATGCCGGCGTAGCGCAGTAATTCTGAACGGGGTGTCAGTTTTTCTCACGGGCCGATGTCCGGATGACACTGCGGCCCTCGTTGGATCGTCGACGCCCGTCGGCATGACGGAAGTAATCCCGTGGGGTTTTCTGGCCCCAGGGGTAACGCCGGCAGATCAGAAAAACCAAACGGGGGGTCAGAAAAAGCGCCTTGCATGGCACCGGGAGACGCCGCTCATCTTGCGCCACCAAAAAGGAAGCCTGTCGCAAGCGAGGAAACGATGGTTGCAAGCGGCCCATCCAGCGCAAGAGCACGGCTCGCACCGGTCTTCAGATCCGGTAACGCGCCATGGGGCGGTGCCCGCAACGTTGCGCCGAACAATGAGCCGTGCGGAGCATCTGCGGATGCGGGCTCGGCTGTTGTCGCCGTGATCCGCGCTCTTATCTGCCGGAAGTGCTCGCGCTCTCGGATCGGATCGCTGTCGCCAAGTGCGGGAAGACCGCCGAGGAGATCCAGGCGACCGAGCAGCAGATCATGCACGCCGCCGTTCACCAGAGGCCTGCATGTGCGATGAATGAGATGACCATGCTGAGAGTCGGAATTATCGGCGTCGGCCTGATGGGCCATGGAATCGCGAAGAACGTCCTGGTGCGGGGCGGCTTTCCTCTGGCCTTCCTCGACCATCCGGGCAATCAGCCGGTGGCCGATCTCATCGGGCTCGGGGCGTCGGCCTGCAAGTCTCCCGGCGACGTCGCGGACGCTTCGGATGTCATCATCCTCTGTGTGACGGGTTCCCCCCAGGTCGAAGCGATCCTCACCGGCACGACGGGCGTTCTATCTCGCCTCCGCAAAGGGACCATCATTGTCGACTGTTCGACGGCGCTGCCGGAATCGACGGTGCAAATGGCTGCCGCCGTCCGGGCCGCGGGTGGACACTTCCTCGATGCGCCCATGACGCGCACCGCCAGGCACGCGGAAGAGGGAACGCTGAACCTTCTGGTTGGCGGCGAGGAAGCCGATCTTCGCAGCGTCCGCGCAGTTCTTGCCTCTTTCACAGAGGGTGTGGAGCATGTCGGCCCGGTGGGTTTTGGCCATCGGCTCAAGCTGCTCCATAATTACGTGTCGATCGGATTCATGGCGCTGCTCGGCGAAGCTGCCGCACACGCTGCCGATGCGGGCATCGATCCGGCAATCTTCGTCGATGTTCTCGCCAAGGGCGGAGGGGCCGGCGTTGCGCTTCAGCGCATGGCCCCGGCAATTGCGATGGCCGACGCCGGCGCGGTCCCGTTCTTTATCGATAATGCGCTAAAGGATATCTCCTACTACCAGACGATGGCGAGCAATTCCGGAGCATCCAAAGCGATCGCAGACGGTGTCGGCACTGCCATTGCGGCCGTGGTCGAGAGCGGCCACGGTCAAGCCTACATTTCCGACCTGGCTCGGCTCCTTCGGAAGACGAAACCAGCGGCCTAGAGAGAATGAGTGTTGAGACAGGGAAGACTGACCCAATGACAAAGACTGATATCCGATTTCCCGTAGACGGTCGAACTCGCAAGATGTTCGTCGATGGCGCGTGGGTCGAGGCCCGCTCGGGGCAGGTCTTCGAGACGCGCAACCCTGCGACCGGTGAGGTGATCGGTCGTGTCCCGCGTGGAGATGCCGGCGACATCGACATCGCCGTCGCCGCTGCCCGTCGCGCCTTCGTGGGACCATGGAGCCGCTTCAAGCCGTTCGAGCGACAGGCTCTGCTTCTGCGTATTGCCGATCTGTTCGAGAAGCACTGGGAGGAGATCAGCCGGTCCGACACGGCCGACATGGGCATGCCGATCGTCAGGACGCGGGCGAACAAGCTTCGCGTGCTCGGCATGCTCAGGTACTACGCCGGCATGGCGACCGCGATTCATGGGCAGACGATCGACAATTCGCTTCCGGGCGACATCGTCTCGTTCACACGGAAGGAGCCCGTCGGCGTCGTCGGCGCGATCATTCCCTGGAACGCCCCAACGGCTGCGTCGGTCTGGAAGATCGGGCCTGCGCTCGCGACCGGATGCACCATCGTGCTCAAGCCTTCCGAAGAGGCACCGCTGACGCCGCTCTTGATCGCAGATCTGATGAATGAGGCAGGTGTACCTCCCGGCGTCGTCAACGTCGTAACCGGGACCGGCTCGGAGGCCGGTGCGCCTCTGGCCGAACATCCCGGTGTCGACAAGATTGTCTTCACCGGATCCACGGCCACCGGCCAGGCGATCATTCGCGCGTCGGCCGGCAACCTCAAGCGGGTGTCGCTCGAGCTTGGCGGAAAGTCGCCGGTCATCGTCTGCGCCGATGCCGACCTCGACAAGGCCGTGCCGATCGCCGCGATGGCCGCCTTTGCCAATTCGGGCCAGATCTGCATCGCGGGCTCCCGGCTGTTCGTCGAGCGGAAGATCCATGACGAGTTGGTCGAGCGGCTGGGGAAATTTGCCTCGGCCCTGAAAATCGGTGATGGAGCTGATCCCACGACGGAGATCGGACCTCTCGTTTCCGAGCGGCAGCTCGACAAGGTCGAAGGCTTCCTGAACAGCGGACGCGATGAAGGCGCCAAGGTCGTGACCGGAGGCCGGAGACTGAGAGAGGGGAGTTTCGCGAAGGGTAACTTCGTCGAGCCGACTGTCTTCGCCGGCGTCTCCGACAACATGCAGATTGCCCGCGACGAGATCTTTGGTCCCGTCATCTCCGCCCTGCCGTTCGATACGCTGGATGAGGCCGTGGACCGAGCCAATGCGACGCCGTACGGGCTTGCGGCGGGCGTCTTCACGCGCGACGTCAGCAAGGCGCACGTCCTCTCGCGGAGCCTGCGTGCTGGATCGGTTTGGGTGAACACCTATCACGCCATCGATCCCGCGTTGCCGTTCGGCGGCTACAAGATGAGCGGCTATGGCCGTGAGGGCGGTACCGAGCAGCTTGATGAATACCTGAACACGAAGGGGGTCTGGATCAAGCTGGACTGAGCCGGACATTCGTCCAGCTCGCGGCCGGTCGTGGCAATTGCTGTGCCGGCGGGGTGCGGCGAGGGAAGTGACGCTACCACCACAAGATTAAATCTATCGAGCGAGTATCATGAAGGACACATATAAGATTGCCGTCGTGCATGGCGACGGAATTGGACCCGAGGTTGGTCGTGCGGCGGTTGCGGTGCTGCAAACCGGTGTCCAGACCGGTACGCTCGAGTTCGTGGAATACCCGGCGGGCGCCACTCACTTTCTCGAAACGGGAGACTCCTTTCCGTTGGCCTCGTTCGAGGGCTGTCGCGCGGCGGACGCCATTCTCCACGGGGCGGCCGGCATTCCCGGTGTGGTTCACCGGGACGGCACCGAAGCCGGGCTGGATTTCACGTTGACGCTCCGCTTCAAGCTGGATCTGTTTGCCAACGTGCGGCCCATCAAGCTCTACAACGGGGTACCGTCTCCGCTCGGGCGTCCAGGGTCGATCGACTACGTCATCGTCAGGGAGAACAGCGAGGGACTGTACGCTGCGCGCGGTGCGGGTGCGCTGCTGCGAGAGGAAGTTGCGGTCGATACGCTGGTCCAGACCCGAAAAGGTATCGAGCGAATCGTCCGGTTCGCTTTCGAGCTTGCCAGGACGCGAAACGGTTCGCCGAAGGACGGACGGCGCCGCGTAACGTGCTGCGACAAGGCCAACGTGTTGCGCACCTATGCGTTCTTCCGCGCCGTCTTCGACGAAGTCGCCAAGGACTATCCCGACATCGAATCCGAGCACGTCCTCGTCGATGCGATGACGGTTCATCTCGTCAACAAGCCGTCGCACTTCGACGTGATCGTCACCGAGAACATGTTCGGCGACATCATTTCGGATCTCGGTGCGGCGACTGTCGGCGGCATGGGCATGGCGCCATCGGAAGAGGTTGGGGACGGGATCGGTTTCTTTCAGGCCTCGCATGGCTCGGCGCCGGACATCGCCGGGAAGGGACTTGCCAATCCCTATGGGACCATCCTGGCGTCGATTCTGATGCTGAGGCGTCTGGATCAGCGCTATCGGGACAGCCGGCTGCGGCTTGGGGCCGACAGGATCGAAGCTGCCGTACGCGCCGGGTTGGAAGACGCTACGCTGAGGACGCGCGACATCGGCGGCAATGCGACGACCAATCAAGTTGTCGATGCACTTCTGAAGTTGCTCTGAGTGCGGTCAGCGAAGCTGAGCCAGACTCGAACGGATCAATGATATCAGTTGCTCGGTGTTCGGACGCCGAGCTGGGCCGCGCGTGGTGATCAAGCCGATCCGGCGAAGCTTGACGTAATCGGAGATCGGGACTACCCGAAATTGCTGAACGCCGGCCTGAACCAGCGCGACCCGCGGTACGATTGCGATGCCGAGGCCGGACGCTGCGAGGGCGAGTGCCGTCGTGGCGGCCTGGACTTCGAACTGCACGTCGAGGCGGACGCCAAGCGTCTCCAGCGTCTCGTCGATCAATCCTCGAACCGCGGTCGTTTTCGACAACAGGATGACCGGCTTTTCGACCAGATCGGCGAAGCTGGTGCTCGATTGGCCCTCGTCGAACACTGCTGGTACGCAGGCAACAAGGGGATCCTCAAGGATTGGCTCGAACTCATAGTCTCCCATGTCGGGGACCTCCGGACCAATACCGAACTCGACATCCTGCCGCTTCAGCAGCTCAAGCATGGGCGCGGTGGAGATCTCCATGAGCTGCACCTGGCTTCGCGGATGACGGACCTTGAACGTTGCAAGGATGTTAGGAAGCCATCCGGACGCCAGCGTCGGAACGCAGGCCATTCGAATATGACGGCTGCGAGACTGAGCTGATTCCGTCAGCTGATCGAGCCCAGACTGGACTTCCTGAAGTGCGCGCTTTGCCTGTTCAAACAGGATTCGACCCTCGGCGGTGAGCAGCACCTTTTGCGGCGTTCTGCGAAACAGAAGAACGCCGATCTGCTCCTCCAGGTCGCGGACCTGCATGCTCACCGCAGAAGGAGACCGGTTGGACTCTTCTGCAGCCTTGCGGAAGCTCTCGTGCTCGGCGGCGAGGAGGAAGGTGTGGAGCAGCTTGAGATTGATGTTCGGCAAGTCCTAATACCTCGATGGGTTCTTGCGCGATTCTGGAATGTGGAACGAACCCAGCGCCGATCGACATGTATATCTGTCGGAATAGGCTGCCGTCTTCACGAAAACAAGGCGCCCTCGCGCTGCAGCATAGTTCCAGATTCATTGAGGCAGATGCTCGTAGCGCAAGCTAGGTGAACGAAGGACCGCGTTTGATCGGCTTGAATTGCTTTGGCTTTAGCTAGCTCAAATGGGCTCATGATGGATTGGAGTGAGAGTTCAAGTTTATCAATCGGTTAGAAGGCTGCGTGTGCACGACATGTGCACCGAGAGATCAACAAATATCTTGTGACGGCCAATGCGGTGAGGCGAGGGCCGCATCTCGAATGCCGGTGACCAACGCCCGCGAAATTAATTGCTTCTGCATTGCGGCGTCGCTCCCTAGGGTCGGTATGTGCTTGACGAATTCCAGCGTCTGCACGAGCGCGATCACCCGGAAGGAGGCGGCTAGGATCATGAGCAACGCGATCACTGCCACCGGAGAAAAGCCACTGACTCCAGCTATGCTGCGCGATTTGTCCGTGCGGTCCGATTGGCAAGGCCTGGTCCGTGCGGCCAGCCACTACGGTATCATTGTCGTTGTCGGCGCGTTGATCTGGCTGGCCTCGTCGCGATACGGAATAGTCTGGGCGTTGCCGCTGGTCGTCGTCCAAGGCTACTTTGTCGCATTCCTGTTCATGGTGGTACACGAGACCGCCCACAAGACGGCGTTTCGTAGCCGCGCACTTAATCTCGCCTTCGGTCATCTCTCCTCGTTCGCAGTCGGCTTGCCTTACGAATACTACTGCCTGTTCCACTGGGATCATCACCGCTATACGCAGGATCCAAACAGGGATCCGGAACTGCTGTCGGTTCCGACCCCGACCTCGGACGCGCAACTGGTGATCGTCTACAGCGGCTTGCGGCAGGTTGCCTTCCGGGTGCGGCTGATGCTTCGCCACGCGTTGACCGGAAACGCCACGTCGCCCTGGATTCCGGAAAGCAAGCGCCACATCGTCGTGACGGAAGCTCGCTTCCATCTGGCAGGCTACGTCGCGCTGCTGCTGGCATCGGTCGCGCTGCACACCTTGATCCTGTTGTGGGTCTGGGTCATTCCCGTGATCGTCGGTCAATTGTTTCTGCGTCCGTATCTTCTTGCCGAACACACCGGTTGCGATCGCACGCGCAGCGCCTTCCAGAATACCCGCACCACCTATACCGCCATGTTCGTGCGCTGGTTTGCATGGAACATGCCCTATCATGTCGAGCATCATGCTTATCCTTCGATTCCGTTCCATGCGCTGCCGAAACTGAACCGGATCGTCGCCGATCAGATCGTCTACCGGGGCCCAGGCTACATCGCAGTGACGCGGCAGACGTGGGCCTGGTTTCGCCGCGCACGCAACGGCATCGAAAGTCCCATCGGTTCTGATTGAACCGGGATCGCGGCTTCATGAAAAGGCAGCAGGGTGCCGTTGCCGCAGCCGGCGGCGCCGAAATGCCGCCCGCACTGCGAACACGGGTCCCACCAGGCGCCTTCTCCGCATCTCGGGAGGCGGCTCCGGGCCCGAACAGATCAGCCTCAGCCACGATGCGCCCAAGGTGTGGGCAGCGTGATGAATTTATTGTCCTGGCACAGTCGGGAGTTGGCCTACTTGCGGGAAAATTGGACAGCGTCGAGCCTTGTCGATTAATTGCTTCACGGTCTCCCGTCTTCAGACGACCCTGTCGTCACGGTCGATCACTCCGATCGCCGGCATCACAGAGGTTTGGCATGCGATCAACAACCGCTCTTCGCTTTGCCGCGTTTGTCCTATCTGCGTCCTTCCTGTTTGCGACGCCCGAGTGCGCGACAGCCGAAGAATTGCTGAAGGCGCGGCTCGCCCAGAATCTCGGGCCGATCTCGGGACTGGCGATCGTCGCGAATGCGAAAGGCATTTTTGCGAAGCAGGGGCTCGACATCTCGGTCTCCAATTTCACCAGCGGGAAGCAGTGCCTCGATACGGTGCTTGGGGGAGGGGCGGATATCGCGACAACCGCCGAGGCGCCGGTCACGGCGGCCGCGATGGCGCAACAGCCCATCGCCTTCGTGGCGGGGATGGAATATTCGGATCTTAAGACCATGACCGCGGCTTCTGCCGGCATCAAGACGAAGGCTGATTTGCGTGGAAAGCGAATTGCCTTTACGGCTGGAACCGGCAGCGAAGTTTACACGTCGGTTCTGTTGAAAGCGGCGGGCCTGACGTCGAAGGACGTGACACTCGTCAACCTGCGACCTCAGGAAATGGTTCCCGCCATGGCGGCCGGGAGCATCGATGCGTTCGATACCTGGGAGCCGCACGTCGCGAATGCGAAGAAGGCTCTTGGCGAAGGCGCGACCCCACTTGAGACCAAAGGTATCTACTCGGAGACCTTCAACATTGTCGTTACGCAATCTTACCTCGCGGCCAATCCGGCGATCGTCACTAAGTTCCTGGCGTCCCTCATCGAAGCCGAGGGCTGGCTCAAGGCGCATCCGGATGAAGCGATCGACGTCATCGCCGCAGCGACCGGGATGAAACGCGACGAGTTGGCTGCGATCTGGCCGGACTATGTTTACCGTGTGCGCCTCGACGACAAGCTTCTCGCGACTCTGAAAACCCATGCCACCTGGCGGCTCGAGACCGGCAATCATCCCCCTGGAGCGACTATGCCCGATTTCTCGAAAGTCTTGGTGACGGCGCCGCTCAAGGCGGTCGATCCAGCCCGCGTCACACTGGAGGCGCGCCCGTGAGCGTCGGCAGACGTAGCAGTGCGAGCGCGACTGCACGGCTGAGCGTACTGGTCGCCGTCCTCTCGGTGCCTATCTTCACAGGCGTGTGGGAGCTGGTTGCTCGCTCCGGCATTGTGAACACCGTGCTGTTTCCGCCGCCATCGACCGTCGCTGTCGCCATTCTCGAATGGATTCGCAGCGGACAATTCTTCGCCGACCTGATGGCGAGCCTCTCGCGCGTGGCCGCGGGATTTGCGATCGGGGCCGCGGGCGGGATCGTGCTCGGCGTCCTGACTGGCCGGTTCCAGCTGGTGTCCAGCCTGCTTTCACCCTTGTTCCACATCCTTCGCCCAATTCCTCCCATAGCTTTCGTGCCGATCGTCATCCTTTGGTTTGGCCTCTCGGAGACAGGCAAGCTTTTCCTGGTCGTTTGGGGCGTGTTCTTCACGGTATGGCTCGCGACCCACATAGGGGTGCAGAAAGTCGACCACGGCCTTATCCGTGCCGCCCAGATGCTCGGCACGCCGCAGCCGCAGATGCTGTGGGAGATCGTCCTTCTTGGCGCGCTGCCCTATATCACGGTCGGTCTTCGGACCGCGGTGAGCATCTCCTTCTACACACTGGTCGCCGCCGAGTTGGCGGGAGCGTTCGCCGGTATCGTTTATCGTATCGAAATTGCGCAACAGAACATGCAAACGGGTCAGGTCATGGGCGGGTTGGCGGCACTCGGCCTGCTCTCCTTCATCGCTGACCGTTCCTTTGCGACTCTTGCCGAACGTGCCGTGTGGTGGCGATGACCCCGAGCTTGCTTCGTCCGGACCAGCCGCTCAGGCTCGTGGATACGTACCCGCCATCCGCCCCGGCCCGTCAGGCGATCATCCGGGTCGAGGATTTGAGCATCGTCTTCGATGCGCCGAGCGGACAGGTCATCGCGGTCGACCGCGTATCCCTGGCGGTAGCCCAGGGAGAGTTCGTCTCGATCGTCGGTCCATCCGGCTGCGGCAAGTCCACGCTCCTGAATGCAATGGCCGGCCTCGAGCGGCCGTTCGAAGGCCAGGTGCTGATCGCCGGCGAAGCAATGCGCAAGCCACGGCCCGAGATTGGGATGGTCTTCCAGCAGCCACATCTGTTTCCGTGGAAATCGGTGCGCCGGAACATCGCGCATGGGCCCCGCGCCCTCGGCAAGCCGAAAGCGGAGGCGCTGCGGATTGCCGACGACCTCATCGAGATGATCGGACTGACCAGATTTGCGTCGGCATATCCGCACACGCTATCGGGAGGCATGCAGCAGCGGGTTGCGATTGCCCGTGCCCTCGCCAACCAGCCGCGCGTACTGTTGATGGACGAGCCGTTCGGAGCGCTGGATGCCCAGACCCGGGCGGTCATGCAGGACAATCTGCTCGAGCTCCGCGAGCGGATCAACGCAACCATCGTCTTCGTCACACACGACATCGATGAAGCGATCCTTCTCTCTGACCGTGTTCTGATCATGAGCGCGGGACCCGGCCGCATCCTCAAGGATCTTCAGGTAAGCCTGCCGCGACCGCGCTCCAGCGCCATCGTTGCGGAGGCTGCCTATCTCGCCCTCAAGCGGGATTGCCTTGACCTGATCCGCTCGGAAGGCCGCCGGGCTTTCGAGCAAATGGAAATCAGGATGTAAGCGCCTGACGACAGATCTGGCATGGCTCTTGAATGGTTTTCCCTTTCCAGCGACAAGGGAGCGAGCAGATGTCAGTAGCAAGTCTTAGGAATACGACAGGCATCATGCTGGCGGGATCGGATGCTCTGGTCGGGTCGCTGCCCGGCTTGTTGGATCCGTTGTGTGAGACTGACCGGCGTCGTGTCCTCGCCATCGGCCGTGAGGAGGTCCTGCCAGCAGGCAAGCACGTCTGGCGTCAGGGCGATCTGCAGAACGGCATTTATCTGATCGAAGAAGGTCGTATTCGCAGCTACTACGCGGCTCCTTCCGGACGCGAGGTGACGCTGGCCTACTGGTTCGCCGGCAATTTCGTCGGCGGCCCGGATCTGTTCGGTACTGGTGCCCACGTATGGTCTTCGGTTGCAGTGGAACGGAGTCGGGTGACGTTCTTACCCGGCCCAGCCTTGCGCGCGCTGGCGCATCAATCAGCAAGTATCGCGGTCGCGCTGTTGGATGCGCTCGCCTTCAAGGCACGGTGCTACTCGGCCATGGCGCAAATGCTAGGGACCCGCTCGGTGACCGAGCGGTTGCATCGCCTGCTGGTTTTTCTCTCGAATATCTACGGCTCGCAGCAAGGCCGTGAGATCGTGATCGGGATCCCGTTCACACATGGTGATCTCGCCAATCTGATCGGCTCAACTCGCCAATGGGTGACAGTGCAGCTTTCCCGTATGCAGGCAAGGGGCGTCATCCGTTATTACCGGGGCCTGATTGTGATCCTCAATATGCGCGCTCTCGATCTCGAAGTCGTCTAAAGCATGATCCGGAAAAGTGTGCAGCGGTTTTCCGAAAAGATCATGCTTAAACAACAACCTAAGGCGCGATGACGATTCATCCTAATCGCATCGCGCGTTAGGACGCGGCCTTCGGATATACTTTTAGATCGAACAGCGCAGCCTTCCCATCGGGCAGCCATCGCTCGGCAAGGTCGAGAAGAGCATGGTCACGCCACGCAGGCGCTAGCAAAGTGATGCCCATCGGCATGCCGTTGCCGAGCGTTGCGTTGGGAACTGCCACCGCGCACAAGTCCACGAGATTGGCAAAATAGGAGTAGTAACCGAGGCGGCTGTTGAGCGTGACGGGATCTTCCATCATCTCCGAGATCGTGAAGGGGCGTGGCGCGGTAGGTACCACCAGGACATCGATCTCCTCGAAAATCGATTGGATCTGGCGTCGCAGCTTCAAAAGTCGATGTAGCGCGGCGAACGCATCTATTGCGGAAAACCGGGCCGCTGCGCCCAGCACGTTGCGGATGACGTCAAGCAGGTCTCCATGATCGACGTCCAGGAGCTTGCTGATCGCCGCATGACGTTCGGCAATCCAAGGCCCTGAAAAGAGCATTTCACCGGCTTCGGCGAAAGGCGCGAAGTCAATTTGCCTGGCTTGGCCTCCCAGTCCCGAAAGTCTCGCGCAGGCCTGCCCGTACAGTTCATTGCATTCCGGCATGCCGAATGAATTCAGATGACCGACAGAGACCTGGCCGAATCGGAATTTGCGAGGTGATGGGGAGGACGAGGCAATCCGTTGGCGGCTAAAAGGATCGGTATCGTCGAATCCTTCGATCAACTCGAGCAGAAGTCGACCTTCGGCAATGGAATTGCAGAAGATCGAGGGACAGTCGAGCGTCGGACAGTTCGGCACGAGCCCCCGGGATGAGACGAGGCCGACGGTGGGCTTGATCCCGATGATCCCATTAAAGCCTGCGGGAATCCGGCCCGAGCCGCCGGTATCTGTGCCGAGAGCGAAGGCAACATGGCCGGATGCTACGGCCGCAGCCGAACCGGAACTCGAGCCGCCGGAGATATACAGATCGTTGGCCGCGCTGGAACAGGCGCCATAGGGGGAGCGGGTGCCGGACAGTCCGGTTGCGAACTGATCCAGGTTGGTCTTACCGAGACAGATCGCACCTGCGGCCGTCAAACTCTCGACGCATCTGGCCGATCGCGCAGCCACATACTCGAATGACGGACAGGCTGCTGTTGTTGGCATGTCCTCAACGTCAATATTGTCCTTGACGCCGAATGGCACGCCAAAAAGCGGCAGGACTTCACCCTTCTCCGCTCGCTGTACAAGGGCATCAGCCTCGGCCAGCGCTTCTTCTATGGGCCGCACATAGATCCAGCAGTTGCGGTGCCGGTCCCGTTCGATGCGCTCATAGACGGTTGTGATGATGGAGGATAGCTCGGCAGGCGAACGTAGAGGCCGACTCTGCGCGGATAAGATAGCTTGCGGCACGGAATAAAACTCCTGAGGGGCATGACCCCATAAATATGAAGCCGCTGCCCAGCAGTGAAAGCAACTAAGCGCCTCTGCCGCACCGGCGGCACTCGAACCTGCAACCACACAGTTATGAGCGGCGGGGTATGGATCAGATTCGTTGATTTTCCTGCGCTTTTCGTGGAATTCGACCACGTTCACTGCACTTCCCTTGCCCATTCGCCAACGCACCAATTGCGTCAGCTCGAAAAGAAGCCCTATCGGATAGAGGTGCCGAAATCCGATTCGTCACCATTCGACACTGCTCTTTCGTTTGCCGTTCCCCGATCATGGCGTCCGCGTGCAACATACGCGCTCAGCCCTGCTTGCGACCCTGATTACGGCCGGATTCATAACTTCACTCTCCGGACGCCGCCCTGCTGCGAGTGCTCGCCGCCTGGGGAAGTCGGACTCGTCCTATCGTGGAGAAGCACGGGCAGGCGATGATCAGGAAGAGTCTGCGGGATGGACCGGCACGGTGAAGTGAAAAGTCGCTCCGCGCGGCCGGTTAGGCGTCACCCACAAGCGCCCGGCATGAGCTTCGATAATCGAACGGCAGATGGACAATCCTACCCCGAGCCCGCTCGGCTTCGTCGTGTAAAAGGGGGTGAAGACGTGCTCGAGATTTTCCACTGCCAACCCCGGTCCCGAGTCCTGCACCTCGACAAGAACACGATCTGGGCCGGCCTCACCGGTGGTGATAAGCACCCTTCTCGCGTCGTCCGCCGTGGTGCCCATTGCCTGGACTGCATTGACAATCAAATTAAGGACCACTTGCTGCAATTGGACACGATCGCCCTCCACAAGCGGTAAGCTGTCTGCAAGTTCCGTTTGTACCGAGACGCCGTTCTTCATCGCTTCGCCGCGGGTAAGCTCAATCACGTCCCGGATCGCTTCGTTAATATCCAAATTATCCTTCCGGGGCGGTGCTTTCTTGATGAGATCGCGAATTCGCTGGATGATGTCGCTGGCGAGCGCAGTATCGTTAATGACCCAGTCTAGTGATTGCCTGACCCTCTCGAGATCGGGTGGGTCTCTATCAAGGAACCGCGCGGCCGCACCAGCATTCATGGAAGCTGCGGCGACCGGCTGGCTTACTTCGTGGGCGATCGAGGCCGTGAGTTCGCCCATGGTGGCGAGGCGGTTGGCATGCGCCAATTCCGTCTGCATCTCGCGCAGGGCCTCCGTGGCGAGCTTCTGTTCGGTGATGTGGCGTCCCACGCCGCGATAGCCGATGAATTGGCCGGACTTGTCGAAAACCGGCATCCCGGAGACGGAGACGTAGCGCTTGCGGCCGTCGGCCGTAGGGCGCGCGAGCTCGAAGTCACGGAACGGCAGGTGGGCATCGAGCGTCTCCCGATGCATGCGCCAAGCCTCCTCGTCGGGCTCCAAGTAGGGCACTTCCCAGCGCGTTTTACCAAGTTCAGAGCTCGATGTGGGGGCGTCAGCAACGGTTTCGGCGAACTCCTGGCGGATGAAGCGATGGTCCGCATCTGATTCCCAGTACACGTCGAAAGAGAACTGCACGAGAGTACGAAAACGCTCTTCGCTCTCCCGCAGAGCCTCTTCGGACCGCTTTCGCTCCGTCAGGTCGACGACAAAGGAGACACCTTGGTCCCGTTGGTCGTCGAACGCAGCCATTCCGATCAAGACCGGCACGCGGCTTCCGTCCTTACGGAAATACTCCTTCTCGAACGGCTGTACTCTCCCCATCTTCTTGAGTTCCGGGATCCACCATCGTTCGTGCCGGTCGAGCCATTCCGGCGGTGTCAGGGCAGTCCAGAGCAGGCGACCAGAGGCGAGATCCTCACGGTCATAGCCCACGATGCGCAGAAACGCGTCATTGGCCTCCAGAATGGGACCTTCAAGCTCCCAGATGATGATCCCAATGATGTTGGCGTCGACAAGGCGGCGGATCTTCGCTTCGCGTTCTCTGACATCGCGGTACAGAGCCGCATTTTCCAGCGCGATTGCCGCTTGTGAGGCGAGAAGTTTTAGAACAGCAAGTCTCGCGGGTGCGAAAACGTGGGGCGTCAGTGTATTCTCAAGGTAGAGCACCCCGATAAGCTTCCCATGGTGGATGAGAGGCAGGCAAAGAATGGAACGAGGCTTGCGCTGACTAAGGTAGGGGTCCGTAGCAAAAGGAGGTTGGCAGGCGGCATCCTCGAGAACAGCGCACTCTCTGGTCCGCATTACGTAATAGAGAACAGATTCCGGAACCAGAGCCTCGGTCACCGCTGCATCGCACAGTTCGACGGTCACTCTCTCGCCGGTTGTCGTGGCTTCCGCCTCGATGCGCGGCTCGTTGTTCTCGTGCGACAGGATCAACAGACCCCGTTCAGCGCCTGCTTGTTCAATGGCCGTGTGCATCAGCGTCTCGATGAGCTTTTCCAAGACCATCTCGCCTGATACCGCTTCAGACACCTTGATCACCGTAGTGAGGTCGAGATGCTCGACCGGCGCCCCGATGGTACTCATCGGGCCGGGCTCTGATCTCACCTCCTTGAGGTGCGGATGGATGTCCTCAAGTTGCCGCACCTTGCCGTCCGCCCCCCAACGAACATAGCAATCGCGCGCATTTTGCAGATAGATGCGAGCAAACTCTTCGAAGCCACGCGTGCCGTAAAAGCGGGCGGCCATTTCGTAAGCGAGTCCCTCGTGGTGGACGAAGCCGTTGCCGCGGGCGGAGCGGATGGCTTGTTCATAGAGACGCTCCGCGTCGAGCTCTCTGCCTTGGAGGCGGGCGATTTCTGCGCCGGCGAGGACAGCGCGACTCGCAAACTCTCAGGGCAATTTTGCGCCCACAATTCGAGTTGCTGCTGGTGGACCGTCAGCGCTTCAAAGTGCCTTTGCTGTTCTTCGGGGGCGGCCAAATCCCAGCATGCAGCGTGGGCCAATGCTGCATAGAACTCGTATTCCGCCGTTTCGAATAGCTGAGGTGGTGACCACGGTAGGCTCCGAGCCCTGGCTGCGGCGGCCGACACATAGTCGCCGGCAAAGAAGCACGCTTGCAGCTTGCGTATCCAGTACCAGCTCTCAGGTAATGCGAGCGCCCGATCACCAGCCAAATGCCGCTCGAACCGAAGCTCGTCGGACTGGTTGTCGTGAAGAGCGCCGAACCGCCGCGTCAGGCCACGCAGCATCCGGATGAGCCCGAGTTGCGGCTTTATGATGTCGCCGATCAGCGCAAATTTTGCCTTCTCGGTCAATCGCAATCCGTGCTCGGCTTCGCGTTGTGCGTCTGCAAGCGGATCGCCCGCAGCAAGGAAATTTGTATTCAGGCTGGCGCAGCTGAAGGCAGCGAACGTGATATCGCCACTGTTGCTCGCCGCCTCAAATGCGCGTCGAAACGCGTCTCGCGCGTGCCGGAGGGGCTTTGTCCATGAAAGGACAAGGTTGCCATAGTTCAGGTAGGTCCTCGCTTGAACAAGCGAAAATCCGCGCCGCTCGACCAGCTCAGTGCCGATACGGCTCAATCGAAGCCCCGCCTCATAGTCGTCGAAGCGCGCGCCGGCAATGGCGCCGAACATGACGTAGGGAACGCAGGAAGCATCGCTGTTCCCCCACTCCAGGCTGAAATCCACCGCTTTGATGACCACCAGCGAGCGAAGGTTCGTATCGGTGAAGAATGCAGGCGGCATGAGGGCCGTCAAAAGATCCAACATGGCCAGTGCCAGCGGGTCGGTCATCAGCGGCAGATCCAACACCTCCTCGATGGCTTGGTCTCCGAGGCGAGATCGGACGCGCTCGTATTCCTGTCGGACGCGATCATTGCTCGGGTGGGCCAGCCATCGAATCCCGAGTTGCTCCAAACAGCTAAGACCGGCGCCCACAGCGCGGTCCGGCTTGCTTAGCGCCGTATACAAATCCACCAGCCGGCGTGCGACGACTGCAAGGTCGGTTGCACTCGAGATTCGCGTCGTCAGTTCCTGTAGGCGCTGTTCCGCCTCAACGACAGCGCCGGTCACGAACTCGCATTCGGCGCGATGCAACTCGAGCGAAAAAGCAAGCCGCTGGAAGCTCTCCCAACGGTCGTGCGGTAACAATGCCGCACCAGTTACGGCGTAATTGAGCGATGCCGCGTAGGCCGCCGACGCCCGCGCGCGCAGGCTGGCCGTCAGATTGAGCTCCGCAAGCTGTACACGTTCATCTCGCGAGGTAATCAAGGCCGCGCCGCGGTTGAGCTGATTGACGATTGCGAAGATCGCCTTCTCGCGCTTCTCCCCGAATGTCTGCGCCAGCAATTGCCGCCCGATTCGCAGATGGAGCGCCGCGCGTTGATACTCCGGGATCAGCGAATAGCAGGCTTCCTGTACGCGGTCGTGGACAAACCTAAAGGCGTCAGCCTGTTGCTCGATCAATTCCTGGCGGACCGCCTCCCAGAGCGCCGCATGAACCTGCTGCTCGGAGAGCCCGAGGACGACCGAGAGTGTCGTGGTTTCGGCGAAATTTCCGAGACAGGCCAACTCTCGCAGCGTGTTCTGTGTGTCAGCCGGCAGCTGTGCCAGCTTTGCGATCATCAAATCCACGACGTTGTCGGCGTGCCCCTTAGCGTGAATGCGATCCAGATCCCAGCACCAGCACCTCGCATCATGATCAAAGCGGACGAGGCCTTCTGCCGCAAGTACGTGGAGGAACTGATTCACGAAGAATGGATTGCCGGCCGTTTTGTCGTGGATCAAATGCGCGAGCGGCGCCGCATGCAGCAAATCGCAGCCTAGAGCATCAGAAATCAGGTGCGAAGTGTGTTCGCCGGCAAGCGGCGCGAGGATGATCTGTTGTAGGTTTGCGCCAGCGTTCTGTATGGCTTCAAGCCGACGCCGTAACGGATGGGCGGCGGTGACCTCGTTGTCCCGAAAGGACCCGATCAGCATCAGGTATTGCAGATCGGTCCGGGTCAACAGATCCTCAATGAGATCCAACGTGGCGGCGTCGACCCATTGAAGATCGTCGAGGAAAAGTACCAACGGATGCTCGGAACGTGCGAATACCCCTATGAAGCGCCGCAGTACGTGATGAAAGCGGTTTTGTGCCTGCGGTGGCGGGAGATCAGGAACGGGAGGCTGCTCTCCTATGATCAGCCGCAATTCAGGAATCAGGTTGGCAACAAGCTGGCCATTTGCGCCCAGCGCATTTTGAAAGGCTTGGCGCCAGTTCGCGAGTTCGACGTCATTCTTGCTTAGAAGAGACCTCGCGAGGCTCCGAAATGCCTCGACCAGCATCGAATACGGAATATCGCGTTTGTACTGATCGAACTTGCCCGATGCGAACAGTCCGTGCGACGGAACAAGCCGATGATGGAGCTCATTGACCACCGAGGACTTGCCCACGCCGGAATAGCCGGAAACCAGCACCAATTCCGGAGCGCCGCTCTTGAGCATGCGGTCGAACGCGCCCAGCAAGATTTCAATCTCGCGGTCTCTTCCATAGAGCTTTTCGGGGATCAGCAGTCGGTCGGGCGTGTCATATTGCCCGAGTGCAAAGTTTTCGATCCGACGTCCGGTTTCCCATTCATGCAGGCAGCGGCGTAGATCATGCTCAAGGCCCGGCGCGCTCTGATAACGTTCCTCGGCGGACTTGGCGAGCAGCTTGAGTACTACGGCCGAAATTGCAGTCGGTACAGTGCCCAGGCGCTCGTTGGGCGGTACGGGCTTTCGCGCGATATGGCAATGTACCCACTCCATCGAATGTGCTGCGGTGAATGGCAGCGAGCCAGTCAGCATTTGATAGAGCGTCACACCAAGCGAGTAGAGGTCGCTACGGAAATCGATCGAGCGGTTCATCCAGCCGGTCTGTTCGGGTGCCATGTAAGGCAGCGTGCCCACGATGAACTCGGGCGGCCCGGGCGTGCGTCGCTCGCGGACCAGGCGCGAAGCGATACCGAAGCCGGTGAACCGGATCCGTTCGTCGTCGCAGTTTACCAGTATATGCGCCGGTTTAACGTCCTTGTGAACGAGGCCGCGCTGATGCACCTTGTTCAAGGCGCTCGCGATCTCGATTGCTAGTCGCAAAAAGGGCTCGATGTCCATGGGCGCACCAAGCAACTGCTCGAGCGGCTGGCCGCCACGATACTCAAGCAGCAGAACAGGGAGACCACCGTCGTACTCCAGCCCGAGCGGCCGCATTGCCCACGCGCCATCCAGCTGGTCCTTCAGTTCGAACTCGTGAGCGAGCCGATCGAGGATGCCGGACGAAGCGTGCTTCGCCTTGGGAAGTACCGCCAATACAGCTCTGCAGGTGGTATCGGAATCCGGACACAAAGCCCGGCAAAAGATGCGGGCATCGTCCTCCCACAGCACTTGGAACCTGTTGTCCATGCGCGTCGAACCGAAAACGATGGGGTTCAACCGGAAGCCTCCAAGTGACCCAATGCTGGGTGAGGAGGTGCTTTCCTAGGCTCTGAATCTGCCACAAACGCGTAGGTGTGCCCAGCCTAAGCTGGAGCTGCCAAAGCACCGCGAAGAAGCGGCGCGGATCGTCCGCAGACGTTTCTCGCAATCACTGGTTTATGCCCGCTCAGCGCTATCGGAAAGAGGTCTGGATCGCGCGGGGGCACGTCAGCCGCTGACATCACATCGCTTGTTGCATCTTCAATGCAACGTCGTGCCGAACTTCGCTTCGGTTTGACTGCGCAATGCTACCAGACCTGCCCACGACGAGCGCAACCGATCACAACGACTACGACGAGCGCTCGGCGTTTCTGATCAAGGTGGAAGCAGGGCGCTTCAGATTGACGAAGTAGCCTGGCAATCAGTCGATCGCATCCGGCGTCATCGGGTCGGCTCTGCTCCTTCCGCTTGTGCTCCTCCATCAACATGGCGACGACCGACGGCTGCGCGCGAGTTCGCGCGTATATACTGAGAGGTCAGAACGGGTAGAAACGTGTGCAATTTCGTCTAGTTTGGAGTGCACATTTTCGTGCTTCATCCCATTGAGCGATTAGGATAAATTATTGGAATCGCAGGACTATCGCTTTTCTGTTGCACCCAAGGGCCTCGGTTGTCGCAGCTCATTCCGAGGATTGAAGCGAGTGGTAACAGACAGCCCCAATCACCGGAATCCTTCCGCGCAATCGTGACCTGCTGTCCGTAACCGCCGTGCGTGCGCGAGACCGTACTTTCGAGAGCCGGTGTTGTGAGGCGCCGTTTCGTGGAGAGTGCGGACCCGGTTAGGGGGGCGCTGTATGCTGCACATCAAAAAAGTATCAGTTGCACATTGAAATCGTGGTGGCGGGCCCGGATACCGGTCGCTACGATCCCTAACGAGAGGAAGCGCTGAGCAAATTCAGCCGATAAGGGAACAGGGGCGGATCATCAAAAACCGCACCGGCCCGAAGGGAGCGGATATGGAACCGGACCTGGAAGTTGTCCAGATACGGCGCGGCGAATCGTTCAAGGCGTGGTCGCACGGCTACCCATTCCACACGGTCCGTTGGCATTTCCACCCTGAATACGAGCTGCACCAGGTCGTGGCGACCAGCGGTCGGTATTTCGTCGGCGACTTCATTGGCGAGTTCGAGCCGGGCAATCTCGTTCTTACCGGCCCCAACCTGCCGCACAATTGGGTGAGCGATCTGCCGCCGGGGAGCACCATCCCGCTGCGCGGACGTATCCTCCAGTTCAGCGAAGAATTCATCGGCGACCTCACTAAGGTCATGCCCGAGCTCTCGGGCCTTGCTGCGCTGCTGGAATTCTCGCGGCGCGGCGCGCTCTTCACCCGCAGCACCAGCGACAAGATCGCTCCACTGATGGAGGAGATCGCGTCGGCGAACGGTGTGCGCCGGATCGAGCTGTTCCTGATGATCCTGGGAACGCTCTCCCGCGCCCGAAGCGCGCGTCCGCTCTCCAGCCCGAACTATTTGCCTGACCCCTCGGGATACATGTCCGCGGGGATGAACAAGGCGCTCGCCTTCATCCGGCAGAACCTGACGCAGCCTTTCGGTGAAGCTGAGCTAGCGGCGATCGCAGGCCAGTCGCAAAGCGCATTTTCGCGTTCCTTCCGCCGGCACACCGGCATGTCGCTGGTGCAATACGTCAAGCGGCTGCGCATCAATCTCGCCTGCCAGATCTTGATGAGCGACGAGCAGGCGTCCATCACCGACATCTGCTTCGAGGTCGGCTTCAACAATCTCTCTAATTTCAACCGGCAGTTTTTGGCCGAGAAAGGCATGCCGCCTTCGCGCTTCAGGCGATTGCTCGCGCAGAACATCAATACGGCACGCGCGGCCTAGCCGGCGAAAAGCAAAGGAGGAGACCACCACGGGAAGAATGACGCGGGCATGCCGATGGCAGCCCGCGACAGGAATCGCTTGTCCAGGAATTCCGCGCGGCTTCGGAGCACCGGCACTCATCGCCGCCGGGGACGGGAGCCGCGACGGCCCATCTTCAAGGATCAACCACAGCACTCTAGTTCTGGAAAGGAAAGTCCGAATGAAAAGGTTCTCCCCGAAACATACGGGCACACTGGCCCTGGCCCTGTCGCTGCTCGGTACAACGGCCATGTTCTCGCAGGCCGCAGAGGTGAAGGACGCGACCGTTGCCTTCCTGATGCCGGATCAGGCGTCCACCCGCTACGAACAACATGACTATCCGGGCTTCGCTGCTGAGATGAAGAAGCTCTGCGCAAGTTGCAAGGTGATCTACCAGAACGCCGGCGCAGATGCGGCACGGCAGCAACAGCAATTCAACTCGGTGATCTCGCAGGGCGCCAAGGTCATTGTGCTCGACCCTGTCGACTCGACCGCTGCGGCCTCCCTGGTCAAGATGGCGCAGTCGCAGGGCATCAAGGTCATTGCCTACGACCGGCCGGTCCCCGACGCCAAGGTCGATTTCTACGTCTCCTTCGATAACGAAGCCATCGGCAAGGCCATCTCCGACTCGCTCATCAAGCATCTGAAGGCCGCCAACGTCACGGCGAAGGAAGGTGAGGGCGTGCTCGAAATCAATGGATCGCCGACCGATGCCGCTGCGGGGCTCATCAAGAAGGGCATCCACGCGGGCCTTGATAAGAGCGGCTATCCGATTCTCGCCGAATACGACACGCCGGACTGGGCGCCGCCGAAGGCGCAGCAATGGGCGAGCGGCCAGGTCACCCGCTTTGGCAAGAAGATCCTCGGCGTGGTGGCCGCCAACGACGGCACCGGCGGTGGTGCAATTGCCGCTTTCAAGGCCGCAGGCGTCGATCCGGTGCCGCCGGTGACGGGCAACGATGCGACGATCGCCGCGCTTCAGCTCGTCATCGCCGGCGATCAGTACAACACGATCTCCAAGCCCAGTGAGATCGTGGCCGCCGCGGCGGCCCAGGCCGCGGTGAAGTTCCTCTCCGGCGAGACACCCAAGGCGGAAACCACGCTCTTCAATGCGCCATCGAAGCTGTTCGTGCCGGCGGTCGTCACTCAGGAGAACCTGAAGGCGGAGATCATCGACAAGAAGATCCAGACGGCCGATCAACTCTGCACGGGCCGCTATGCCGCCGGCTGTAAGAAGCTCGGCATCACGCAGTAACTGCGTCCGTCCCGGCCGCTCGCGGCGGCCGGGACGAACGACGAGAGGACGGACTAGGACATGACCACGATCTCGGATGTCGATCACGCGCAGGGTGGACCGCGCAAGCCGGTCTTGAGTCTTCGCGGAATTTCCAAGCATTTCGGCGCCGTGTCCGCCCTGACCAATGTCGATCTCGACGTGCATGCCGGCGAGGTCGTGGCGCTCGTGGGCGATAACGGTGCTGGAAAATCCACGCTGGTGAAGATCCTTGCCGGCGTGCACCAGCCCAGCTCTGGAACGATCGCCTTCGGCGGCGAGCCGGTCGTCCTGTCCGATCCGTCCACTGCGCTCGGCCTCGGCATCGCCACCGTTTTCCAGGATCTGGCGCTCTGCGAAAACCTCGATGTGGTCGCAAATATCTTCCTCGGCCGCGAGCTCAATCCGATGCGGCTCGACGAGGTCTCCATGGAGCTCCGCGCCTGGACGCTGCTCAACGAATTGTCGGCGCGGATCCCGAGCGTGCGCGAGCCGGTTGCGTCGCTCTCCGGCGGACAGCGCCAGACCGTGGCGATCGCGCGTTCGCTGCTCACCGAGCCGAAGCTCATCCTGCTCGACGAGCCGACCGCCGCACTTGGCGTCGCCCAAACCGCCGAGGTGCTCGACCTCGTCGAGCGCGTTCGCGCCCGCGGCCTCGGCGTCATCATGATCAGTCACAACATGGAGGACGTCCGCGCGGTCGCCGACCGGATCGTGGTACTGCGCCTCGGCCGCAACAACGGCGAGTTCGAGCCCGACGCTTCCAACCAGGATCTCGTCACCGCGATCACCGGTGCGGACGAAAACTCGGTCTCGCGCCGCGCCAGCCGGCGCCACGCCCATCAGTCGCCGGGGCTTGGGCGATGACCGACGACACGCAACAGGTTTCGACCGCGCGCCTGCTCGACCGCAGTGATGAGAGGGTCAAGCACGCGGACACATTTGGGAACATGTTCAGCGCGTTTGTGGATCGCGTGCGGTCGGGCGACCTCGGTTCGCTGCCGGTGGTCGTCGGGCTCATTGTCATCTGCACGGCGTTCGAGAGTCTCAACCCTGTTTTCCTGGCGCCGAACAACCTTGTCAATTTGCTGTTCGATTGTTCGACGGTGGGGGTGATCTCGCTGGGCATCGTCTGTATCCTGATGGTCGGCGAGATCGACCTCTCGGTCGGTTCGGTGAGCGGGTTTGCTTCGGCGCTCGTCGGCGTGCTTTGGGTCGGTCAGGATTGGCCGGTCGGTGTGGCGATCGTCACGGCGTTGGTGCTGGGCGCTGCCATCGGCGCGCTCTACGCATTTCTGTTCAATCGGCTGGGGATGCCGAGCTTCGTCTCGACCCTGGCCGGCCTGCTGGGGTGGCTGGGCCTGCAGCTGTATCTGCTCGGCTCCTCGGGCTCGATCAATCTTCCGTACGGATCGCCGCTGGTCAATTTCGGGCAGATGCTCGTCATGCCGCCAATCGTGTCCTACGTACTGGCGGCGGTCGCGAGCCTTGTGATGTTCGTGACCAGCTACCGCACAGCGTTGCGCCGGCGGCAGGCAGGGCTATCGGCCAGTTCGCTCGGCCGCATGGTGCTGAAGGCGCTGCTGGTCACCGTCCTGCTCGAATTCGTCGTCTATTATCTCAATCTCGGCCGCGGCATTCCGTGGATGTTCGGACTGTTCGTCGGCCTGTGCGTGGTCATGAACTACGCGTTGACGCGGACCAAATGGGGCCGCTCGATGTCCGCCGTCGGCGGCAATCGCGAGGCGGCCCGCCGGGCCGGCATTAACGTTCGCCGGGTCTATCTGACCGCGTTCGTGCTGTGCTCCACGCTGGCGGCGGCCGGCGGCATTCTTGCCGCGGCGCGGCTGGCATCTTCCAGCCAGCAGGCCGGGACCGGGGATGTAAATCTCAATGCGATCGCCGCCGCGGTCATCGGCGGCACGAGCCTGTTCGGCGGTCGCGGGAGCGCCTATTCCGCACTGCTCGGCGTCATCGTCATCCAGTCCATCGCGAGCGGCCTGACGCTGCTCGATCTCTCCTCGTCGCTACGGTACATGATTACGGGCGCGGTCCTAGCCATTGCGGTCATCGTCGATTCGCTCGCGCGACGCTCGCGCCTCTCCCATGGCCGAGCTTGAATAACCCGCACAAGAAAAGGACAAGCCTTGGCCCAGGAACTTGCAGGAAAGGTTGCCGCGATCACCGGCGCCGCATCGGGCATCGGTCTCGAATGCGCCAGAGCTTTGATCGGCGCGGGCGCGCGGGTGGTGCTGATCGATCGGGCGGAGGAGGCGCTGAGCAAAGCCTGCGTCGAGCTGGGCGATCAGGCGATTCCGTTACGCATCGACCTCACCGATCCCGAGAGCATGCAAGCCATGATGCCGCTGCTGCTGGAGAAGGCGGGCCAGCTGGACATCTTCCATGCGAATGCAGGCGCCTATGTCGGCGGCGAGGTGCTCGGCGGCGATCCCGACGCCTGGGATCGCATGCTCAATTTGAACATCAATGCGCTCTTCCGGTCGATCCATGCGGTGCTGCCGCACATGGTCGAGCGCAGGAGCGGCGACATCATAGTCACCAGTTCGATCGCAGGTCTCGTCCCCGTCGTCTGGGAGCCGATCTATACCGCCTCCAAGCACGCGGTGCAGGCGTTCGTGCATACACTGCGCCGCCAGGTCGCCAAGCATGGATTGCGCGTCGGTGCCGTTGCACCTGGTCCCGTCGTGACCGCTCTCATCAAGGACTGGCCCAAGGAGAAGATCGAGGAAGAAATGGCGGCAGGTGGCTTGATGCAGCCGGTGGAGGTCGCAGAGGCGGTGCTTTTCATGTTGACGCGTCCGAGGAACGTCACCGTCCGCGACCTCGTCATTTTGCCGCAGAGCAACGATCTGTAGCATTCTCCAATTGGCGATCCAGATGACCAAACAATCCGATGACCGCCATTTCCTTGGCATCGATGTCGGCACCGGCAGCGCACGGGCCGGCGTGTTCAACCGCTCCGGCAGGCTGACGGCGAGTGACAGCGCCCCCATCGCACTTTGGCGGGAGTCCGGCGACGTCGTCGAGCACTCAAGCGAGGACATCTGGCGTGCCGTATGCCGCAGCGTGCGTGGCGCGGTGGCACAGGCCGGCATCGCGCCGGACAGCATTACCGGCATCGGCTTCGACGCGACCTGCTCGCTGGTGGTGCTGGGCGAAGGGGGCGCGCCGCTGCCCGTCGGGTCGTCCGGCGATCCTGCTCGTAACGTCATCGTCTGGATGGATCACCGCGCCGCCGATCAGGCGCGCCGGATCAACCAGACGGGCGAGACGGTTCTTGATTATGTCGGCGGAACGATCTCACCCGAGATGGAGACGCCGAAACTGTTGTGGCTCGCCGAAAACATGCCCGACACGTTTTCCCGTGCGTGGCAGTTCATGGACTTGACCGATTTTCTTACCTGGCGTGCGACGGGGAGCCTGTCTCGCTCCATCTGTACCGTGACCTGCAAGTGGACCTATCTGGCTCATGAAAACCGCTGGGACGATCAATTCTTCCGCAGGGTCGGCCTCGGCGTGCTCGCGGACGAGCAATTCCGCAGGATCGGCACCGAGATCGTGCCCGGCGGAACGAGGCTGGCGGCGGGCCTAACGGCGGAGGCTGCGGCCGATCTCGGACTCGCGACGGGTACGCCGGTCGCTGCCGGCCTCATCGATGCACATGCCGGCGGTGTTGGTACGGTGGGCGCGCGTGGCACGGCGGGCACGGTGCTGACGCGCATGGCCTATGTGTTCGGAACGTCCGCCTGTACCATGACGACCACGCCGGATCCGTCGTTCGTCCCCGGCGTGTGGGGACCCTATTTCTCCGCCATGGTGCCCGGGCTTTGGCTCAATGAAGGCGGGCAGTCGGCCGCCGGCGCTGCCATCGAGCATCTGTTGCAGATGCATCCGCATTCCGCGCAAGCGACGCAGGCTGCACGCCAGAAGCAGCAAACGCTTGCCGATTGGCTCGCTTCGGAAACCGAATCCCGCGGCGGTGACGGAATGATTCCGCAATTGGTCGGCGAGGTTCATGTCGTTCCCGAATTCCTCGGCAATCGCGCGCCGTTCGCGGACCCTGACGCGCGTGCGCTGATTGCCGGGCTCGATATGCGCTCGGATCTGGAGAGCCTGCTGGCGCTTTATCTTGCCGGGCTGTGCGGTCTCGGTTGCGGGGCCAGGCAGATCGTTCGCGCCCAGCAGGACAGGGGCATCGCGGTCGATACGATCGTGGTCAGCGGTGGCGCCGCAAAGAGCCGCCTTGTGCGGCAAGTCCTCGCCGATATGACGGGTTTGACGGTGGCTGCGTCGGCATCCCCGGAGGCCGTCCTGCTCGGCTCCGCGATGCTTGGATCAGTTGCTTCGGGCGACCATGCCAATCTCGGCGAGGCGATGCAGGCGATGTCGGTTCTGGGAGACATCTCTCGACCCCAGGCCGCTCTGGCGGATTGGGCCGATCGGCGCTTTGGAGCATTCGAAGCGCTACAGAAGGTCGGCCGGGCAATTCGAAGCGTTTCGTAGCCCCTTTGCCGACCGGATCCGGCGTCCCCAGGCACGGGTCGCCTTCTACGCCGGCACTGCCTGAAGGAGAGGGGACTCGACCCTCTTTCATCATCTCGACACATATGTCATGATAAAAATACAAATGTATATCCCGGGTCTTTATGCCCGGCGAGGGAGGGCTGCCCATGGGTAGGAAAGTCGCATTCATTGCGGCCTTGTTCGGCGCGTTGGCATTGGTTGGTCCGGCGCAGGCGCGGGTCGAAGTCCAGTGGTGGCACGCCATGAGTGGCGTCCTCGGCGACCGGCTCAATGAGCTGGTCGAGAAGTTCAACAAATCGCAGGACAAGTACACGGTCGTCGCGGTCGCCAAGGGGAACTATGACGAGGTGACCAACGGGGTGATCGCCGCCTATCGCGCCAAGCGGCCGCCGGAGATGGTGCAGATCGCCGAGCGCGGTTACATGACGATGCTGCTTTCAGGGGCCATTGTCCCCGTGCAGGATTTGGTGGAGCAGAAGGGTTACAAGATCGACTTCTCGGACTTCATCAAACCCGTCGCAAGCTTCTGGAGCTACAAGGGCCGGATGTCGGCGATGCCCTTCAACTCGTCGACGCCGATCTTCTGGTACAACAAGGATCACTTCCAGAAGGCCGGCTTCGACAAGCCGGCCGACACCTGGCAGGAGCTGGAGAAGCAGCTCTACACCATCAAGTCCAAGGGGAGCAGCGAGTGCGGTACGGTGCTGCCCGGCGATTTCTACTGGAGCCTGCTCGAGAACTACAGCGCCATCAACAACCAGCCCTACGGTACGCTCGCGAACGGCTTCGACGGGCTCGGCACCGAATTCGTCTACAACAAGACGAAGGTGGTCTCGCAAGTCGCGCGGCTCAAGAAATGGCTCGATGACGGCGTGATGCAGATCGCGGGCCAGGGCTTCAGTCCCGAACAATTGTTCACGTCGGGCCGATGCTCGACCTTCGTCAATTCGACCGCATCGCACGGCAACATCGAGCGCAATGCGACCATCAACTGGAGCGCCACCTTCCTGCCGCACGAGAGCGACATCAATCCGCCTCTCAACAGCACCATCGGGGGCGGGGCCATCTGGGTCATGAAGGGCCACACGCCGGAGCGATACGAGGCTGTCGCGGCCTTTCTGGATTTCGTCGCGCAGCCGGAAACCCAGGTCTGGTGGCACGGCGCAACCGGCTATGTTCCCGCGACCAACCGCGCCTATGCACTCGCGCGGGAGCGGGGCTATTACAAGGATCATCCGACCAGGGAGATCGCGGTGCTGCAGCTCTCGCGCGGCACGCCGAACGAGAACTCGCGCGGCTTCCGCTTTGGCAACTTCGTGCAGACGATGCTGGCCCAGCGCCAGGAGGTCGAGGCGGTGTTCGCCGGTCAGAAGCAGCCGCAGCAGGCTATGGATGACGCAGTCAAGCGGGGTAACGAGATCCTGCGGCAGTTCGAAAAGCTGAATGCCGGGAAGACTCCGGAAACCGAGCGTCCATGACGTTGCGCCTGTCCATCCCGTGGCGCGAGGCACGCGCACCCGTGCTTCAGGGAAGGCACGGGGGCGGAGGGTCGAAGGCCGTGCCGGCGGCTGCCGCCGGTAGATCGCGTCCGTCGGGGAGAACGCGGCCGCGTGAGGAGGCCGGACTGAAGCGGGCCAATTTCGGCGACAGTCCCGGCCTGCCGACTTTGCTGTTGCTGCCGCAATTTCTGATCCTGCTGTTCTTCTTCTTCATTCCGTCGCTGCGGGCCCTGATGCAGTCCGTTCTGCTCAGCGATCCGTTCGGGACCAACGTTCAGTTCGTGTGGCTCGACAATTTCAAGACGCTGCTTGCGAGCAGCAACTACCGCCAGTCGATCGCGGTGACGTTCTGGTTTACGGTGGCGCAGAACGTGCTCACATTAGGCAGCGCGCTCGTGCTGGCCTTTGCCACCGACAGGATCATACGCGGCCGTTCGGCTTATCGCACGATCATCCTGTTGCCCTATGCCATAGCGCCCGCGATCGCCGGCATCCTGTGGGCCTTCTTATTCAATCCCGCCGTCGGCCCGCTCGCGCAGGTGCTGCACGGGCTCGGTATTGCATGGGACCCCAACCTCAATCCGACCGATGCGCTGATCCTGGTGACGCTGGCCGCGTCATGGAAGCACATCTGCTACGACTATATCTTTCTGGTCGTGGGGTTGCTCGCGGTGCCCGTGTCGCTGATGGAGGCTGCCGCCGTGGATGGCGCGGGACCGATCCGCCGCTTCGTCTCGATCGCGCTGCCGATGCTCGGGCCCACCATCTTCTTCCTCACGGTGATGAACTTCATCTATGGCTTCTTCGAAACCTTCGCCATCATCGATGCCGTGACCAAGGGCGGCCCGGCCGGTGCAACCAACATTCTGGTCTACAAGGTCTTCGTCGACGGCTTCGTCAATCTCGATCTCGGCTCTTCCGCTGCACAGTCGGTTCTCCTGATGAGCTTTGCGCTGATTTGCACGCTGCTGCAATTCCGCTACTTCGACCGCAAGGTCAATTACGGGGTCTAGCCGCATGGTGGAACGCTCACCGGTCCTTGACATGCTCTGCCACGCGATCCTGATCGCCGGCGCGCTGATGGTCTGCGTACCGCTGTATTTCGCATTCGTGGCCGGCTCGCTCACGGTGGCCGAGGTGCAGAAGGTGCCGCTGCCATGGCTGCCGGGAAGCCAGTTTTTCGACAATCTTCAGCTGGCCTGGAGCAAGGGCAATTTCAGCCGCACCTTCGCGAATTCGATTATCGTGGCGCTCGGCATCACGGCCGGCAAGATCGCGGTATCGCTGCTCTCGGCCTTCGCCATCACCTACTTCCGATTCC
This sequence comes from Bradyrhizobium sp. SBR1B, assembly GCF_014198205.1. Taxonomy (NCBI): domain Bacteria; kingdom Pseudomonadati; phylum Pseudomonadota; class Alphaproteobacteria; order Hyphomicrobiales; family Nitrobacteraceae; genus Bradyrhizobium; species Bradyrhizobium sp. SBR1B. The sequence continues at coordinate 117,661 of NZ_JACIHC010000012.1, forward strand.
GCTATCGAATGCTCGCATTCTGGCTGATCTTCACGTCGCTGATGTTGCCGATCGAGGTCCGGATCGTGCCGACCTTCGAAGCCGTGGCAAATGCGGCGCTGCCGCTGCAATGGCTCTTGGATACGCTCCATGTCGCCGATCTCTGGCGCTGGATCAGCGGGCACGAGGTCGCGATCGCGCTCGAATGGAACATGGTCAACACCTATCCGGGGCTGATCCTTCCGCTGATCGCCTCGGCCACCGCCACGTTCCTTTTTCGCCAATTCTTCCTGACGATCCCGGAGGAGCTGTGCGAGGCGGCGAGGCTGGATGGCGCCTCGCCGCTGCACTTCTTCTGGAGCATCCTGCTGCCGCTGTCCGTTCCGAACATGGTGGCGCTCGCCATCATCCTGTTCCTGTTCGGCTGGAATCAATATCTCTGGCCGTTGCTGTTCACGACCGACAAGGACATGGCAACGGCGGTCATTGCATTGAAGGGCCTGATCCCCCGCTCCGACAGCGAGCCGGCCTGGAACATCGCCATGAGTGGTGCGCTCCTCACGATGTTGCCGCCGGTGTTGGTCGTCCTGCTGTTGCAACGCTGGTTCATCAAGGGTCTTGTCGACAGCAGCAAATAGGGACTGATCATGGTTTTCATCGCCGGGCATCGCGGCGGACGCAATCTTTGGCCGGAGAACAGCCTGACGGGCTTCCGCAACGTGTGCAGGGAAGGGGTCGACGCAGTCGAGTTCGACGTCCATCAGAGCACGGACGGCGGGCTTGTCGTGATCCATGATCCGCTGCTCGACCGCACCACATTCGAGAGCGGGCCGGTGGGCGAGCGCAGCTTGCGGCAACTGACGGCAACGCGTCTTCGTGATGCCGGCGATGAATGCATTCCGACCTTGGACGAGGTGCTCGACGTGTTCAGCGAATCCACGCTCGAGCTCCACATCGAGATCAAGACGGATGCGCTTGGCAATTCCTATTCGGGCCTCGAGGCGCGGCTGATCAGCGAGATCAAGCGTCGGGGCCTGGAACGGCGTGCAATCATCACCTGCTTCGTGCCCGGCGTGATCGAGACCGCGCTCCGGCTGTGGCCGGAGGCGCGGGTGCTCGTTTCGCTCGACCGCCGTTCGGCGGAGATGATGGGCGGAATTGAGCCCGCGTTGACCCAATTGGCTGCCATTCCCGGCTGCATCGTCGCGGTCGAAAAATCGCTCCTGGGGCTCGCGTTGCCGCTCGCCCTCAAGATGCTCGGATCCGAGCGTCTCGGTGCATGGGTGACCAACGAGCCGGAGGATATCGCTTACTGGCTTGTCCAACCGGTGCGGCAGATCACGACCGATCGGCCGGATCTCGCCGCGAGCATTCGCCGCAGGCTCGAAACGATGCCGGCGCGCCCATGATTCCCCGTCGCCGCTTTCTCGTGGGATCGCTGGCGAGCGCCGCCTTGGCTGCGCCCGCCGGGTTCGTGCGGGGAGCGCCGGTTTCGCTCAGCGCAGATCCTTTCACGCTCGGCGTTGCGTCCGGATGCCCGCGGGAAGATCGCGTCATCCTGTGGACCCGCCTTGCTCCGCAGCCGCTCGAGGGCGGCGGCATGCGGGACGCGGCAGTGGACGTCGAATGGCAGGTTGCTGGCGACGAGGCCTTTGCGCGCATCGCCTCCCACGGCGTCGTGCGGACGACCGCGGAGCTTGCGCATTCCGTGCACGCCGAGGCGACGGGGCTGCGGCCGGATCGCGTTTACTGGTACCGCTTCCGCGCCGGCCCGGCGCTCAGCCCGGTCGGACGCACCCGAACCGCGCCCGCCAGGGCGGCGCGGCCTTTCCGCTTTGCTTTCGCATCCTGCCAGCAATACGAGCAAGGCTATTTTACCGCCTACCGCGACATGGCCGCGCGCGATCTCGACCTGGTCGTGCATCTCGGCGATTACATCTACGAGAAATCCTGGGGATCGCGCCACGTCCGCCAGCATGGCGTTGGAATTCCGACGACGCTCGAGGAATTCCGCAACCGCTACGCGCTCTACAAGAGCGATCCCGACCTGCGAGCGGCGCACGCTGCCTTTCCCTGGCTTTCGGTCTGGGACGACCATGAGGTGATGGACGATTATGCCAATGATCGCTCCTACACCGTGCGCGATGCCGCTCAGTTCCTGAAGATCCGTGCGGCAGCTTATCAGGCCTATTACGAGCACATGCCGCTGCCACCCACGGCGCGCCCGCGCGGCGCCGACGCCACGATCTATGAACACTATCGCTTCGGCGAGATGCTCGACGTGCTGCTGCTCGACGACCGGCAATATCGCTCGGCTTCGGCCTGCGTCGGAAGCGGGCGGCCGACCTGGGTGGCTGACTGTGTGAGCCGGACGGATGAAGCGCGGACGATGCTCGGCGAACTACAGGAACAATGGCTCGATGCGCGCCTGCGCGACTGTCGCGGCCGTTGGACAATCGTCGCGCAGCAGACATTGATGGCGCAGGACAAGCGGGAGGCGGACGATGGCGCGCATTTCTGGATGGACGGCTGGGACGGCTATCCCAACGCCCGCCGCCGGCTGCTTGATTCGCTTGTCGCGCAACGCCGGCGCAATCCGATCGTGATCGGCGGCGACCGCCACGCCTTCTTTACCGCCGATCTGAAGCATGATTTCGCCCGGCCGGACGGACCGACCATTGCGACCGAGTTCGTCGGTACGTCGATCACCTCAGACGGTCCGAGCGAAGCCAGCGTGCGCAAGACGCTGGCGGAGAATCCGCATCTGGTCTATGCGCGTGGCGACAAGCGCGGGTATGCGACCGTGGAGCTCGACGCCCGGCATTGCACTGTGGGATTCGAGGCGCTCGACGACGTCAAGGATGCCGCGAGCGCGGTGCGCCGGCTGACGAGCTTTGTGGTCGAGGATGGCGCGCCGGGCGCGAGGGTCGCATGACGAGATCCGCACGGCACAGATTTGACGACCAACGAAAGATCGCCTCAAATGCTCCGACATCTGACTGTGCCTTGAGGCCGCTGTGGGGGCTGCGCCGTGACTGACCAAACCATCCTGCGGGTCGCCTGGCTCTATTACATGGAGAACCTGACCCAGGCCGAGATCGGCGAGCGGCTGGGGCTGACCCGCGCCCGCGTCAATCGCATGCTGTCGGATGCCCGGCAGACCGGTATCGTCAACATCCGCCTCAACTCCGCCTTTGCGAGCTGCACGGAGCTGGAGCATCGCTTGCGCCGGGAATGCGGTCTCGAGGACGCGGTCGTCATCCCGAGCCCGGAGAATCCCGAGCAGGTCGGCAGCCTGATCGGGATGGCGGCGGGCGCGTATTTATCGAAATTCCTCGAACAGAAGCGGCCGCGCATCATCGGTATCGGCTGGGGCGCGACCTTGCGTGAGACCATCCGTTACGTCACGCCGGCGGACTATCCCGAACTCTCCATCGTCTCCATGATGGGGGGCCTGTCGCGTGGACTCGAGCTCAACACCTTCGAGATTGCGGGTGAGCTAGCGCACCGGCTGCACGCCCAGTGCAGCTATCTGGCCGCCCCGATCTTTGTCAGCAGCCGGCGCTCGCGCGACACCTTCCTGGCCCAGGAGGTCTATCAGGAGGTGCTGAACAGCGTTGAGAAGATCGATCTAGCGCTGTTGAGCATGGGAGATCTGACGCCGCGCTCGCTGCTGATGCGGCATGGGCTGCCGCCGGACGTTCGTGCCGAGCATCTGCGGGCGGCAGGCGCCGTCGGCGACGTCCTGGCGCAGTTTCTCGACAAGACCGGCCGGCCCATAGATCACGGCATCAACAGCCGCGCCATTGCGCTGCCGCTCGAGAAGCTGGCGCGCGTGCCGACGTCAATGCTGATCGCCGGGGGGCTCAACAAGGCGCCGATCATCGCCGCGGTGCTGCGCGGCCGGATCGGCAAGGTGCTGGTGACGGACGAGAACACCGCCGTCGCCGCGCTGAAACTGATCGACAAGCAAAAATAGCCGCATTCTCGCAACGGAGAGGGGCTCCGGCGCCTTCGGCACCGAGTGCGCGATAGCCCACGCGCGTGCCGAAAGGCGTGCAAAAGCATTTGTCATCTCGGTGTTACATATGTAATATAGGAGAGACAATTGCTCAGAAGGATGGCGTCGACATGCGCGCTGCGGTGCTCCAGGACATTCGTGACATCCGCGTCCTCGATATCCCCGAGCCGAAGCCGCTCGCGGAGGACGAGCTCATCATCCGCGTCAAGGCTGTCGGCGTTTGCGGCAGCGATTTGCATTCCTATCTCGAGGGCGGAACAACTGGCCCGACCCAAGTCAGGCCGTTCGTCCTGGGCCATGAGTTCTCGGGTGTCCTCACGCCGGACTCGGCGCGAAAAGCGGGGTTCTCGGCCGACGCGTTGGTGGCGGTCGATCCTTCCATTCCCTGCGGCCATTGCGAATGGTGTCACCGCGGTCACACCAATCTCTGCCCCAATGTGAAATTCCTGGGTTACGCGCCCCACAACGGGGCCATGGCCGAATTCGTCTGCGTGCCGAAATCCGCCGTGCATGTGGTGCCTGACAGCATCGATCCCGCCGGCGCGGCGATCCTGGAGACGCTCGGTGTCGCGATCCATGCCATGGATCTGGCGCGACCGCGGCTTCAGGAGACCGTGGCGGTGCTCGGCTGCGGGCCGGTGGGACTGCTGCTGGTGCAGCTGGCGCGGCTCGCGGGTAGCGGCAAGATCATCGCGATCGACCCTGTCGAGCAGCGCACGGCACTGGCGTGCGACCTCGGTGCGGATGTTGCCTGCCGCAGCTTCGCCGAGGTCGGTGAAGCCACCGAAGGCCGCGGCGTCGATCTCGTCATCGAAGCGACCGACTCCTCGCACGGCTTCGAGCATGCCGCACGCTGTGCGCGCATCGGCGGCCGGGTCGTTCTGGTCGGCATTCCCGAGAACAACCAGTATGTCCTCAGCGGCGCGGAGTCGCGCCGGAAGGGGTTGTCGATCAAGTTTTCACGCCGCATGCCTGAGGTCTATCCGCGCGCCATCGCCCTCGCGCAGTCTGGGCAGGTCAAGCTCGCGCCGCTGGCGACCCATAGCTTCTCGCTCGACCAGACGCCTGCCGCGTTCGAGCAGCAGGTCGCGCGGCGCGACGGAATCATCAAGGCGATCATCTGCCCGTAAGGCCATGGCGAAATCATCCAAACTGGTCGTCGCGAGAAAGGGCCGCGTCCTGATGGTGCGGCGCCGGCGCGACGGGCTCTGGATGTTTCCGGGGGGAAGACGGCGGGCAGGCGAGAGCGACAGGCGCTGCCTTCGCCGCGAGATCAAGGAGGAGTTGCCCAAGCTGAAGCTCGGGCCGTTGAAGCTCTGGAAGGAAGTGAAGGCGAAGAAGGGCGGAACCGGCCGGCGGATGAGCGATGCGATCTTCCTGGCCAAGAAGGTGTCGGGGCGCCTGAAGGTCGGCGACAAGAAGGAGATCGACCGCGCGGTTTGGCGGAAGCCGCGCGGCGCCAGATTGACCCCGACCTCGCGCTACATCCGCGACAAGCTGTTTCCGCGATAGCGTTCCGTCATTGCAGCGCCTGGCGCAGAAGCGCCAGCAACTCATCGTGGATCAATCCGTTGGAGGCGATCTTGTCGAGATCGTCGTTGCGGCACGGCCGTCCAGTCAGCGTCGTGACCTTGCCGCCGCCGGCCCACACCATCGGCATCGCGGCCGCGTGCGAGACGATGTCGGCCTTCAGCGAGACAAAGCCGTCGAGGCGGCCCGAGGCCACCATCGTCGTCTCAAAGGCGCCCGAAACGACGATACGCACGCCGCGCACCAGCTTGCCGAGCAGTTCGATGACACGCGCCGTCCGCTGGACTTCCTCGGGCGTGAAATGCGAGGTCAGGATCACGGAGATGACCGCATCCGACAGCGAACGCGTCGAGGAGACGCGGGCCGGCACGCCGTCGATCGTCGCGCCTTCCCCGGCGAGGTAGCGCGCCCTCAATCCAATCTTCGGCGCGTCGATCAGGCCAAGTTTCGTCTCGCCGCCGACCTCGTAGGCGACCGTGACGGAAAACCACGGCAGCCCGCGCGCGTAGTTGATCGTCCCGTCGAGCGGATCGATGATCCAGCGCGCGGCGTGATCTCCCGGGCTTGCGCCGCTCTCCTCGGCCAGGATGCCGGCATCCGGCGTCAGGGCCTTCAGGCCAGCGACGACGATCGCCTCGGAGGCGAGGTCCGCCTCGGTGACGATGTCGAGCCCTTCCTTGCGCTCGGTGTGCAGGGGCGAGAATTGCATCGCGACCAGCCTGGCTGCGGCCTCGTCGACGACCGTGTCCGCGCGGGCCAGCAGGGTCGAAAGGCCGTCACCTCGATCCGTCCTGAGCTGGCGATCGGATACGAATTCGAGCGAGCACCCGTAGTTTCCGATCGGGACCACGTGGCTGCTGACGCCCATGTCCGGCTGCCAGCAATGCAAGGCAAATCCGGGCGGCTCCATGATGAAGCGGTTGGCGTGCCCGGGTCGCAGGTCGAGCGCCACCTGATGTGCCGTGCCGGGGGCGACATAGCCCACGGTGCCCGCATAGCGCGTCGTGATCGAGCGATGGTAGTGGCCGCACAGCACGCGTTCGATTTCGGGATGGTCCTTGATGATTGCGTCGAGCGGATCGGCCCCGATGAGGCGCAGCTCGTCCATCCCGTCGGCTCCGACCAGGAACGGTGGGTGATGAATGATCACGAGCGTCGCCTTGCCGCCGCCGGCCGCCAGTGCGTCGCGCAACCATTGCTGTCGCGTCGCGCAGAAGGTCCCGTGGCCTTGTCCGGCTTCGACGCTGTCGAGGAACACCAGCCGCAGCGGGAAATCGTCCACGACGAAGTTGATGAAGCCATCGGGCGGCAGATAATGGTGGCGTGGCCGGAGCGAGCGGAGGAGCTGTTCGCGGTTATCGTGGTTGCCGGGAATGACGAACACCGGCATCGGCAGCCTGGCGAAGCCGGCGTCGACGATCCCGTATTCCTCCGCGAGCCCGCCATCCGTAAGGTCGCCGCTGACTACGATACAATCAGGCCGCGGGTCCAGCATCAGAACCGCGTCGATGGCGTCTTGAAACATCGCGTTGGTATCGACGTGGCCGTAAGCGAGCTTGCCGCGCGATCGCACATGGAGATCGCTCAGCTGGGCAATGATGAACACGTAATTCCGTCTCCTGAAGCGTTGCGGCCGGCACGTGGCCGTTGCCGCAATGGATGATCCAGTACTTAAGAGCTCTTCATCAACGCGTTGCTTTCCTTGACCATGCGATCGAGCCCGGCCTCGGGGGTGGTCTCGCCGCGCATCACGGCGTGGATGATCTCGCGCTGCGTGCGCCATATCTTCGCGGACTGTCCGCCGGGGTAACCCTGCCAAGGCTTCGCGCGCTCGATCTGCTGCGAAACGGTGCGGAAGTTCGAGTTCTTATCGTAGAACGGGGCCAGGAATTCGGGCCCCGAGGCGCGCAGATTGGTCGGCATGTAGCCCGTGGTCTCGACCACGATCGTCTGCGCTTCAGGTCCGCTCACGAACTTCAGGAACTCCCAGGCGGCCCGCTGCTTTGCGGCGTCCTTTGCCGTGATGATCGCCGCGTTGCCGCCGGTCGGCAGTCCGCCCTTCTGCTTGTCGTCGATCGGGAACGTGCAGGTTCGCAATGTGAACTTGTCGCCGATCAGGTCGGTGACCTGGCGCAGCCGGGCCGGCGTGTCCGCGAAGACGCCGATCTTCCCGGCGATGAACTGCTGGCGCGAGGAATCCCAATCGATCAATGGCATCTTGGCGTCAGCGACGAATCTGCGGCAATGGCTGAGCGCCTTGAGCCCGGCCTCGTTGCCGAAGCCGGCAGCGGTTTCCGATGCGTCGAGCATCTGGCCGCCGCCCTGCAGGATCAGGGAGCGGAACAGCCAGTCGTCCGGCCAATCGTGGATGTTGTAGGCGATGCCGGCGACATCGGTGCCCTTGGTCTTGATGTTGGCCGCGAGGTCGATCATGCCGGGCCAATTGTCGGGCATCTTGTCGGGATCGCCGCCGGCCGCTTTCACGAGCTGCGTGTTGAAATAGATGACCGGCAGGGATGCATTGAACGCGAGACCATAGATCTTGCCGTCGACCGCGCCGAGCGCCAGGATTCCGTCGGAGTAGTTGGCCTTGCGCCAGGCGGCATCCTCCTTCTGCAGCAAGGGCGCGACTTCCGTGATCTGGTTGCGTTTCACCAGTGTGCGCACGAGCTCCGCGAGCAGATGGTAACCCGAATAGTAGACGTCGGGGAGCTGGTTGGTGACGGCCTGCCGCAGCATGGTTTGATGACCTTCGTCATAGCTCGCCGCCGGGGCCCGGAACTGGATCTTGATGCCCGATTGCTGCTTCATGAATTCCTGGGCGATCGGCTCGTGGAATTTCGCGAAGGCGGGGAAGGCATAGAGGACGTCCAGCGTCACTTCCTGCGCCTGTGCGGAGCGCGACAGAAACGGGCTTGAAAGCGCGGTGCTCCCGACGGCGGCGGCGCTCTTCAGGAGGTCTCGGCGATGCAGCATGACAGTGTCTCCCCTGGCAGTGGTTGACGTCACTTGATTCCGGTCATCGTGATGCCGGCGATGAAATGCCGCCGCGCGATCAGGAACGCGATCACCAGCGGCGCGGTGATGATGGTGGCTCCGGCGGCCAGCGCGCCGTAATTCGAGCCCAGCTCGGAATCGGCGAAATACATCATGCCGAGCGGCGGTGTTGCGAGCTTGGTGTCGGAGACGACGATGAGCGGCCAATAGAGGTCGTTCCAGTGCGCCACGACCGAGAAGATCGAGAACGCCGCAATGGCAGGCCAGGCGCTCGGCACGACGATGCGCCAGACGATTTCGAATTCGCCGACGCCATCGAGCCGCGCGGCTTGGATGATCTCGTCCGGATAGGATTTGAAGAACTGCCGGAACAGGAAGATCGCGAAGACCGACAGGAAGAACGGCATCATCATCGAGAGGTAGGTGTTGAGAATGCCGAGCTCGGCGAACGCGATGTAGAGCGGGAGCGAGGGCGCCTGGACCGGAATGCAGAGCCCGAGCAGGACCAGCGAGAACAGGACCGGGCGTCCCGGAAAGTTCAGCTTGGCGAGCGCGTAGGCGCAGGGAATTGCGACCAGCAGCTGGACGATGAGAATTCCGCCGCAGACGATCAGTCCGTTGAGCAGGAAGCGCAGCAACGGCGCGGTGCTCAGGGCGGATTCGAAGTTCTGCCATCCATAGAACTGACGCGGCCAGAGCCGAAACGTCGCCTCGAAGATCTCGCCTGGCGGCTTGATCGCGCTCGTCAGCATGAAGACAAAGGGCAGCAGCATGAAGACGGCGCCGCCGATCAGCACCGCGTGCACGAGTGCGAGCGAGACGAGGCGGCGTATCCGGATCGCGACCGGTGCGGAAGGGCGGAGGATCGTGGCTGGCTGATGCATCAGTAGTGCACCCGGCGGTCGAGGACGAAGGTTTGCAGCACCGAGAACACCAGCGTGAACGCCAGGAAGACGAGTGTGAGCGTCGCCGCATAGCTCATGTGAAAGTACTGAAATCCCTCCAGATAGATGGCATACAGCAGCACCTCGGATGCGCCTCCGGGGCCACCCCGCGTCATTACCGCAACCGTGTCGAAGATCTTGAAGGCGGTGATGAAGGTGGTCACGGTCACGAACATCGTGGTCGGACCGAGCATCGGCCACGTCACTTTGAGGAAGCGGTCGACGGGATGGCTCGCGCCGTCGATGTCGACGGCCTCGTAGAGATCTCTGGGGATATCCGAGAGCCCGGCGAGGAATAGCACCATGTTGAAACCGATGAGCTGCCAGATGCCGATCGCGGCGAGGGTCGGGATGACGAGGCGCGGCTCGCTCAGGAAAGCCGTCTCCGCGAACCCCAGTACCTTGAGCGCCTGATTGATGAGCCCCAGGGTCGGGTGCAGCAGGAACTGCCACATCGTGGCCATTGCGATGAGCGTCGAGGTAACGGGGAGGAAATAGATCACTTCATAGAGGCTGCGCGTGCGCTTGCGCTGGTGGATCAGGATTGCGACCAGCAGCGAGATCAGGACGCCGCCGGGCACGACAATCGCCACGTAGAGCAGGGTATTGGTCACCGAGCGACGAATCGCGGGATCCTGCAGCGCCGCGCCGAAGTTCTTGAAGCCGACGAACGAGAAGTCGAGCGCACCCAGCTCGTAGTTGGTAAAACTCAGGAAGGCGAGAGCAGCCAGCGGCGCCAGATTCGTCAGGACCAGCAGGATGAAGGCCGGCGCGGCAAAGCCCAAGCCCGCGAACCGCTCGACCCATCGCTGGCGGCCGGCTGGCGGCGCCGCGACGAGCGGAGTGACTTGAGCCGCGACCGTGGTCATCGGGCCTCGCTCGTGCGGCGCACATCGCGGCCGGCGGCATTGCGGCTTTCCACCTCGATGCGGCGGCCGTTGTTGTCGAAGACGTGGCAATCCCGTGGCTCGAAGGCGAGCGGGACCTCGCCCTCGGGGATCGGGATGCTGTTGTCGACCCGGCAGAGCACCGCTACTTCCGGGGAGGCCACGAGATCGAAGTGAAGGATGCTTTCCGAGCCGAGATTTTCGCGGCGCCGGAACCTGCACGTGACGGCGCACGGTCCGCCTCCGATCCGCATCGCGTCCGGACGCACGCCGACCGTCAGTTCCGGCGTCGGCGCGTTGCGAACATCGATCGGCAGCGTCCGGCCGAGCAGCTCGACGTGACCGCTGGGCCCCACATGGGCCGGAAATAGATTGATCGCCGGACTGCCAATGAACTGCGCGACCGCGGTCGTGGCGGGCCGTTCATAGACCTCGGCGGGGGTGCCGAGCTGGAGTATGTTGCCGTGATCCATCACGGCAAGGCGATCGGACATCGTCATCGCCTCGATCTGGTCGTGTGTCACGTAGATCATCGTGGCGCCGAGACGCGCGTGCAGCTCGGTCAGCTCGCCACGCATGTGCACACGCAGCTTGGCGTCGAGGTTCGACAATGGCTCGTCCATCAGGAAAGCCTGCGGATGACGCACCATTGCGCGGCCGAGCGCGACGCGCTGCCGTTGCCCGCCCGAAAGCTGTCCGGGGCGGCGGTGAAAGAAGGATTCGATGCGAAGCTGCTCCGCGACGGCCCGCACCTCACGCGCGATCTCGTCCATGATGCGCCTGCGGCGAGGCGACAGATGACGCATCAAGGGCAGGCGCTCGAACAGGTTGAGGCGCGTCATGGTGAGGGGCAGCGCGATGTTGTCGAACACCGACATGTGGGGATAGAGCGCGTAATTCTGGAACACCATGGCGATCCTGCGCTCGTGAGGCCGCATATGGTCGACCGACGTCCCGCCGATCGACACCGAGCCGCGGTCCTGAGGTTCGAGGCCGGCGATGATGCGCAGGAGCGTCGACTTGCCACAGCCGGAGGGGCCAACTAACGTCAGAAATTCGCCGTCCGCAATATCGAGGTCGATGTCGTTGAGGACGGATGTGTCGCCGAAAGCTTTATGGATGCCGCGCAATGTGAGGCCGGCCATCGCAGATCACGCCCCAGCTTCGCGCGGTGGATAGACTTCGTGCACGACGTCGTCGATCCAGTAATCGGTGAGGCCGGGCACCGGACGAATGCTCACGTCGATATTTTCGCCGTCGATGTCGTAGACCACCGCCCCAAGCCGGGCAGCGCCGCCCATCGGCGGCGCCAGTTTCTCACCGACCAGAAAGCCGGCTGCCGGCCCCCAAATGTAGTGCGTGCCGTTCAGCCGGATTTCGTGCCAGCGATGCAGATGTCCACTGGCCACGATCTCCACCTGGTAGCGTTGCAGCAGATCGAGGAGGGCGCGGCGCGGCTCCGGCTTGACCGACCAGTAACCGGTGTCGGCCTCGGTCGGTGACTCGATGAACAGCGGCCGGTGCGTGAACCAGGCAAGGCGACGCCCCGCAGCATCGGCCATCGCGGCCTCGAGCCATTCGGTCTGCCGCGCCTCTTCGGGGCCGCCGCCGAAGATCATCGAATTGAGGCCTATCAGGCGCCAACCGTCCACATCGCGTAGCCAGCGGTCGTCGCCGAAGTGGCGGCGAAAGCGATCGAGCCGCTCGCCATTTACCGGCTGATGCGGATTGCCGACCTCGCCGACGTCATGATTTCCCGGAACCGCCACGACAGGGACGCCGAGCGAGGCCAGTTGGGTCGCGCAATATGCTGCGTCGGTTTCCTGATCGGCTGCATCGACCGTCACGTCGCCGGTATGTATGACGAGATCTGGCTTATGCTGCGCGATCCAACGGGCAAGTGGCGCCCAGTTCGCGTCGAAGTGCTGCTTGCTCGGGCTGAGATGCGTATCGGAAATCTGAATAACTCGGACCATGACGCCTCTGCTTTGGGTCGCGTGTCATGCCGTGCGTTGGGCGCGCAGCGGTCTGTCGCTCGAATCGAATGCGCTGCCCCGCGCCGCGCGGAGTGGTCATTGTAGTCGTGAAATCTGAAGCTTCCGGCGCTCTCCCTGGCTGACGATGCCGCTTAAGCGGCTTGTGTCATTTCAATCAACTATACATATGACCTGTCATTGTGACAAATGTAATTCACTACAAGACAAGCGGATCATGCGCGGACGTGAGCAACCGGGTGTGTCGTCTGACTAGGGCCGGAAATTTCGGTCTGCGCGGTCGCGATTGAATGGGCTCAGCGTCTGCGCAACCTGGATTCACATTGCCGACCGAATATGATCGAAGCCGATATCTCCCAGCTGAGTGCTCGAGGCCCTTTGCTGCGTGTCCTATGAGTGGCGTGTGCCCTCTCGCTGAGCGTTTGCGTGACGCGTGCACCGGGACTCCGAAGACGCGATTTCCACTTCCAATTCGTGCATATATGGTTCTAGAAGAGCCAGGTGGCGGAAGCCTCGTCACACCAGATTTCTCATCGGTCCAATCACATCAAGGGCCGGGCAGAGACGGAATATCTCAGTAGAATGAACGGGTTAGATCGGAAGTTTTCCATAGCTCCGATGATGGATTGGAGCGACCGGCACTGCCGGGTGTTCCACCGCCACCTGACGCGGCGGGCGCTGCTCTATACGGAAATGGTGACGACGGGCGCTGTGATTCATGGCGACCGTGAGCGGCTGCTCGGGTTCGATGCGAGCGAGCATCCGGTGGCGCTTCAGCTTGGCGGCTCGGATCCGCGCGAACTGGCGCAAGCTGCGCGGATCGGCGAGACGTTCGGCTACGACGAGATCAACCTCAATGTCGGCTGCCCGTCGGACCGCGTGAAGGATGGCCGCTTCGGCGCCTGCCTCATGGCGGAGCCGGAACTCGTGGCGAGGTGCGTCGAGGCGATGAAACGCGCTGTCGCGGTTCCCGTCACGGTGAAGTGCCGCATCGGCATCGACGACCAGGATCCGGAAGTCGCCCTTGATGCGCTTGCGCGCGCGGTGGTCGCCTCCGGCTGCGACGCACTGATCGTGCATGCCCGCAAGGCCTGGCTCAACGGGTTGTCTCCGAAGGAGAACCGCGACATCCCGCCGCTCGACTATGAGCGCGTCTATCGGCTCAAGCGCGCAATGCCTGACGTGCCTGTCATCATCAACGGCGGCATTCGAGGCCTCGACGAAGCGAGAGCGCATCTCGAACATGTCGATGGCGTGATGCTCGGCCGCGCCGCCTATCAGGACCCGTGGCGGCTGCTCGGCGTCGATCACGAAATCTTCGGCGAGGCGACGTCGCACGCGACCATGCAGGGCGCGCTCGAGGCGATGATGCCCTATATCGAGCAGCAGCTTGCGCGCGGCACGCGGCTGCATGCGATCACACGGCATTTCGTCGGCGCATTCCATGCCGTGCCCGGCGCGCGTGCCTTCCGCCGACATCTGGCCGAGCAGGGGGTGAAAGCAGGCGCCGGTCCCGAGGTGCTGCGCGATGCGATCGCGCGCGTCGGTGCGCGTGCTCCTGCGGAGGAAGCCGCGGCCTAGCCGCATTCCTGCGGGCCGATGCGATGTTTCAGAGGCCGATGAGTTGACGCACCACCGCTTGACGGACGGCCGGACCGACTCTGGCGGATTGCGCGATGTTGCCCTTCTGCCGGTGTTTTGCCCGACGTGTCACCAATATCCTTGCCCCGACGCATCCAATAACTCCGGGGAGGCGCCCATCGTTGTCCCGCGTAAGTCCTTGATCGGACAAGCATCGGCTACTGTGCATGGGGTTGTTTTCGCGTTTTCTGTTCGCCGCACCAACCGGCATCACGCACCGCGCAGGGATTAGGTCACGGCCCGTGTGAAGCGAGGTCGTTGGCGCCTGCGCGACGGTTCTTGCGGATGGTCTAGTCGAGCGCCGTACGCGAGCGGCGATGGCTGCTCTGAAGCTCGGGATAGCCGGTCAGCATCAGCTTGTCGGCGCGAACCCCCCAGCTCTCCAGGCGGTCGAGGAAGCTCATGCCAAGCAGATTGGTCTTCATCTGCCCGCGCTGGACGACGAGGGCCGGCACCGATTTTTCGACGAGATGGCCGACGGAGAGACGGTCGAGCGTGAGGCGGGCTGCCTTGGTATGGCCGCCCGCGGTTTCGAGGTCGACATCGTATTCGAGCATCTCGAGCGGCAGCCCGATGGCTTTCGCGGTTTCCCAGGTCAGCACCACCGAGGTTGCGCCGGTATCGATCACCATCGGCGCGGCGATGCCGTTGATCTTCGCACGCAGCGCGAATTCGCCGCCCTGGCCGCGCGGGATCTGCACGGCAGGCGCGGGCGTTGCCGTCTGCGCGCGAAAGATGTGGGAGACCTTGTGGCTGGCACGCGCGATCTGATCGGGATCGCCATAGGCGACGACCGCGCCTGCCGTGCCGGCAAGCATGACGAGAACGAGCAGGAAGCGGATCATCGCACGCCTCCGCAGGCGGGCAGGCCGGTCAGGTGCGTTTCGGCGACGCCGCGATCGGCGCCAGTCCGGCTTCCGTCATGCGTGCGGGCAACAGCGCCATGACCGCGAGCCGGTCCGCGCTTTCCATGGCGTGCCAGCGCGCGATCTCGGGCAAGGTCCGGCCGCAGCCGAAGCACAGCTTGGTCCTGGGATCGATCATGCAGACGGCGACGCACGGCGTTTCTTTGCTCATTCGGACATTGTGGGGGATTGTCGGGCATGTCTGCAAGCATCTGGTTTAAGAGCCCGTGCCTGCGCTCATGATCGGCTTGTGGCGCGGCCGGCGCTTCTCCTCGGGCAGTACGGAACTCTCGGGCTGGAGCGGCGGGGAATCATCCGACAGCGGCGCCAGCGCGCTCATCACGCGCTCCGGCGGGAAGGTGACGATCACCTCGGTGCCGATGCGCAACTTCGATTTCAGCGTGAACGTGCCGCCATGGAGGTCGATCAGATTCTTGGCGATCGGCAGGCCGAGACCGGCGCCCTGTTCGGCGGACTTGATCGAGTTGGAGCCCTGGCCGAACGAGGCGAGCACGACCGGGATCTCGTCCTCGGGAATGCCGGACCCGGAATCCCGCACCGAGAGATATTGTCCGCCCGAGGCGGTCCATCCGGCCTTGAGCCAGATCTCGCCGCCTTGCGGGGTGAACTTGATCGAGTTGGAGAGCAGGTTGAGCACGACCTGGCGGATCGCTCGCTCGTCGGCCCACAGCCGCGGCATGGCCTGCTCGAACACTTCGTGGATGGTGATGCCGCGGCTGGAGGCGCGCAGCTTCATCAGGTGATGGCAGTCGGCGACGATGCCGACCAGCGACACCGCTTCCTCGTTGAGCTCGTAGCGGCCGGCCTCGATCCGCGACAAGTCGAGGATCTCGTTGATGAGGTTGAGCAGGTGCACGCCGGAATTATGGATGTCCGCCGAGTACTCCTTGTAGACCGGCACGGCATGGGCGCCAAAAATCTCGCTCTTCATCACCTCGGAGAAGCCGAGGATGGCATTCAGCGGCGTGCGCAGCTCGTGGCTCATCTGCGCAAGGAAGCGCGACTTGGCGACGTTGGCGGATTCGGCGCGGTGGCGCGCCTCGTCCGAGATCGCCTTGGCCTGTTCGAGCTCGCCGATCAGCGCGTCCTTCTCGGCGCGCGCTTCCAGCGTGGCGAAGGTGGAGGAGTGCAGGCGGTGCGCCAGCAGCACGAAATAGCCTTCGGCGGCGAGCGCAAGCGCGGCCAGAATGTAATTGTCCAGCGAGCCGGTCATCACGAAGCTCAGCGCCATGGCGACGGCGACCGGTGCGGTGGCGGCGAGGGCTGCGATCGGCAGATTGGCGGCGAGCATACTCGACACTGCGATCACCAGCAGCATCAGGAACATCATCAGCGTTTCCGTGACCATGTCGAGCACGGGATGGATCAGGATCGCCATCCAGCACAGGCCATAGAGCAGGTCGAGCACGACGAAGCGCGTCCGCCAGGCGCGCGTCGCCGCGGGCGAGGCGGGCTCGGTCAGGAAGCGCCGGCAACTGCGGGTCATGGCGCTGTGGATGCAGAGCATGCCGGCGGTCCAGGCCGCGGCCGGGATCGGCTGCATCCACAGGCCGAACAGCACGCCGGTCGCGACCACCAGCAGCATCACGACATAGGAAGCCGACAGCCGCGTCTGAGCGTATTGACGCAGCATCTCGGCGTCGAAGGCCGGCCGGGTTCCGCTGGTCGACGTTAACTTGTCCCGCGCCTCGCGCACCCGCTGCGCCGCAGCCCTTCGGCTGCTCGCCGATGGAGCGCTCACCGGCTCGGCCGGAAGCTGCACAACCTCAGGCTTTTCAGCGGGGTTACTCATCAAGCAACAACGATTCCTGCCCACGCCGGACGCGGGCCTTCTGCATTGTCTATCTCTGGCAAGAAATCCTTAAGAGGTGACTTAAGGAGCTAAAGAATTACGTTAACCCGGCGTTAATTTTGGATCTCGCCTGCGCCGTCAATGCAGCGCCGCGTACTGCGCGATGTAGACCATCGCGCCCGCCAGATACCCCACCAGCGCGGGCCCTGCGATGCGGCGGGCGTACCAGAAGAATTCGATCTTCTCGAGTCCCATGGCGGCAACGCCCGCGGCCGAACCGATGATCAGGATCGAGCCGCCGGTGCCGGCGCAATAGGCGATGAACTCCCACAGGAAGCTGTCGGGCGGATGTTGCACCAGACTGTACATGCCCATCGTGGCCGCGACGAGCGGCACGTTGTCGATGATGGCGCTCAAGAGGCCGAGCAGGATGACGATGACGTCGAGACGCCCGACCGTGGCGTCGAGCCATTTGGCGAGCAGCTCGAGGACGCGGGCGTGCTCCAGGCACGCGACGGCCATGAGGATACCGACGAAGAACACAATGGAACTCATGTCGATGCGCGCCAGCGCGTGGACGAGGGTGAGGGGACGGCGCGCATCCTCGTCCTTGTGGCGGTGAACGACCTCGCCGACCAGCCAGAGGATGCCCAGCCCGAAAAGAATACCCATGAAGGGCGCAAGGTGCGTCACGGCCTTGAAAACCGGAACGGCAACCAGGGTGCCGAGGCCGAGATAAAACATCAGGTTGCGCTCGAACACCTCGACCCTGAGGGCCTGCTGCCGCCCTTGCAGCGGAGGGACGATCTCCTTTCCCTTGAGCGAGTAGCCGATGATGAGCAGCGGTATCAGCAGGTTGAGCAGCGACGGCAGGAACACCGACTTCATGATGTTGACGGGAGAGATCTGCCCTCCGATCCAGAGCATCGTCGTGGTGACGTCGCCGATCACGGTCCAGGCGCCGCCGGCATTGGCCGCGATGACGATGATGGAGGCGAACAGCAGGCGATCGCTCTTGTTGCCGATCAGCTTCTGGATCAGCGAGATCATCACGATGGTGGTGGTGAGATTGTCGAGGATCGCACTCAGGAAGAACGTCACGAAGCCGATGATCCACATCAGCGTGGTCTGCTTCGTGGTGCGGATGACCGAGGTGATGACCTCGAAGCCGTTATGGGCATCGATCACCTCGACGATCGTCATGGCACCGATCAGGAAGAAGACGATCTGCGCGGTCGAGGCGACGGATTCGTCGAGCTGATGGTTGACGAGCGAGGGGTCGCCGACGGACAGCGCGTAGATGGTCCAGAGCAGGCCGGCTCCCAGGAGAGCCGAAGCGCTTTTGTTGACGCCGAGCGGGTGTTCGAGCGCGATGGCAGCATACGCAACGATGAAAACGGCGGCTATCACGCTCAGCAAGTCAATTCCCCCCGGAATCCGTTCTTCGGCTCAATGCGAGCCTCGTCGCGACGGGCGCCGCGTCGAGACCCGCGAGGGCCGCAGCTGCCCCGGCTGCGGCCGTCAATGCGTTCCTCAGCGTTGCAGGCGCGCGAGCAGGCTCGACGTATCCCAGCGCTTGCCGCCCATCTTCTCGACCTCGGAATAGAACTGATCGACCAGCGCGGTGACCGGCAGGTTGGCGCCGTTGCGGCGGGCTTCAGCCAGCGAGATCGAGAGGTCCTTGCGCATCCATTCGACCGCGAAGCCGAAATCGTACTTGTCCTCGTTCATGGTCTTGTAGCGATTTTCCATCTGCCAGGACTGCGCCGCGCCCTTGGAGATGGTCTCGATCACTGCGGCGACGTCGAGGCCGCTCTTCTTGGCGAAGTGGATCCCCTCGGAGAGACCCTGCACCAGACCGGCGATGCAGATCTGGTTGACCATCTTCGTCAGCTGGCCGCTGCCGGCGGGCCCGAGCAGTTTGCACATCCGCGCATAGGCGCCTGTGATGATCGGCTCGGCGCCGGAATAGGCGTCCTGCGCGCCGCCGCACATCACCGTCAGAACGCCGTTCTCGGCGCCGGCCTGGCCGCCGGAGACCGGGCCGTCGATGAACTTGAAGCCGGCCTTGGTCGCGGCCGCATCCAGCTCACGTGCGACTTCGGCGGAGGCGGTGGTGTGGTCGACGAAGGTCGCACCCTTCTTCATGCCGGCGAAGGCGCCATCGGGGCCGATCGTGACCGCGCGCAGATCATTGTCGTTGCCGACGCAGCACATCACGAAATCCTGACCTTCGGCGGCCGCCTTCGGGGTCGGTGCGGTCTTGCCGCCGAACTTGTCCGCCCATTCCTTCGCCTTGGCCGCGGTGCGGTTGTAGACGGTGACCTCATGGCCCCCTTTTTTCACGAGGTGGCCGGCCATGGGGTAGCCCATGACGCCGAGACCGAGGAAAGCGACTTTAGCCATGTGTGGTACCTTGTCCGTAGCTTGAGTTTTACGGTTGCAGCCGGGCGAGGGCGCCAGGGCGGCGTCCTCGAGGTTCCGCCGCGAGGGCGGATCGGAGGCGCACCATAAACCGTTAAGGGCGGAGGGCAACGGCTTCGTTTGGCGGTCCCCTGTGCTAGGATGGCGGACCTAAGGACTTCAAAAAAGGGAGCGAAAGCATGGGCGGCGTGAGCGTTGGCGTCCTCGATCATTTCAACATCCGGACCCGGAATCTGGCCGAGACCGTCCGCTTCTACGAGGATGTGCTGGGCCTGGAAAAAGGTGCCCGGCCGAATTTCGCCTTCCCTGGCGCCTGGATGTACAGCGAGGGCAAGGCGGTGGTGCACCTCGTCGATATTTCTGCGACGGCCGAGCCACAAAAGCCGGATTCCGGCGTTGTCCATCATGTCGCCTTCGCCAGTCGCGGCTTCGCCGGCATGAAGCAGCGGCTGGCATCCAAGGACATGAAGTTCGAGTCCCGCCAGGTGCCCGGCGGCGACCTCTGGCAGATCTTCGTCAACGACCCCAACGGGGTCATGATCGAGCTGAATTACGAGGCCGCCAGGGAGCAGGGGGCGGCGCCCGCCGAGAAGGCTGACGATATCGGCAGGCAGTAGCCTTTTGGGCGTTTCCGCTCTAATGGGGCATCCTAAAGTCTCGAGCATGACCTTGCCGGAAAGCCGCGCCACGCTTGGCGCTGGTGCCATCCTCCAGGTCCGGATCATGCTCCGTTCAGGAGATGCGCTTTGAGCGTGACGCAGCAACAGGTTCTCGACAGCCTCGCCCGGATCAAATCCCCCCGCGGGGTCGCGCTCACCAATGCCAATGTGCTGAGCGCGATCAGCGCGTCCGACGGCAAGGTGTTCTTCTCGATCAATGTCGATGCCGCCGAGGCGAGGGCCTGGGAGTCCATCCGGGCCGAAGCAGAGGCCGCTGTGCGCACCATTCCCGGCGTCACCACCGTCATGGTGGCGCTGACCGCCGAGCGCAAGCCGGGCTCCGCGCCGCCGCCACCCCCGCAGCCCAGCCGCGGCGCGCCGGGCGTGCAGCCCGTCCATGCCCACAAGCCGCCGCCGCAGGGTGGCGCCCAATCGCCCATGGCGCGGCAGTCGGAAATCCCCGGCGTCGCCGCCGTGATCGCGGTCGCCTCCGGCAAGGGCGGCGTCGGCAAGTCGACCACCGCGCTGAACCTGGCGCTGGGCCTGCGCGACCTCGGCCTCAGGGTCGGGCTGCTCGATGCCGACATCTACGGCCCCTCGGTGCCGCGGCTGACCGGCCTGCACGACAAGCCGGAGCTGAACGACGAGCGAAAAATGATTCCGCTTCGGCGCTTCGGTCTCGCCATCATGTCGATCGGCTTCCTGGTCGAGGAAGAGACCGCGATGATCTGGCGCGGTCCCATGGTGATGTCGGCGGTGACGCAGATGCTGCGTGACGTCGAATGGGGCAAGCTCGACGTGCTGGTCGTCGACATGCCGCCGGGCACCGGCGATGCCCAGCTCACGCTGGCGCAGAACGTGCCGCTGAAGGGCGCCGTGATCGTCTCGACCCCGCAGGATCTGTCCCTGATCGACGCGCGGCGGGGGCTTGCCATGTTCAAGAAGGTCAACGTGCCCGTGCTCGGCATCGTCGAGAACATGAGCTACTTCCAGTGCCCGCATTGCGGCACGCGGTCGGACATTTTCGGCCATGGCGGGGCGCGGCACGAGGCCGAGAAGCTCGAGGTACCCTTCCTCGGTGAGATCCCGCTGCACATGGCGATTCGGGCCAGCTCGGATGCCGGCAATCCCGTCGTCGACAGCGAGCCGGACGGTCCTCATGCGGCGATCTACCGCGCCATTGCAGGGCAGGTGCGCGACCAGCTCAAGGGCGTCATCGCGGCCGCCTGAGCCGGCCGCCCCGCGGCCCGCCTTCTCGTCCTTTTGGGGGACATGCGACTTTCGTAGAGCCCCGTCATGCCATTGTCGCGTTCCGCAAGCGGGGCTTCCGTGGTAAAGGCCCACGGCAGTCAAGCCCCTTCGGTTCGACGCGGCCCTAACGCGTCGCCGGAATGAGCGGCGGCAAGAAGAGAAGCTAAGGGGAAACGCCCCAGCAAGGAGAGACCTGAAGATGAAGCGTCGTGATTTTCTGAAAGTGTCGGCAGCAGGCGCGGCGGCAACCGCTGTGGCCTCGCCGGCGATCGCACAGTCCTCGCCCGAGGTGAAGTGGCGCTTGACTTCGAGCTTCCCGAAGTCGCTCGATACCATCTATGGCGGTGCCGAGCAGCTGGCGAAGTACGTCGCCGAGATGACCGACAACAAATTCCAGATCCAGGTGTTCGCCGCCGGTGAACTCGTTCCCGGCCTGCAGGCGCTCGATGCGACCTCCAGCGGCACCGTCGAGATGTGCCATACGGTGTCCTATTACTACGTCGGCAAGGATCCGACCTTCGCGATCTTCGCCTCGGTGCCGTTCGGCCTCAATGCGCGCCAGCAGAATTCGTGGCTCTATCAGGGCGGCGGCAACGAGCTCGCCAACGAGTTCTTCAAGAAGTCGAACGTCGTCGGCTTCCCGTGCGGCAATACCGGCACCCAGATGGGCGGCTGGTTCCGCAAGGAGATCAAGACCGTTGCCGACCTCTCCGGCCTGAAGATGCGCATCGGCGGCATTGCCGGCCAGGTGCTCCAGAAGGTCGGCGTGGTGCCGCAGCAGCTCGCCGGCGGCGACATCTATCCGGCGCTGGAGAAGGGCACCATCGACGCCGCCGAGTGGGTCGGGCCTTACGATGACGAGAAGCTCGGCTTCGCCAAGGTCGCCAAGTACTACTACTACCCGGGCTTCTGGGAAGGTGGTCCGACCGTCCATGCCTTCACCAACCTGGAGAAGTGGAATGCGCTGCCGAAGAACTACCAGGCGATCCTCACCAACGCGACGGCCAACGCCAACGCCTGGATGGCCGCACGCTACGACATGCAGAACCCGGCGGCGCTGAAGCGCCTGGTTGCCGGCGGCACCCAGCTTCGTCCCTTCACCAACGAGGTGCTGGAAGCCTGCCTCAAGGCGACCAACGAGCTCTGGGCGGAGATCTCGGCCAAGAACCCCGACTTCAAGAAGTCGATCGACGCCATGCAGGCCTACCGCTCCGACGAATATCTGTGGTGGCAGGTGGCCGAATATACCTACGACAGCTTCATGATCCGCTCGCGCACGCGCGGCTGATCGCCTAGGCCTAAAGTCGCAAGACCGGAAAGCCCGGCCTCCAGTGGAGGCCGGGCTTTTTCTTTGCCGCAGTGCGATCGGGATGGAATTAGGCGGCGGCTTGCGTCATGGTGGTGCCAAGCCTCGGCAAGAAGGCCCACAATCACTGGTACATCAGGGCAGGAAATCATGAAGAGAAGAGACTTCATCAAGGTCACAGGACTTGGCGCGGCCGGCGCCGCCACGCTCGCGGCTCCCGCGATCGCGCAGTCGATGCCGGAAATCAAATGGCGCATGCCGACGAGCTGGCCGAAGTCGCTCGACACGCTGTTTGGCGGCGCCGAGATGATGTGCAAGATGGTCGCCGAGGCGACCGACAACAAATTCCAGATCCAGATCTTCGCGGCCGGCGAGATCGTGCCGGGCCTCCAGGTGCTCGACGCCGTCCAGAACGGCACCTGCGAAATCGGTCATACCGCGTCCTACTATTATTTCGGCAAGGATCCGACCTTCACCTTCGGTTCGGCCGTGCCGTTCGGCCCCAACATGCGCATCAACCAGGCCTGGTACATGCAGGGCGGCGGGCGCGATGTCCTCAACGAGTTCTACAAGAGCTACAACGTCACCTCGCTGCTCGCGGGCAACACCGGCTGCCAGATGGGCGGCTGGTTCAGGAAGGAGGTCAACACGCCCGACGATCTCAAGGGCATGAAATTCCGCATCGGCGGCTTCACCGGTCGCGTGCTCCAGAAGCTCGGCGTGGTGCCGCAGCAGCTCGCCGGCGGCGACATCTATCCCGCGCTGGAGAAGGGCACCATCGATGCGGCCGAATGGGTCGGCCCCTATGACGACGAGAAGCTCGGCTTCTACAAGATCGCGCCGCACTACTACTATCCCGGTTGGTGGGAAGGCGGGCCGATGCTGCTGGCCTTCGTCAACCTCGACAAGTGGAACGCGCTGCCGAAATATTACCAGAGCGTGCTGGAGCAGGCCGGCCACTACGCCAACAACTACATGATGGCTCGCTACGATACCGCCAATCCGCTGGCGCTGAAGAAGCTGCTGGCGGGCGGCACCAAGCTGCACGCCTTCTCGCCGTCGATCATGGATGCCTGCTACAAGGCCGCCAAGGAGCTGCATGCCGAAGTCGGCGCGACCAACGCCAATTTCAAGAAGGTGCACGACTCCCTCGCCAAGTTCACGAGCGACGGCTACGCCTGGTTCCAGGTCGCAGAGGTCGGCTACGACATCTTCATGGCGCGGCGCTCGCAGAGCTGAGCTCATCACCGGTTGGATGCAGCGCCCCGGAGCGAAAGCTCCGGGGCGTTTTCTTGTGCGTCCTGGCCGGAGCCCGACTCAAAATTGAAAAACAACCCCATGCACAGTGGCCAGCGGCTTAAAGCAGTGGCAAAATGTAAAAATCGAATAAACCGAATATAGCCGGCAGCCGTTGGACGTGACGATGAGTTTTGATCCCGAGGCCGTTCAAAGCGCGCTGCTCAAGGCGTGGTCGCGGTCGACCGCGAGCCAATGGACGGCGGACAATCCGGCCGCAGGACAATGCAAGGTCACGTCGCTGCTCGTTCATGAACTCTTCGGCGGCGACCTGCTGAAGACGCCACTGCCGGCCGGCGATCATTTTTACAATCGGATCGAAGGCAAGAGGTACGACTTCACGGCGAGCCAGTTCGACCAGCCGATCGCTTATGCGGACTTGCCTGCAGATGGGGCCGAAGCGTTGGTGGGAGCAACGAGCGATCAATTAACCGAACTCAGGGCGGCATTTCAGCAGAGCCATACCAAGTCAGGCTAGCGCCACCAGGTGGAAGACGAATGCGAGTCTGACAACGTGCATGCGTTGCTTTCCGTTGAGATTTGCCGGAGGTAACTGTTCGGAGCGTTCAATCCATAAGGCGGTTCTTCGCTGCGCTCTCTCCATCCTTCACGCTGAAGCGCCATTGCTTACACGAACCTGACGAGCGCGCCCTTCTCTGATGCCTGCTCACCAGCGGTGCGCCGGGAGCGACCATCGCGTTCTGACGCGAGAGATTTCGTGTCATTCAACGCCCACGCGCTGCGTAGTTTTTCGGTGTTCCTTTTACGGAACGGTCGAGTTATCGGAATCCGGCAATCGGGCTGAAGTCGCGGCGTGTCATCACGCCGGCCGCGCTTCACGGTACGGTATACCGGACTCAACCAGTCCCGACGGGAATGCAGCATTCACCGAACACGGCGGCTCTCGATCGTTGATCGAGATGCAAGGGCGGCCGTTTCCCGTGGGACTTCTCAAATGAAACTGGCAATTGAAATTCTACAACTCCTGGTCCAGTCGGCCGACAGCTGGCTTTTTGAAGGGAGCCTTGCGGGGCTGAGCGATCGGGAATGGATGGCCTTGCGCTTTCTCGCCCGCGCTAACAGGTTCTCGCGGACGCCCACGGCACTTGCCAGCTTTCTGGGCACGACCCGCAGCGTCGCATCGCAGATCGCCGCCGTGCTCGAGAGCAAGGGGTTGATGGTTCGCAAGCCATCTGCAGAAGACAAGCGCTCGATTGCACTCTGCATCACGGGCGAAGGCGAGAAGTTCCTCGAGCGCGATCCAATTAACGTCCTTCGAGATCAGCTCGTGACACTTGAGCTCCCCGATCGATCTCAGCTGCGCGATACGCTTCGCCGCGTCCTCGATGGGCTCGATGTTGCCAAGCGCCGTCACAATGCCGACGTCTGCGGCAGGTGCATGTTCCTGATCGAGAGCGGAGAGGGGAGGGATCGTCACTTCAAGTGCCGGCTGTTCCGGAAATCCTTAGCTCCAAAGGACACGACCCTGCTTTGCGCCTATTTCGAGGGACGAGGCTAGGATAGCTGCTACGAACGTCCGCAGGCCCCTGCCTTTGGGTCACCTTTGGGGGCACACTTGGTCGGCTTACACAAACCTGACAGACGACTGGTTCGGCCGGACGCTTTTTCGCTGGCCGAGGCGTCCGGAATGATGGAAGACAGCGAAGATGCCGCGCCAGGCGTGCGGTGACCTGAGTATCCGGCGGATATGCGATGCGCCTTCTGATCGTCGAGGACAATGCCGAGCTGTCGCGCCTCGTCGCTGGCGGGCTGGCGGCGGCCGGCTACCAGAGCGACATCGTCGGCAGCGCGGCCGAGGCGCGCGAGGCGGTGAGCAGCGTCAGCTATGCCGCGATGATCCTCGATCTCGGGCTGCCCGACGGCGACGGCCTGTCGGTGCTGCGCGAGTTGCGCGTCAAGATGGAACCGCTCCCCGTGCTGGTGCTGACCGCCCGCGGCGGCCTGCAGGACCGCGTCAGCGGCCTGCGCAGCGGCGCGGACGACTATCTCGCCAAGCCGTTCGCGATGGAGGAACTGGTGGCACGGCTGGAGGCGATCCTGCGCCGGCCGGGCCAGCTGCTCGGCCGCTCGCTCAGTCTCGCCAACCTCGTCTACGACACCGAGAGCCGCCAGATCTTCGTCGACGACCAGCCGCGGATTATCTCCGCGCGCGAGACCTCGGTGCTGGAGATTTTGCTGCGCCGGCAGGGGCGGGTGGTGCCGAAGAAGAACGTCGAGGACCACATCTTCGGGCTGGACGGCGAGGTCGCCTCCAACGCGGTCGAGGTCTATGTCTCGCGGCTGCGCAAGCAGCTCGCCGAACACGGCGCCAAGGTCGTGATCCATACCATCCGCGGCGTCGGCTATCTCATGGACGTGGAGAAATAGCGTGGCCCAGCCCGGATCCAACGTCGGATCCTATGCCGGGTCCTATGGCAGGTCTCCGACGTTCAAATCGCTGATCTGGCGCATCGTGTTCCTGCACATCCTGGCGGTCGCGGTGGTCGCGATCTTCCTGCCGCTGGTGCTGTTCTGGCTGCTCAATTCCGAGATCGACCAGCTGCATCGCGATGCCATGCGCGCCCAGGCCGAGGTGCTGGCGGAGCGCATCGTTGTTCAGCCGGGCGGCCTGCTGACGTTCAATCTGCCGGACAGTCTCAAGGGCCTCTATTCTGAAGCGTATGGCCGCTATCAGTACGATATTCGCGATGCCGAGGGCCGGCTGCTGTTCTCCTCGCATCGGCGCTCTGCCGCCACCGCGGCACCGCGCTCGTCGGAGAGCATTTCCGGCGCCGCCGTCACCCGCGACCTCGACGGCAAGACGGTGCGCATCCAGGTCGCCGAGGACCTCGCACACCGAGACGTCATCATCGACGACATCGTGTCGAATTTCTTCCGGCGCGTGGGATGGATCACCATCCCGATTCTGCTGGTCCTGCTCGCCACCGACATCATCATCTTCCGCCGCGCGATCGCGCCGCTGTGGAAGGCCTCCGAGGAAGCCAGCAATATCGGGCCGGCGCGCACCGACATCCGCCTGCCGACGGAGCAGATCCCGCGCGAGATCTTGCCGCTCGTCACCGCCGTCAACCAGGCGCTCGACCGCCTCGAAGGCGGCTTTCGGGTGCAGCGGCAGTTCACGGCGGATGCCGCGCATCAATTGCGCACGCCGCTCGCGATCCTGCGCACGCGGATCGAGACGCTCGACGATCGTGCGGCACGGCAGGCGCTGCATGCCGACATCGAAACCATGAGCCGCCTCGTCGCGCAATTGCTCGAGATCGCCGAGCTCGACACCCTGGTGCTCGATCCCGGCGAGACTGCGGATTTGCGCGCTGTCTGCGCCGAAGTGGTCGCCTCGATCGCCCCGTTCGCGATCGCGCAGCACAAGGACATCGCGCTCCGGGGTACCGACGCGCTTGTCAGGATCCACGGCAATTCGGAGATGCTGCAGCGCGCTGTCTTCAACCTCGCGGAAAACGCCATCAAGTTCACGGCAAAGGACACCACCGTCGATGTCGAGGTGCGCGAGGACGGTTCGGTGCGCGTGCGCGATAGCGGCCCGGGGATCGCGGAGGCCGAGCGCGAGCTTATCTTCCAGCGCTTCTGGCGCGCCGACCGCCGCCGCAGCGACGGCGCGGGACTGGGGCTTTCCATCGTGCGCGCGGTGGCGGACGACCACGCCGCCACGGTCGCGGTGGAGAACCTTCCGGGGGGCGGGGCCGAGTTCACGCTGCGGTTTCGGCTGGCGGAGGAGGCTGCTTCTTTCCCCTCTCCCCTCATGTCCGCCGAAGCCTTGGCGAAGGCGGATGTGGGAGAGGATGGCTCGCCGCGATAAGCGGCGAGACGGGTGAGGGGTTCTCTCCACGAGTCCCACTCTCAATCGCGCGCGTGGAGAGAACCCCTCATCCGGCACCGTAGCCGACGCTGCGCGTCGGCGTATGCTTAAGACGGCGGCCGTAGGCCGCCTATGCCGCCTTCTCCCACATCCGCCTTCGCCAAGGCTCGGCGGACATGAGGGGAGAAGGAAGAAAGCGCGCCCCTATTTCAGCTTGCCCGTGGACAGGTCCATGATCATGCGTGTGGCGAGATACAGCCGCGGCACGATGCTGCCCACCTGCACATATTCGGCGTCGTTGGAGTGCGCACCGAAGCCCGACAGGCCCATGCCCTCCACCACGGCTCCGCTGGTCTTCAGCGCGGCAAATGCCGCGTCGGTGCCGCCGCCGGTCGCCTTCTCGTCGACCTTGAGGGATAGGCCGATCTCCCCATAGATCGTCTTGCCGTAGGCGGCCACGCGGCGCGAGGCCTCATTCGCCTCTAACGGCGGGCGACGCACCTCGAACTTGAGGGCGACCTTGGAGTCCGGCAGCAGGCGATTCTTGATCTTGTCCTGCAGCGCCTTCTCCAACTCGTCGAAGTCGGACACCTTGAGCGCACGCGCATCGGCCTGGGCGGTGGCGTCGGCAGGGATCACGTTGCGGTTGGTGCCGGATTTGGAGACCGTCCAGTTCAGCTTCAGGCCCTGCTCCGGCTTCGACAGGTCCTTCATCTGCAGAACCTGGTGCGAGAGCTCGTACAGCGCATTCACGCCGCCCTCGGGCCTTGCGCCGGCATGTGACGACTTGCCTTGCACGCTGAGATAGGCCGAGCCGATGCCGCTGGTGGCGAGGCGCAGCGTGCCGTCCATTCCGCCGCCTTCGAACGAGAATACCGCGTCCTGATCCGAGGCGAATTTGGTGATGGTGCTGCGCCAGCCCGGCGAGGAGATCTCCTCGTCGCCGTTCGTGAGCACTGTGAGCGTGCCGTAATCCCTGAAGCTCAGCTTTTGCAGTAGCGCCACGGTATGGAGGATGAGCGCGACGCCCTGCTTGTCGTCGGCGATGCCGAGGCCGTAAGCCTTGTCGCCGTCGATGCGGAACGGCTGATCCTTCAGCATGCCCTTCAGGTACACCGTGTCCATATGGGCGATCAGCATGATCTTCTTGGTGCCTGTGCCCTTGAAGACGGCGTGCACGGCCGGCCCGACCTTCTCGGGCGTGTCGTCGAGGCGATAGATGTCGGTGGGTTGCAGGATCTCCACCGTGCCGCCGAGCTGCTTGAGCTGACCGGCAACGCGCTCGGCGATCTGGTTCAGGCCTTCGATGTCCTTGCTGCCGGATTCGATGTTGACGAGATCGCGCAGCGTGTCGAGCAGCGGCTGCTGCTCCTTTTGCGCCAGCACATGAACATCGGCAATCGGCTCGGCCCGCACCATCGTTGCGGCACAGGCCAGCCAGAGCGAGGCGATCAACGGGCCAAGGACCGAGGGAGCAGGGTGCAATCGGGGCATGAGCGGCCGTCCATAGACTGAGGATGGCCCGGTATGCCTCCGTTTCCGGTGCTTGTCACGCGCGCCGTCGCGCGTCATGCGCCGCTTGAGCGGAGCACGACGGCGAGGGGCGTCCGCCGCTACTTCGACGGCGGTCCGAGATCCAGCGGCGGCAGCTCGATCTGCGGCACTTCGATCTTGATCGTGCTGGGATCGATGTTGGTCTGCACGCCCTTGTAGTGCATGACCATCGACGGGAACGCGATCACCAGGCCGACCATGATCATCTGGATGACGACGAATGGCACCGCGCCCCAATAGATCTGGCCCGTGGTGACCGGTTCCATCCGCTTGCCGGTGACGCGATCGGTGTATCGCTCCTTCGGCGCGACCGAGCGGAGATAGAACAGCGCAAAGCCGAACGGCGGATGCATGAACGAGGTCTGCATGTTGACGCCGAGAATGACGCCGAACCAGATCAGGTCGATGCCGAGGTGCTCGGCGGCAGGTCCGAGCAGCGGAATCACGATGAAGGCCAGCTCGAAGAAGTCGAGGAAGAAGGCCAGCACGAACACGAAGACGTTGACGAAGATCAGGAAGCCGACCTGGCCGCCGGGCAGCGAGGTGAGCAGGTGCTCGACCCAGACGTGGCCGTTGACGCCGTAGAAGGTCAGCGAGAACACGCGGGCGCCGACCAGGATGAACACGACGAACGCCGACAGCTTGGCGGTCGATTCCGTGGCCTGCCGGATCAGGTCCCAGCTCAGCCGCCGCTTCGCGGCACCGAGGATGAGGGCGCCGGCGGCACCCATCGCGCCGCCTTCGGTCGGCGTCGCGATGCCGATGAAGATCGTGCCGAGCACCAGGAAGATCAGGAACAGCGGCGGCACCATGACGAAGGTGGTCTGCTGCGCCATCTTCGAGAGGAAACGGAAGCCGGTGAGCTTGTCGATGACCCAGTTTACCACGGCCACGGCGAAGGCGAAGATGATGCCGCAGAACATGCTGAGCACGACGTAATCGGCACCATGCACGTTCGAATTGCGCATCATGAACCAACCGAACACGCAGCTCGCGAGGAACAGCATACCGAGCGAGACCAGGCCGCGGCTGCCACTCTCCTCGCGGAAGCCGATGGCTTCCTTCGGCAGGCCCGGGGTGGCCTTCGGGAAGAACATGCTGACGAGGAAGGCGTAACCGGCGTAGAGGCCGGCGAGCACGAGACCGGGGATGAAGGCACCTTCGTACATGTCGCCGACGGACTTGCCGAGCTGGTCGGCCATCACGATCAGAACGAGCGAGGGCGGAATGATCTGCGCGAGCGTGCCGGACGCGGCGATGACGCCGGCGGCCACGCGGCGGTCATAGCCATAACGCAGCATGATCGGCAGCGAGATCAGACCCATCGAGATCACGGAGGCGGCGACCACGCCCGTCGTTGCGGCGAGCAGCGCGCCGACGAAGATCACGGCATAGGCAAGGCCGCCGCGGATGGTCCCGAACAATTGGCCGATGGTGTCGAGCAGGTCCTCGGCCATGCCAGACCGTTCCAGCACAAGCCCCATGAAGGTGAAGAAGGGAATGGCGAGCAGCGTGTCGTTATTCATCACGCCGTAGACGCGCTCCGGAAGAGCCTGCAGGAAGTCCGGGCGGAACTCGCCGAGCTCGATGCCGACGATGGCGTAGAACAGGCCGACGGCACCGAGCGAGAAGGCCGCGGGGTAGCCAAGCAACAGCATGACGACCAGCGACGCGAACATGATGGGCGCCATATTGGCGATGATAAACGCGGTCATGATTTCCCCTAAACCGTCGCCAACGGCTACTTCTTCTCGATCGCTTCGACGAGATGCTCGACTTCCGCCTCCAGCGCCGACACCTGGGATTCATGCGGGTCCGGAATCATTCCGCGCATGACGGCAATTCGCTTGATCAGCTCGGAGATGGCTTGAACGAGCAGGAATGCGAATCCGATCATGATCAGGGATTTGGCGGGCCATTGCGGCAGACCGCCGGCGTTGCCGGATTGCTCGTTGATATGGAATGAGCGCTGGAAGAACGGCACGCCGGTGATGATCATGACGATGCACAGCGGGATGAGGAAGAACAGGTGACCGACCACGTCGATGAGGTTGCGGACCGTCTTCGGCAGCGTGTTGTTCACGATGTCGATGCGGATATGCTCGTTGTCGAGCAGCGTCCAGGGCGAGCACAGCAGGAACACGATACTGAACAGCACCCATTGCAGCTCGAGCCACGAATTGGAGGACGTGTCGAACGTCTTGCGGACGATTGCATTGACCGCCGAGATGATGACGGCGGCCACGATCAGCCACGCCAGGCGTTTGCCCGTCCAGCGTGTGAACGCGTCAATCCTTTGGCTCAGCTTCAGGAGCGCTTGCAACGATAGGTCCTCCCCGATGGTGTGCCCCGGCCGTCTTGACTGCGCCGAAGCGGGCGCGTGGCTTGTCTCGCCGCGCAGGCATGAGGCAGCCGCACCAAACCAGCGGCCGTGCCGCCAGTCAATCGGAAGTTTGTTGATAGTTAAGGGGAATAAGGCCGGAGTTGTACGGAGTTAGCCGCCGGTGACGCTCATGTGCCTGGAGACGCTGGGGCGATCGTGGCGGCGGTCGATGATGAAATCGTGGCCCTTGGGCTTCAGTCCGATGGCGCGGTCGATCGCATCCGCAAGCAGCATGTCGTCATCGGATGCACGCAGAGGTTTCCGCAGATCGGAGGCATCCTCGTGGCCGAGACAGGTGTGCAGCGTTCCCGTGCAGGTAATACGAACCCGGTTGCAGGATTCGCAGAAATTATGCGTCATCGGCGTGATGAAGCCGAGCTTGCCGCCGGTCTCGGTGACGCTGACATAGCGGGCCGGACCTCCGGTGCTCTCCGCTAAATCCGTCAGCGTGAATTGCTGGGCGAGGCGCGCGCGCACCAGCGACAGCGGCAGATACTGGTCGATGCGGCCCGAGCCGATCTCGCCCATCGGCATGACCTCGATCAGCGTCAGGCCCATGCCCTTGCCGTGGGCCCAGCGCATCAGGTCGGGAAGCTCGTCCTCGTTGAGTTTCTTCAGCGCCACCGCGTTGATCTTCACGGCAAGTCCCGCGCCGCGCGCGGCCTCGATGCCTTCCAGCACCTTGTCGATCTCGCCCCAGCGGGTGATCTCACGAAACTTCTTGGGATCGAGCGTATCGAGCGAGACGTTGATGCGGCGCACGCCACAATCGGCGAGCTCGCTTGCGTGTTTCGCCAGCTGGGTGCCGTTGGTGGTCAGCGTCAGCTCGTTCAGGGCGCCGCTCGACAGATGCCGCGACAGCGAGCGGACCAGCGTCATCACGTTGCGCCGGACCAGCGGCTCGCCACCGGTGAGCCGCAGCTTCTTGACGCCCTTGGCGATGAAGGCCGAGCAGAGCCGGTCGAGTTCCTCCAGCGTCAACAGGTTCGCCTTGGGCAGGAACGTCATGTCTTCCGACATGCAGTAGAAGCAGCGCAGGTCGCAGCGATCGGTGACGGAAACGCGCAAATAGCTGATGGTCCGCCCGAACGGATCGGTCATCGGGGTGGACAGCGCGGCGGATCCGTTCATGCGAGAGGCCTTGTCACTAACGGCGACGGGTGCACCTTGGCTTCAGCGGTGCTCGGCACCCAATCTAAGCATCGGACGCGACGAGGACAATCGGGTGGTATACGTAGATCAACGCCTGCCGGAGCAGCCACCACCAAATCTTGCCGCTCCCAATAGGCTGGCTCCGGCTAGCGCAACCGCGATGACATGACGCTTGAGCCATCCACTTCGTCTGCGACAAACCGCCACATAAGCCCCGGGCCGGACCTTAGGAGCGTCGTCCGGGGCAGGCAACCGGCGGGCTGCGCATAGTTAGTGGATGGTTAGTGCGGGGTCTCGCGGAATACCGTAGCGATATCAGTATCTTGATGAGGTCATGTCATCATCAGGCTGCTGGCGGCGGCCGGCAGGTCACGCATGTGATGGATCAGCCGGTCCGGCTTCAGCTCGGCGATCGGCACGTCGGTATAGCCAAAACTGACGCCGATCACCGGCACTCCGGCCCGGCGGGCCACCCCGACATCGGTTCCGGCATCGCCGACCATGATGCTGGCTTTGACCGCTCCTCCGGCCCGCGCCACCGTTTCACGAAAGATGGTCGGGTCGGGCTTCTGGACGCCAAAGGTGTCCGCGCCGCAGATCGCCGCGAAGCGGCGGCTGAGGTCGAGCTCGTCCAGCAGCCGCTTCGACAGCCATTCCAGCTTGTTGGTGCAGACGGCGAGGCGATGGCCTTGCGCGGAAAAATGGTCCAGCGCGGCCTCGAGCCCCTCGAAGGGGCGGGATTCGACGGCGATGTGATCGGCGTAATAGGCGATGAAATCCGCGGTCATCCGGTCCATGTCGGCGGGGGTGACGGTGCGGCCTTCGGCCTCCAGCCCCCGCTCGATCAGCTTGCGGGCGCCGGCGCCGATCATGTTGCGGGCCGAGGCCATCGGCACGGGCGGCAGCCCTTCGCGGTCGAGCACGTGGTTCAGCGCGGTGATCAGGTCGGGCGCCGTATCCACAAGCGTGCCGTCGAGATCGAAGACGATGGTGTGAGGGGAGGTCATGGTCCAAGCGCTACCGGCCCGGTCAGGTCAGTGCAAGGGGCGGCGCCATAAGTTCAGCTTATAGCCTGGTTCCCAGACCCTGTTCTCCGGCGGAAAACGAGGCTACATAGGCCGCCGAAAGCGGCCACGATCGGCGGCATGTTCGAGACTTCAGAGGCGGGCGCAAACGTGAATATGGACCAGTTGAAGCGACAGGCCGCGGCGCGCGCGCTCGAGGAGGTGCGGGACGGCATGCAGCTCGGGCTCGGCACCGGCTCGACCGCCAAGCATTTCGTCGAGCTGCTCGGCGAGCGCGTCGCCGCCGGGCTCAAGGTGATCGGCGTGCCGACCTCGGAGGCGACTCGCCTCGATGCTGTGCGGTGCGGCGTGCCGCTGACCACGCTCGACGAGATCGACCATCTCGACATCACCATCGACGGCGCCGACGAAATCGATCCGGCGCTCAACCTGATCAAGGGCGGCGGCGGCGCGCTGCTGCGCGAGAAGATCGTGGCGGCGGCCTCGGATCGCATGATCGTGATTGCAGATGACACCAAATGGGTGCCGACGCTCGGCCGCTTTCCGCTGCCGGTCGAGGTCATCCCGTTCGGGCTCGGCGCGACGCGCCGGGCGATCGAGAAGGCATTTGCCGAATGCGGCGTTTCCGGGCAAATGGCAGTCCGCAAAGCCAAGGAAGGCCACGTTTTCGTCACCGACGGCGGCCACTGGATCGTCGATGCCCAGCTCGGACAGATCGGGGATCCTGCCGGCCTCGCCAGCGCGTTGAGCGCGATTCCCGGCGTGGTCGAGCATGGGTTGTTCATCGGCTTGGCCAGCTCGGCTGTTCTGGCGGGCGGCGAGGGAATTCGCGTGATTGAACGGCGTAAGCCGAAAGGAGACTAGGAATGAAGAGCGTTTTGAGATTTTTGCCGGCTGCGACCCTCGCTGTGGGACTGGCCCTCTCGGTCGTCCCGGCCGCCGCGCAGCAGGCTGCGCCCAAGGCTGGCGCCGCACCCGCCCAGCCCAAGGCCTCGCCTGCGGCGATCGCGGCGGCGAGGGAGATCCTGCAGATCAAGAACGCCACCGCGATGTACGCGGGCGCAGTGCCCGGTCTGGTCGAGAAGACCAAGATCGCGCTGACCCAGCAGAACCTCAACTACCAGAAGGACCTCAACGAGGTCGCCCCGATCGTCGCCCAGCAGCTGCAAGGCCGCCAGAACGAGATCGGCGAAGGCATGGCGCAGATCTACGCCAGCGAGTTCACCGAGCAGGAGCTGAAGGATCTCGTCACCTTCTACAAGTCGCCGCTGGGCAAGAAGCTGATCGACGCCGAGCCGCGCGCCATCGGCCTGTCCATGGCCTTCATGAATTCCTGGGCCCAGAACTTCGCCGAGACCGTGATGGGAGCCTTCCGCGCCGAGATGCGCAAGCGTGGCAAGGAGATCTGACAGACACTATCTGATCAGGAATTCCTGACAGGGGTCGGAGTGGACAATGGCTGAATTCGACGTCGACCTCTTCGTCATCGGTGGCGGCTCGGGCGGCGTGCGTGCCGCCCGCATCGCGGCGGGCTACGGCGCCCGCGTGACGATCGCGGAAGAGTACCGCATGGGCGGGACCTGCGTGATCCGCGGCTGCGTGCCGAAGAAGCTGTTCGTGATCGGCTCGCATTTTCGCCACGAGCTCGAGGACGCCGCAGGTTTCGGCTGGACCGTTCCGCCTGCCAGCTTCGACTGGCCGACGCTGATCGCCAACAAGGACAAGGAGATCGCGCGGCTGGAGGCGGCCTATACCGCCAATGTCGAGAAGTCAGGCGCGCAGATCGTCAAGAGCCGCGCGGTGATCGAGGACAAGCACACCATCCGTCTGCTCGAAAACGACCGCAAGATCACCGCAAGATACATCCTGATCGCCACCGGCGGCGCGCCCAACCACGGCGCATCGATTCCCGGCATCGAGCACGTGATCTCCTCCAACGAGGCGTTCCACCTTGCGAGGCTGCCGAAGCGGATCGTGATCCAGGGCGGCGGCTACATTGCGCTGGAATTCGCCGGCATCTTCGCCGGCTTCGGCTCCGACGTCACTGTGATCTATCGCGGCGACAACATCCTCCGCGGTTTTGACGAGGACGTTCGCGTCCACGTTCGTGCCGAGATGGAGAAGCAGGGCATCACCATTCTCACCGGCTGCACGGTGAGCAAGGTCGACCGCCACGGCGATGAATTCACCACGCATCTGTCGAACGGATCGAGCATCGCCTCGGAGCAGGTGATGTTCGCGATCGGCCGCCATCCGGCGGTGGCCAATCTCGGGCTCGAGAACGCCGGCGTTGCCATTAATCCTGCGAATGGCGGCATCGCGGTCGATCATTTCTCCAGGAGCTCGGTCGACAGCATCTACGCGATCGGCGACGTCACCCATCGCTTCAACCTGACGCCGGTGGCGATCCGCGAAGGCCACGCCTTCGCCGACACCGTGTTCGGCAAGCGCGAGGTGAAGGTCGACCACGCCAACATCCCGACCGCCGTGTTCTCGCAGCCAGAGGTCGGCACCGTTGGTCTCACCGAGACTGAAGCGCGCGCGCAGTTCAGTCACGTCGACATCTACAAGACCTCGTTCCGCCCGATCAAGGCGACGATGTCCGGCCGCGACACCCGCGTGCTGATGAAGCTCGTCGTCGACGGCTCGACCGATCGCGTGCTCGGCTGCCACATCGTCGGCGATGCCGCAGCCGAGATCACGCAAGCCGTCGCGATCGCGGTGAAGATGAAGGCGACCAAGGCCGATTTCGACGCGACCATCGCGCTGCATCCGACCGCAGCCGAAGAGCTCGTCACCATGCGCACCCCGACCGCGCGCCACGTGCGCCAGGCCGCGGAGTAGGGCGTCTCCTAAGCGTAGAGATATCCGACAGGCTTGCCTTCGGTGCGGAGCGGACGAATGTCCTTCTGCGTGATGATCTGGCCGGCGAGACCGTCGATCTCGTCGCGCTGCGTCGGCGTCCAGCCGCGAAGGTCGTCGATACCCCTGAGAAGGCCGAGCCGGAGCACCTGCGTGTTCTCACCGACCGCAATGAGGCTGATCGAGCTCTTGCCTGCGGTCACGACGTCGCCGGCCGCGAGCTCGAAGGTCTCGCCTGCCTTGTTCCTGAATTCGGCCGTGCCGCGAATGACGCGATAGATCACGACCTCGCCCTTGGCGAACGAGGCGGCGTCCGCGGATGCCGATGTGCTCTTCGGCAGAAGCGACCGGCCGCGCGGATCGGTTGCGATGATGTGGCCGGTGACGAGCTGGCCGCTCGGTGCCTCGATGCCGATATCGCGCACGTAAACGGACAGCGCCGATTTGATCGAGCCGTCGCCAAGCGGCTTGAACAGTGCATCCAGCGCCAGGGGATCCTGAAGCCAGAAGCCGGCATTGGCCGGGCGATCGTGCAACGGATGGCTCCAGGCCACGCGCGGCGTTTCGGCTTCGTTGATCTGATCGGGACCGACGATGGTGGGATTCGGAAAGGTGGTGGGATCGGTGATGAAGGCTTCGAGGAATTTGCCCGAATAGCCCATCGAGACCGGATCCGGCACCACCGTCTGCGGCGTCTTCAAATTCTCTTCAGTTGGCAAACCCGACCAGGTGTAGAACAGCTGGCGATGCACGATCGCGCTTTGCAGCATCACCGCGCCGGGGCCGACATTGTAGAAGCGCCCGTCATAGTCGAACGTGAAAGCGCCCGAGGTGACCAGCACGAGCTGAAAGCCGCCGGGCGGCAGATGCAGATGGAAGTCGGTGGGACCGGTGTCGGGACGGTAGATCGGCAGATTGGTCGCGACTTCGTGGAGCAGGAAGGTTTCGTTGTTGGCGTGAAAGCCTTCATTGGCGCGATTGTAGAGCGCTTGCGGGCGATACGTCGCCTCGAACTTCGCTTTCCGATCGCGATCGATCGCGATGAAGTCCTGCGTGTTGAGGCGGAGCGGCGCGCCATTCGGATGGGTGAGGCCGGTCGTCTTGAGATCGCCCGCAGCATGCACGTTCATGACGTTCTCCGCTCTGCGCCGTTGCTTCGCTTGCAGCGTCATTGCGAATTTTGGGCCAGTTGGTTTGCGAAGCAGCAAGCGGGCCTGACGCCGCGATGCCGGCGTGCCCGTTCAGGAAAAATCCGGTGGTTGCACGGGAGGTTAGATCAACGGCTTGTTCTGCTGGTCGGACGCGTGCCGGGGATGCGCGCGTCCGGCGCAGTGAGGGGACCTGTCTAATTTGTCGGCAGGGCGGGAGTGCGCGTGCAGCGGCGGCGGTGCCGGATCGGTCCGATGGGCGCCTTCGGGATTTAGCGGAAACGTCGCGACAAGGCAGGGCGGCGATTGACAGATTGTTCACGTTTTGTTCTTATGCTGCAACCGAGATGGAGGCAGCCATGGACAACCGTATCAGCGAAATTCGCAGAACCATCAGAGCACTCCGCGTCAGCATGCGCGAGGCCGAAGCGATCATGCATGAGCAGATCAACCGCGACGAGGATTGCAGCTTCGTGGCGCAGGAAGTCATCAAGATGCGCTCGGTCATGAGCCTGCTCGCGAAGGAGCGGATCGCGCTCGGCGATCACGAGCCGATCGTCGTGAACAATTTCTTCATCCCGCGGCGCCGGCCGACGCGAAAGCCGGTCACGGCGCTTTCGCCGACCGCGGATTCCGTGTTCCGTCCGCGCGTGGTGGCGCGGGTTTGACGCAGAGGGCGGCTCAATCAAAGGCGTGAGGCGCGGCCCGATCCGGCTTGCCGGCCGGGCTGTCAGCCCACTTTGCCATCTCCATGGTCCGGGCGTCGACGCCCTCGCACCAGAAGCAGCTTGGCCGCGCGCGGCCGTTCTCGGACAGGATCGGGACCAGGCTGTGGCCGCAACCGGCGCACCAGGCGATGTCAGTCATGCATTCCCCCACGGCGTAGCAAATTCAGAAATGACGTTCTCGTCCGGGAAGCTTGCGCGGGCGCTATGACGGCGCTGGAGCGCTGCGCCCGATCGGCGCGCTGGTTCCTGAGATCGTCGATGTAGCGATCCATCGTGACACGGCTGCGATGTCGTCGCCGTTTTCGCGATAGGCGCGAAGCTGGAATTCGGCCGAGCTGCCGCGGTCCACAATGACCCGGCAATGCTCGATCTCGGCGGCGCAGCCCAGTGCGTCGGCGTCCTCGGTGATGTCGTCGATGATTCGGGAGAGCATCTCCGAGATCGTGACCGGTCCGTCTCTGGAGGCGAAGATGCAATCGGTGCCGTAGCGCTGGGCGCGCCATTTATTCTCCACCGCAATTGCGCGTTCGACCGCGGTGACCCCCTTGGACAGATCCGGTCGCAGATAGAGGCGGCGCGTCAGGCAGCGATAGAGCGAGGCGATGGCGACGGCATCGTCGACGAAGGTGCAGGTGTCGGGCGCCCGAAGCTCGAGGGTTGGGTGCCGCATCGAGGGGCGCATCGCCCACCAGATGTGGCTCTCGTCGGGAATGACGCCGGAGCGCTGCAGCGCGCCGACATAGTCGTCGTAATCCTGCCTGCTCTCGAACAGTTCGGGCAGGCCGGTGCGCGGCAGCTCGGAATAGGCGGCGAGACGGTAGCCCTTCAGTCCGGTCTTGTGCGAATTCCAGAACGGGGAGGACGCGGACAGCGCGATGAACAGCGGCAGATGCGGCAGCATCGCCCGCATCACCGCCATGCGCTTCTCGGGATCGGGCAGCTGGACGTGCACATGCATGCCGCACATCATGTTGCGATGGCCGATGCTGCGCAGATCCTCGATCATCTCCTCATAGCGCGGTTTCGGGCTTGGCTGCGACATGCGCCAGACCGCGGTCGGGTGCGTGCCGCAGGCCATGATCACGAAACCATATTGCGCGGCGACGTTGGCGACTTCGCGCCGCAGGAAGCGAAGCTCTTCGCGGGCGTCGTTGACGTCGACGTGAACGTTGGTGGCGACCTCGAGCTGGGATTGCAGCATCTCCCGCATGGCCTGGCCGCCGGTCGACCAATTCGCCGATTCGAACAGCTCGTTCGGAGTTTGAATGGCGACGTCGAAGCTGCGGCGGTCCGCCAGGAAGTACTCCTCCTCGATGCCGAAGGAATATTCAGCCGCCTTGGCCCCGCCGCCGGCAGAGCGAATGACCAGGTGCTGCCTATCACCCGAGGAATCGAGGCGCAGCAGTTTCAAAACGTCCGAAGTAGATGTCATTGGCCACCCGGCAAAGGCATTACCTGCGGGCGATAATCCGTCTGACGGGGGCGGGTTCCGCGTCGCACTCACCGGAAATTGCAACGTCGAACGGAACAATCTTCACGTTTTCGGACGCGCGCGCGATCAGCGCGTGATTTGGCGGCACTTCGGACCAATCCGATTCCTTGTCGAAGGGTTCGGACACGACGATGACCTGGCCGCCGTCCTCCCGGTAATACAGCGTGTTTGCGGCGTCGTTGACCGCAACGCGAAACGCATAGAGATCCCGGCCGTTCGCGATCGCACTGGTGAAGCGCAGCCGTTCGCGCAGCTGCCCCTCGTTGACGAGGCCGACGAGGGCGTGCAGCACGCGCCGCGTCGCTTGAAGCGGATCGCTGTCGAGCCCGGCACCCATCATCGCCAGGAACACAGCCTCCGAATCGGTCGTGCCCAGCCGCGATGGATAATAGGCATCGGGGATCAGCGCCTCGACCTTGCGCCGCAGCCGATTCCAGCTCCCGACGAATCCGTTGTGCATGAACATCCAGTGGCCGCAGGCAAAGGGATGGCAATTCTGTCGCGTCACCGCCGTGCCGGTGGCGGCGCGCACATGGGCAAAGAACAAGTGCGAGCGCAGATGCCGGCAGAGGTAGCGCAGGTTTTCGTCCGACCAGGCCGGGCGGGTCTCGCGATAAAGGCCGGGCTCCGGATGCTCGCCGTACCAGCCGAGACCAAAGCCGTCGCCGTTCGAGCCCGCCGTGGATTGCAGCGAGCGGATGCTCTGCGCGACCAGCGAATGTTCGGGCTCGGTGACGTAAGGCTCAAACGAGGT
The DNA here is from genome assembly GCF_014198205.1 of Bradyrhizobium sp. SBR1B. Taxonomy (NCBI): domain Bacteria; kingdom Pseudomonadati; phylum Pseudomonadota; class Alphaproteobacteria; order Hyphomicrobiales; family Nitrobacteraceae; genus Bradyrhizobium; species Bradyrhizobium sp. SBR1B. The sequence continues at coordinate 158,244 of NZ_JACIHC010000012.1, forward strand.
GGTCTCGCCCCGGTATGCGATCCAGCGGCACATGGGAGTTCCTTGCGGCTTCCTGTCAGACAATGCGTGCTGAGTTGCACCAACACACCCGCCGAGGCGACGTTCCCGGCGCCGAGGGCTTGCCCCGGACGCAGTGCAGCGCCTCTTGGCGGCGCACTGCTGAGCCGGGGCCCATAAGGTTGGGTGCGCCATCTGGGTCCCGGCTCTGCGCAGCAGCGCTACGCGTTGCATCGCGTCCGGGACACGGAGCGCGACGTGCTTAACGAAGATGCACGACCGCGGAACCGATGCGGCGGCTGGTCGCAGTCATCTCGCCTTGATTCCGACGGACCCACCTTTATCTCTGACACGAACAAGAATCCGGGCCCCTCTGGCGAGGACGCCGACGTTCGTCGGCAAACCTCGTGATGTCGGATGACCTGTCCCGCGCGAATGCGATGGATCGGCCGATCGTCGGGCCTCTGTACTCTCTCTCCGACCATTCGTCCCCATCGCAGCTCCGTGCGGCCATTTCGCAACATTGAGGAGCAACGATGACTGACGCCAAGCATTCAAATCCGATCGAAATCGAAATCACGGAACCGTCCAGCCTGAACGAGCAGGCCGCGGTTGCGCTGGTGATCGTGGGCGCGCTGGTTGCGGTTGCCGACCGGCGCGTTTCGCCGGTCGAGCGCGACGAGGTGATCCGTTTCATCAAGGATCGCAAGCTGGCGCCGCACATCTCGGACGAACGGCTCTATGCGATGTTCGATGAGCTCGCCGAACGGCTCGAGGAACCGGATTTTGCCAATGTCGTGATCGACACGCTGCGGCCGGTTTCGAACTTGCCGCTGTCGTCCCATTTGATTGAGCTGTCGGAGCGGGTGGCTGCGGCGGATGAGGACGTCCATCCCCGCGAAGTGCAGGCGATAAAATTGTTGCGCTTGCTGACGCTGGTGCTGCCGCGCGCGAAGCCGGTCACGTCGGGTCAAGGGCGCACCGAACGGCAGATGGCCACAGAGGAGTAAGCATGAGCGCAGCATCGCACGAGCGTACGAGTGAAGCCGCAGGTCCCGCCAGCGAAATGGCCGGCGGCGACCCGCGCCTCGAAAAGCTCGTCGATCGACTGCCGCCGCGCATGGGTGACACCGTCACCTATCTGCTCAAGCCGTCGAACCGCTGGGTCAGAATTCCATCGGGCGCGCTCCTCATTGTGGGCGGCGTGCTTTCCTTCCTTCCGATCCTCGGCGTCTGGATGCTGCCGCTCGGTCTCGCGCTGCTTGCCGAGGACGTGCCTGCGTTGCGCTCCTCACGTTCGAAGGTCCTGGATTGGGTCGAGCGGAAGAAGCCGCATTGGCTCGATCCATCCGCATCGAAAAATGATCAATCATGACTGAATTCATCACGCCCGAAGCGCTCACTGCGCTGCTTCAAGTCGTCCTGATCGACCTCGTTCTCGCCGGCGACAATGCCGTCGTCATCGGCCTCGCCGCAGCGGGACTTCCGGCCAAACAGCGCCGCCGCGCCATCATCGTCGGTATCGCCGCCGCCACGGTACTGCGCATCGTCTTCGCCGGCGTCGCGACCCAGCTGCTGCAGGTCATCGGCCTGTTGCTTGCCGGCGGCGTGCTGCTGCTCTGGGTTTGCTGGAAGATGTGGCGCGAGCTGCGCGAGCAGTCGCATGGGGGGCAGCTGGCGTTCAGCCATGGCGGCGGCGCGGACGGTGCGACCGTGCAGCGAAAGACCTTCGGTCAGGCTGCGGTGCAGATCGTCGCCGCCGACGTCTCGATGTCGCTCGACAACGTGCTCGCGGTCGCGGGCGCCGCGCGCGAGCATCCCTACATTCTCGTCTTCGGGCTGTTGCTGTCGGTGGCGATGATGGGTGTTGCCGCCGATCTGCTTGGTCGCGTGCTCCAGAAGCATCGCTGGGTCGCCTATGTCGGCCTCGCCATCATCATTTACGTCGCCTTCGAGATGATCTATCGGGGCTCGCTCGAGCTCGCGCCTGTCATCGCGAGTCTCTGAGGCGACAACTCTTTCCGCAATCCGGAGTAATTCATGACGTCCGAACCCAAAGCACCTTCGGCGCAAGGCGAGCCGCCGCGCCTAGGCCTGTTTGCGCAGCTCATCTTTGGCTCCCGTTGGCTGCAAGTGCCGCTCTATGTCGGCCTGATCGTCGCGCAGGCCGTCTATGTGCTGCTGTTCCTGAAGGAGCTCTGGCATCTGGTCGCGCACTCGTTCGACGCCAGCGAGCAGCAGATCATGCTGGTCGTGCTCGGGCTGATCGACGTCGTCATGATCTCGAACCTCCTGATCATGGTGATTGTCGGCGGCTACGAGACCTTCGTGTCCCGCCTGAACCTGACCGGCCATCCCGACGAGCCGGAATGGCTGAGCCATGTCAATGCCAGCGTGCTCAAGATCAAGCTCGCGATGGCGATCATCGGCATCTCCTCGATCTCGTTGCTCAGGACCTTCATCGAGGCCGGCAATCTCGGCACCACGCGCAGCAATTTCACCGAGACCGGCGTGATGTGGCAGGTGCTGATCCACATGACCTTCATCGTCTCGGCGATCGGAATCGCCTGGGTCGACCGCCTCAGCGACAACGGCCATCGCAAGGAGGCCGCCCACGGCTGACGAACCTGGCCGTCTGATAACCTCCCGAGCGGCCAATCCTGAGCCCGCCTGATCGTCCGATCCGGCGGGCTCCTTTTTCCATCGATAAAATTGTCTGCAATCCGCTCAGCAGCAGCAAACCCTGCAGACAAGAAGCCTGGCGCCTTAAACCAGGCCTTTGGAACCGATCTGCATCCTGCTCGCAAAAGGGCAGGGCTATCGGCATGTCAACTCTAAGGGAGATCGTCGCATCGGTCGCGGGAGTCTACGCGCTCCTGCTCGTCTGTGACGCATTGTTCGGGGTCGGCGAGGCGCGCTTCGACGACGCCTATTATCGCGCCAGCTTCTACGCACCGCGGCCGAAGGAGTTTCGGTTTGCGACCGACACGCCGCCGGCGGTCCGCGTCAGCGACGCGTTCTCGCAGTTCGCGCCGGGCGAGGCCAAGCCCAACAGGCGCTACTCGTCCCTGACGACGATTATCCGTTAGGGCCTGTACTCATTAATCGGCTGTCCGCCTGACGTCCGGTTTACCGCCAGCCAGGGCGCTGGCAGTTCAACCGCTAATGAGCTTGTCGAATCCGAACAGTAGCCAGAATCCGACGGCGCGACCCGAGCTAGATGGACCATGGCTGGAAACTGCCGGCAACGTAATCAATGAATATTGAGCTTTACCAGAGGCAATTGCAGTTCCGCCGCTCTCTCGGCACGATCCCTCTTGCGGAACTCGTTCTCTTTGCGTTCGAACTTGATCATCTCCTGCTGAGCTGCTTCGAGCAGGCGATTTCGCTTAGCGTCGTCGCATTGCGTATTGTCGGTCATGATCAGGTCCTCTCGCGGCCTTACTCCTAAGCAAATCGGGCGACAGCGCCAAGGTTCGATGCCTGAAAATTACGGATTTATGACGGCGCGAGAGCAGGGCAGCAGTTAAAAGAGGCGCGGCCGGGCTTGAAATATGCGTCCCGGCGGCGCCCTATTCTCTAACTGAGCACTGAAATCTCAGTTGACGCCAATGTGCAACGAACATGCCACAGGCTCGTGACATCACCTTGCTCCTGCATCACGGTCGTGGCCCTTTCTGCGCCAACTAGTGCCTAAGGCACGCCTTCAGAAACTCGATAGGTGAAATACCTTTCCTGCCGCGTATGTGCCGTTTCACATCTTTTACGTGAAGCAACGCTAAGATCCCCGGTGAACGCCTTTTACAAATGTCGGTAATTTTCAGCAGTTGCAGCTCTTGGAGCTCGTAATGAATAGTCGTGGTCGGATTTGCGACCGTATGATCATTTTGAATCAACGGGTGTGGTTGCTCAACTCTCAACTTGCAGAACTTCGGAACCTCCGCGCTCGGGTATTGAAGACCTGCGAGAGAAGCAGCCGCAAACGATCGAAAGTCCGAGTTATCTGGGCCAAGCGGCGGTAAATTTGTAGTTGTAGTGTCCGCTTTGGGGCGCGAACAGTAGATCATGGTGGCGACTTCCGCTTTACGGTGGTGAGCCGACATTTATGGGTACACGCCCTAATTCGAGGCGGGCGCCGGCGGTCACACGGCCTTCACCTCAGAGGCTTCCTCGTCGGTGCAGACGCGGCTGCGCGCCGGGAATCGCACGCCTTTCAGCGTTTCCACGGAAACGCTCGAGCCGCGGCCGCACGATATTTACAAGGCCTTGTGTTGCCCGACGGGCAAAACACGCGAGCCCTGGGTCAACGCGCACTGCCCAAAATATTCTACTTTACCGAAATTCGGAAATCGCGTATGTGTCTCTGCATCCCGGCCCAACGAAGAGGGGCGTATCGCGATCGTCACGAACGCGGGCGGGGTGGCGGTGGACGTGGGTCACATCGGCGCTGAGGGTTTTGCAGGGCGGGCAACCGTGAGCAAGACCGTCGCGCACACGACCGGTGGGATCCGCGTACGGCAAAATCGTGTGGTCCTGGCGCCCGGGGTCTGTGCGCCAAGTCTTGCGGTGATGTGGCGGTCCAACCGGGCACGCGCATCAATCATCCACAAGGCGACGGGGGCAATAGTGCAACGCTCCCCGGGGAGAGTACGACATAAGCCGTAAATCCACTGCGCAGGGAAGGCCGGGATGCTCCGGTTGCCCTGTTATCCGCTATGCATGAAGCACACGCAATCTGCTCTTCGCATGGCGGTCGATGGGAGCCAACCGGCTCCCGGCCTTCCCTGCGCCCTCTTTCATGAGAGGGTGAGGCACTGGTCAAAGCTCGGGCGAGAAAAGCCGCGAGAACGCGAAGCTGTGTCTCAGTCCCCCTGAATCCATTCGGCGACGCCGCGCCACAGCGTGTCGCGATGCTCGGGCCGGAAAAAGCCGAAATGGCCGATCGTCTTGGCGCCGACGTCGGACGGCTTGACGTTGAGCACCTCCGGCTTGATCGCGGTGAACCCGCTCGCGAGCAGTTCGACCGCCGGCCGCGTCGCCCACGGATCGTCGGAGAAGCACAGCGCCCGCAGCTCGCCCTTGAACTTCGCAAAATTCTCCAGCGCCGGCAGCTTGGAATCGAAGAGATAGCGGGGGCTCGAGACCCAATTGGCCCATTGCAGGAAGACCCCCTTGGGCAAATCCTCGCCGACGCCGGCCCAGCCCGGGGCGTAGCCGAGCGTGTGGGTGAGCGGGACGCCGATGAGGTTCATGAAGGCGAAGACGCGGTACTTCTCGGGCGAGGTCATCAGCCGCCAGGTCGCGGCCTGCGAGGCCACGAACGTAGCGCGCGAGATTTCGCTGTTGTTGGCGATCAGCCCCAGCGCCTGACCGCCGAAGGAATGGCCGACATAGGCCAGTGGCAGGGTGTTGTACCGCTCCCGCATCCAGCTGACCGCGGCGGTGACGTCGAGCGCGGCCCAGTCCGACATCGAGGCCTTGAAGCCGACCAGCGATTTCGGCTGGTTGTAGCCGACCATCGCCGGCAGCCGGGAATCGCCGATGCCGCGATAGTCGTAAGTGAGGACCGCGCAGCCGCGATGGGCGAGGTAGGAGGCAAAGCCCCGATAAATCTTGCGCGGCACGGCGGTGGCCGAATTGATCAGGACGGCATGGCGCTTGGTGCCGCGCGGCAGGAACAGGGTGCCGGCCAGGGCATACCCGTCGGTCGCCGGGAAGTTGATCTCGTCGATGAAAACGTCGTCCAGTGCCGCGTCCATGGGCGCAAGGTATCCTGCCAGTTTGCCTCGCCCTCCCAGCAAATGCGAATTTGGCTTTCCCCGCAAGGGCTTGCAGTGCCGACTGGATTTACAACTGGCGGGGCGGGGCCAGCCTGTGTATAAGGCGGCCCTCGCAACCCCTAGATCAGGTTGTGCTTTTTGCTTCACGGAGAGATTGCGATGTCCGAGCGGTGGACGCCCGAGTCCTGGCGCAGCAAGCCGGTGCTACAGGTGCCCGACTATCCCGACGCCAAGGCCCTGGCCGACGTGGAGGCGCAGCTTGCGACCTTTCCGCCGCTGGTGTTCGCGGGCGAGGCGCGCAACCTGAAGAAGGCGCTGGCCCGCGTTGCGGCCGGCGAGGCCTTCCTGCTCCAGGGCGGCGACTGCGCCGAGAGCTTTGCCGAGCACGGCGCCAACAACATCCGCGATTTCTTCCGCGTGCTGCTGCAGATGGCGGTGGTGCTGACCTACGCCGGCGCGGTGCCCGTGGTGAAGGTCGGCCGCATCGCCGGCCAGTTTGCAAAGCCGCGCTCGTCGCCGACCGAGAAGCTCAATGGCGTCGAGCTGCCGAGCTATCGCGGCGACATCGTCAACGACATCGCCTTCACCAGGGAAGCGCGCGTGCCGGATCCGCAGCGCCAGCTGATGGCCTATCGCCAGTCCGCCGCGACGCTGAACCTGCTGCGCGCGTTTGCGACCGGCGGCTACGCCAATCTCGGCAGCGTGCATGAGTGGATGCTCGGCTTCCTCAAGGATTCGCCGCAGTCCCGCCGCTACAAGGAATTGGCCGACCGCATCTCCGACGCGCTCAACTTCATGCGCGCCTGCGGTCTCGATCTCGAGGCCCATCCCGAGCTGCGCGCCACCGATTTCTACACCAGCCACGAGGCGCTGCTGCTCGGCTACGAGCAGGCCATGACCCGCGTCGATTCCACCACCGGCGACTGGTACGCGACCTCGGGCCACATGATCTGGATCGGCGACCGCACCCGCCAGCTCGATCACGGCCATATCGAGTATTTCCGCGGCATCAAGAATCCGATCGGGCTGAAATGCGGCCCGTCGCTCAAATCCGACGAGCTGTTGAAGCTTATCGACGTGCTTAATCCCGACAACGAGCCGGGCCGGCTGACGCTGATCGGCCGCTTCGGCTCGGACAAGGTCGGCGAGCATCTGCCGAACATGATCCGCGCCGTGAAGCGCGAGGGCAAAGTGGTGGTCTGGTCGTGCGATCCCATGCACGGCAACACCATCACCTCGACCTCGGGCTACAAGACGCGCCCGTTCGACCGCGTCCTGTCGGAGGTGAAGTCTTTCTTCACGATCCATGCCGCCGAAGGCACCCATGCCGGCGGCGTGCATCTGGAGATGACCGGGCAGGACGTCACCGAGTGTATCGGCGGCGCCCGGGCGATCACGGACGAGGACCTCAACGACCGCTATCACACGGTCTGCGATCCCCGCCTCAATGCCGAGCAATCCATCGACATGGCTTTCCTGATCGCCGAGCTCCTCAAGCAGGAACGCGCGGGCAAGGCCACGCCGATGCCGGCCGCAGCGGGACTCTAGGATCTTGCTGCGGATCTGGAAGGCCACGATCAATTCCCGTAACGGTCTGGCCTTTGCGTTCCGATCGGAGCAGGCCGTCCGCGAGGAGATTTTTGCGCTCCTGGTGTCGCTGCCGCTGGCCTGGTTGGTCGGCGCGACCGCGATGCGCGCGGTCGAGCTGGTCTGTTCGGTTGCGTTCGTGCTGACAGTCGAGCTGCTCAACACCGCGATCGAAAAGCTGGCCGACCGGCTGACGATGGATCACGATAAGCAGATCGGGCGGGTCAAGGACATGGGCTCGGCGGCCGTCGGCGTCGCGCTGCTGATGGCAGGCGCGTTCTGGATCATCGCCATCATCGAGCGACTGGGATTTATCTGATCGGAGCGCGGCGGCCATGACCGAACGTCTCAAAGCATTCGCGGTCACGCTCGCCCAGCTCAATCCGACCCTGGGCGATATCGAGGGCAACGCCGCCAAGGCGCGCAATGCGCGCGCGAGAGCCATCGCCGACGGCGCTGATCTCGTGCTGTTTCCGGAATTGTTCATCGCCGGCTATCCGCCGGAAGACCTCGTGCAGAAGCCGGCCTTCCAGGCGGCCTGCCGCGCTGCGATCGAGGCACTGGCCCGCGAGACCGCCGATGGCGGGCCGGCCATGCTGGTCGGCACGCCCTGGGTCGAGGACGGCAAGCTCTACAATGCCTGCGCGCTGCTCGACGGCGGGCGCATCGCTGGCTTGCGTTTCAAATGCAATCTGCCGAATTACGGCGTGTTCGACGAGAAGCGGCTGTTTTCGCGCGGCCCCGCTGCGGGCCCGGTGACGGTGCGCGGCGTGCGGATTGGCGTGCCGATCTGCGAGGACATCTGGCTGGAGGAATCCGAGGACTACGAGAACGTGGTCGAGACGCTGGCCGAGACCGGCGCCGAGATCATCCTGGTGCCGAACGGCTCGCCTTACGCCCGCGACAAGAACGACGTGCGCCTGTCGGTCGCGGTCGCCCGCGTCACCGAGAGCGGCCTGCCGCTGGTTTATCTCAACCAGATCGGCGGTCAGGACGAACTCGTGTTCGACGGCGCGTCCTTCGCGCTCAACGGCGATCTCTCGCTTGCGGCGCAATTGCCGTCGTTCGACGAGAGCATCGTCACGCTGCGCTTTGTGAGAAATGGCGACGACTGGCGCTGCACGGGCCCGATCGCCGAGCCACCCGAGGGCGACAACGCCGATTACGCCGCCTGCGTGCTGGGCCTGCGCGACTACGTCGGCAAGAACGGTTTTCCCGGCGTGCTGCTCGGCATTTCCGGCGGTATCGACTCGGCCCTCTGCGCGGCGATCGCGGTCGATGCGCTCGGCGCCGATCAGGTGCATGGCGTGATGCTGCCGTATCGCTACACTGCAGCACACTCGATCGCCGATGCGGGCGAGCTCGCCGGCCATCTCGGCATCCGCTATGAGGTGCTGCCGATCGCGGAGGCCGTGACCGGCTTCGAGACCATCCTCTCAGGCCTCTTCAAGAATCTGCCGCCCGATATCACCGAGGAAAACCTCCAGGCCCGCAGCCGCGGCACGCTCTTGATGGCGATCTCCAACAAGACCGGGTTGATGGTGGTGACGACAGGCAACAAGTCGGAAATGTCGGTCGGCTACGCCACGCTCTATGGCGACATGAACGGCGGCTTCAACCCGATCAAGGACATCTACAAGACGCAGGTGTTTCGGCTGGCGAGCCTGCGCAACGGCTGGAAGCCCGATGACGCGCTCGGGCCGGCGGGCGAGGTGATCCCGCCCGACATCATCACACGGCCGCCGAGCGCGGAACTGCGCGAGAACCAGACCGACCAGGATTCGCTGCCGCCCTATGAGCTGCTCGATGCCATCCTGGAGCGTCTTGTCGAGCGCGAGCAGCCGCTGGATCAGATCATCGCGGCCGGTTTCGATCGCGAAACGGTCACCCGCATCGACCATCTGCTCAACGTCGCCGAATACAAGCGCCGCCAGGCCGCGCCCGGCGTGAAGGTGACGCCGAGGAATTTCGGCCGCGACCGCCGCTATCCCATCACCAACCGCTTTCGCGACAAGGGCGAGGGGCTGCCCGCCGTCGACGAGACGCTGGTCTCGCGCGGCAGCAAGGCGTCGATCGACGCGTTCGAGGGGTGAAGCTTTCGGTGTGAGGACGATAGCGCCCCATGGTTCGCTGTCATCATCCGCGACGGCGGATGATCCAGTACTCCGCGGCGGATATTGAGACGACCGACTTCGGCCATAGCGCGTCAATAGGGATGGCCCCGCGCTGGTGTCGAGCAGGTGAGGCATGGCAGACGAGTTCATCCTAGATATTGAGGATCTCCGTGAGGTCGCTGCCTACGCGGCGGAAAATGCCGCGGACGTGCTGGAGATATTCGAGCAATCGTATCCCGCAGATTCCCGTCCGCGCGATGCGCTCGAAACCGCCCGGACGTTCGCAAGAGGAGGCAAGCGGGTGAAGGCCTTGCGCGATGCTGCCTGGGCCGCGCTGAAGGCAGCAAAGGAAGCCGAAAATGCAGCAGCCAGCCAAGCTGCGCGCGCCGCGATGTGTGCCTCATCCGCGGCCTATCTCCATCCCTTGGCTCGATCGGCTCAGGTCGGGCACATTCTCGGCGCGCCCGCCCTTGCAGCCCGGGCCACTGAACTTGCAGCGGGCGATGCTGCAGATGTTGGTGCCGACTATGTTGAGCGTGCCGCCCGGCGCGCGACGCCTGGGCTCGTCGAGGTTCTGCGCCGCTACCCGCTCGCACCGTCCGGTGGAGGGCGGGTTGGCGAACTGCTGCGCGCAATCGACCGCAGGCTTCGCAGCGAGCTGGCGTAACCAGATGCCCACCTCGCAAAGTAATGGCGGTGAGAACTCAGATTGCCGCTACGACGGGGTTGCGAAAAACAGCACCCGCAGGAAGTGCGTGTATTCGGATTCGAGCACCATGATCGACACAAAGACCAACACCGCGATCGGCGGCAGTAGGATGGCATAGGCCAAGGCCAGTCGCTCCCAGGCCATGTGCATGAAGACGGCGACGATCAGGCCGGCCTTCAACATCATGAACAGCAGGATCAGCGACCACCTCAGATAGCCATGCAGGCCAAAATAGTCGACGAGGTAGGAGCCCGTGCTGAGGACGAACAACCAGCCCCAGACCACCAAGTAGAGCTTGATCGGGTGCTGTTGACCCTTGGCGTGAACGGCTCCCGTTGCGACTGCGCCATGCGCCGGAGCGTGGAGCTGTCCTTCCATGTGTACCGCCGCGTTTGTCATGCGCCGACCTCACCAAAGATAGAAGAATGCAAAGATGAACACCCACACGAGATCGACGAAGTGCCAGTACAGGCCCATGATCTCGACGATCTCGTAATACCCCTTGCGGCTGGTGAAGAAGCCGCGCCTCTCGACGTCGAAGTCGCCGCGCAAGACCTTCCGCGCAATGGCGATCAGGAAGATCACGCCGATCGTCACGTGGGTGCCGTGGAAGCCCGTGATCATGAAGAAGCTCGCGCCGAACTGCGGTGCGCCCCACGGATTGCCCCAGGGCCGGACACCCTCCATGATCAGCTTGGTCCATTCGAAGGCCTGCATGCCGACGAAGGTTGCGCCGAACGCCGCCGTGGCCAGCATCAAGGCTGCGGTTCTGACGCGATCGCGGCGGTAGCCGAAGTTGACGGCCATCGCCATCGTTCCGCTGCTGCTGATCAGCACGAAGGTCATGATGGCGATCAGGATCAGGGGGATGTGGTTGCCGCCGATATTGAGGGCGAAGACTTCGCTGGGATTGGGCCACGGCACGGTCGTCGACATGCGCGCCGTCATGTAGGAAAGCAGGAAGCAGCTGAAGATGAAGGTGTCGCTGAGGAGGAAGATCCACATCATGGCCTTGCCCCAGGACACGTTCTTGAAGGCGCGCTGATCGGACGCCCAGTCGGCGGCGATCCCGCGCCAGCCCTCAAGCCGCGCAGTCGAATGGCCCGGATTTGTCAGCACGGTCTCTGCCATCTGGTCTCGCCTCCCTAGCTCAGCAATCGGCGACAGATGTTGACGAAATCGTCGGTCCAGCCCGTGAGAAGCCCGAGCAGCACAAGCCAGACCAGCAGCAGGAAATGCCAGTAGATGGCGCACAGCTCCACGCTCAAGCGCATGTCGGCGATCCCGGCGCCGCGCCACATCTTGGTCGAGGTTCGGCCCAAAGCCACCAGACCACCGGTCAGATGCAGCCCGTGCACTGCGGTCAACAGGTAGAAGAAGGAGTTCGCCGGATTGGACGCCACGAAATATCCGGCCGCGCCGAGCTGTTGCCAGGCCAGAAGCTGTCCGCCGAGGAAGATCACGGCAGCTGCGCCGCCCGCGAGCAGGCCGATCATGACGCCTTCAGCGTCGTCTCGGTACGCGGCCACGTAGGACCATTGCAGCGCGACGCTGCTCAGGATCAGGACGCCCGTGTTGAACCACAGCAGCCGCGGCACGGGCAGCGTCCGCCAGTCCGCCACGTCCATGCGCATCGAGTAGGCGCTGATGAAGAGGACGAACAATGCGCTCGCGACGGCGAGAAACACGCCAAGTCCGACCTTCGCTGCCGGCCAGGTCATGGCATCGCCGCCGGGGAAATCACCAGCCGGGCCTTCCTCCAGCCAGGGCTTGGCCGTCAGCCGCTGCTGCGACAGCCACCACCCGGCGATCACCGCAAGCACAGCCAGGAAAAGGATGATGGCGCTCACGAAGCAGCTCCCTGAATGAGCTGCGTCGCGTGCGGCGGCTGGTTCTGCGGAATGAAGTCCTCCGCGGCGCCAGGCACACTGTAATCATAGGCCCAGCGGTACACGACCGGGAGCTCCTTGCCCCAGTTGCCGTGCCCCGGAGGCGTCTCCGGCGTCTGCCATTCCAGCGTCGTCGCCCGCCACGGATTGCCGCCTGAGGCCTCACCTTTGAACAGGCTCCAGGCAAGATTGAACAGGAACACCATCTGGCTGAAGCCGACGGTCAAGGCCACCACGGAGATGAAGGCGTTCAGTGAATGGGCCGAGGACGGGATGAACGATGTATCTCCGAGTTCGAAATACCGGCGCGGAACCCCGAGCAGTCCAAGATAGTGCATCGGGAAGAAGATCAGGTAGGCGCCGAGGAAAGTGACCCAGAAGTGAAACTTGCCGAGTGCGTCATTGTACATTCGCCCCGTGACCTTGGGGTACCAGTGATAGATCGCCCCGAGCACGACCATGATCGGCGCCACGCCCATCACCATGTGGAAATGCGCGACCACGAACATGGTATCCGAGAGGGGCACGTCGACGACGACGTTGCCGAGGAAGAGGCCGGTGAGCCCGCCATTCACGAAGGTGATGATGAAGCCGAGGGCGAACAGCATCGGCACCCTGAGATGGATGTCGCCGCGCCACAGGGTCAGCACCCAGTTGTAGACTTTGATCGCGGTGGGGATGGCGATGATGAGCGTCGTGGTGGCGAAGAAGTACCCGAATTGCGGGAACATGCCGCTCACATACATGTGGTGCGCCCATACGATGAAGCTGAGCGCGCCGATGGCCACGATCGCCCAGACCATCATGCGGTAACCGAAGATGTTCTTGCGTGCATGCGTGCTGATCAGATCGGAAACGATGCCGAAGGCGGGCAGGGCAACGATGTAGACCTCGGGGTGGCCGAAGAACCAGAACAGGTGCTGGAAGAGCAGCGGGCTGCCCCCGCCATATTTCGATAGCTGGCCCATCTCGACGAGGGAGGGCATGAAGAAACTGGTTCCCAGCAGGCGGTCGAGCAGCAGCATGACCGAGGCAACGAAAAGTGCAGGGAATGCCAGCAACGCCATCACGGTTGCCGTGAAAATGCCCCACACCGTCAGGGGCAGGCGCATCAACGTCATGCCGCGGGTGCGTGCCTGGAGCACCGTCACCACGTAATTCAGCCCGCCCATGGTGAAGCCGATGATGAACAGGATCAGGGACGACATCATGAGAATGATGCCCCAATCCTGCCCGGGCGTTCCGGAGAGGATTGCTTGCGGCGGGTACAGCGTCCAGCCGGCGCCGGTCGGGCCGCCGGGCACGAAGAAGGTCGAGGCCAGCACGAGGACTGCGAGCAGGTAGACCCAATAGCTCAGCATGTTCACATAGGGGAAGACCATGTCCCGGGCGCCGACCATCAGCGGGATCAGGTAGTTGCCGAAGCCGCCCAGGAACAATGCGGTGAGCAGGTAGATCACCATGATCATGCCGTGCATGGTGATGAACTGGAGGTACTGGTTGGCATCGATGAAGGAGAAGGTGCCGGGGAATCCCAGTTGCAGTCGCATCAGCCAAGAGAGCACCAGGGCCACCAGCCCGATGGCCGAGGCCGTCAGCGAGTACTGAATGGCGATCACCTTGGCGTCCTGCGAGAAGACATACCGTGTCCACCAGCTCCTCGGATGATAGAGCTCGACATCAGGTACTTCGGCAGGCGGAGTGCCTGCGATCCCTTCATATGGAATATCGACCATAGAAAACCTCCTCGGTCGTTTCCATCGGGGGCGACGAGTTGGTCTCACGCACCCGATCCATCTTCGCGGCGGCGCTTGCTACTTGCCGCCGGATTGATATGTCGCCTTCACGACGGTGCTTGCAGGCGGCAATCCTGCAAACGTTTTCTGTTGCTCCAGCCAGGCGTGATATTCACGCTCTTCGTCGACGATGACCTTGGCCCGCATCTGATAGTGAGCCGCGCCACAAAGCTCCGCACAGAGAACGTCGAACGTTCCGGTTCGGATCGGCGTAATCCAGAAATAAGTCACCATGCCCGGAACCATGTCCATCTTGGCCCGGAATTCGGGCACGTAGAAATCGTGCAGGACATCAACCGAGCGGAGCAGAACCTTGACCGGCTTTCCCAGTTGAAGGTGCAGGTCGCCGTTCTCGATCACGACGTCGTCCTGCGCATGCGGATCATCGCGATTGAGCCCCATCGGATTTTCGGACGCGATGTTGCGGACATCGGATGTGCCCAACCGCCCATCCTTGCCCGGAAGGCGGAAGCTCCATTGCCATTGCTGGCCCATCACCTCGACCTCGGTGGCATCCGCAGGGACCGTCACGAACTGGTGCCAGACCACGAGGCCGGGGGCGAGCATCGCCGCGACGCCGATTCCGGTTCCCACGCTCAGCCACCATTCGAGCTTTTTGTTTTCAGGATTGTAGTCAGCCCGTCTTCCCTCCTTGTGGTGAAAGCGGAAGACGCAATAGGCCATGAAGGCGATGACCGCGACGAAAACGAAGCCCGTGATCCAGAACGTGATGTTGATGGTGTGATCGATATAGGCCCAGTTCGTGGCGATCGGCGTCCACCACCATGGGCTGTAGATGTGAAACAGCACCGAGCCGATCGCGACCAGAAGCAGTATCAGTGCGACAGCCATCCTGATCCATCCTTGCCATCGAAGGCTACGGATACGAATCCAGGGCGGAGCTCATGTCTGTCGCGATGGCTGGCCTTTTTCGGTTGGCACTTATGCCATCGCCGGCCTCTTGCCTCGCCCATTCCACTGGCCGCGAAATCAAGAGAATATTCGCGACCATCAACTCTAAGGGCGTCTGCGTCTAAAATGATACCAGCCTAACCCGGCGTCAATAGCGCAATGTAGGTGCCCCGACGTGGTTGATCGCCGTGCTGGCAAAGCCGACAGAGCATCAGGCGCGCAGGTTGGGTCTGGGTGATGCAACGCACAAATCCGTGCCAGTGCACAATTCACCCAACCGTGAGTGCAGCCTTGCGCCGCAAGCGCTAAACTTTGCGAGGCAGGTCGCGACGGGTTCCGTCCGGCCAGGCTCGCTCGTTGAACCTGGGTTGCCGTACTCGACCCATCGCGTTTCCTGCTCATCAGGCGGACACGCGTGGCTGGAAAGCGCGTGTTATCGAAACCGCGATTTTCAGCACGGGAGGGTCCGTTCATGGCCACTCTGTACTCCCACGACATCATCAGGCGGCACGTATTCGGCGAAGCGGCCTCTTATCCCGTTCGCAAGATCAGCCTGTCCGATCTGACCGAGGCCCTGCGCCTGGGTTGGGAGGATTTCCAGGCGATGCCGAGTCACGCGATCGTCGTATGCGTGATTTATCCCGTTCTCGGTCTCGTCCTGTTCAGGATGGTTCTCGGCTATTCGGTGCTGCCGCTACTATTTCCACTGGCCGCCGGCTTTGCCCTGATTGGACCGTTTGCCGCGATCGGTCTCTACGAACTCAGCCGGCGTCGTGAGCGCGGCGAGGAGGTCGATGCATGGGATGCGGTCAAGGTGCTGCGCGCACCGTCGTTGGGCGCCATGGTCGAACTCGGCGTGCTCCTGCTGGTCCTGTTCGGGGCCTGGATCGGTGTCGCGAACGCAATCTATGTCTCAATCTTCGGTCATGCGGCGGCCGCAAGCATTCCCGACTTCGCAACGCGCGTGCTGACGACACCGGAAGGCTGGTCGCTCATCATCGTCGGTTGCGGTGTCGGCTTCCTGTTTGCGGTTGTGGCCTTGTGCGTCAGCGTCGTGTCGTTTCCGTTGATGCTCGACCGGCATGCGACTGCGATCGACGCGATCCGCACCTCGCTCCGAGCAGTAGCGGCGAACCCGGTTGCGATGGCCGGATGGGGCCTCATCGTCGCGGTGCTGCTCGTGATCGGCTCGGTACCGCTCTTCGTCGGTCTCGCTGTCGTCCTGCCGGTGCTTGGCCATGCCACCTGGCACCTCTATCGGCGGGTGGTCGAGCCGAATCCGAATCCACCGGACGCGCCGCCGCCGCCCAGGAAGGGAAGGCGCTACGCGGCGGACTTTCCGGCCAATCTCTTCCCGTGGAGCCGCGAGGGAGAGTGAGACGGGCGATCGCGCCCCATTGAGTATTGGATCATCCGCGAAAGCGGATGATCCAATACTCCGCGGCGCTGCCGGTGCGCGCCAACTGTCGACACGGAGTACTGGATGCCCCGCTTGCCGCCTACGCTGAAGCTTCGGCGAGCCAAGACCTCACACCCCGGCGAAGCCTTGGCGTAGCCGGGTCGCGGGGCATGACAGTTGAGCAAAAGGTGATTTACTTCTGCTGCTGCGGCAGGAAGGTCGGCCCGACCGAGCGGATCGGCTTGTTCTCGGAGCTCGCAGGGGGGGCGGTATCTGCCGGCGGCGTCGCGGCCGGTGCATTCGCCGTCGTCGGCGCGGGAGCTGCGCCCTTCTTGGCATTCGCAGCCGTGCCCTTGTTGAGCCGCTGCTGCTGCATCTTCTTGGCGCTCTCCTCGGTGACGATGATGTCGCCCTGCTGCTCGGCTGCCGCCTTGTCATCGGCCGATTTCAATGCGTCCGCCCAGGTCTGTCCTGCAGCCTTGCAGGAGCAGGACGGGTTGAACTCGCTGCGGAATTTGAAAGCGGTCGGCAGCGCCGTGTAGGGCTGGCCGCTGACCGAGACCGCGGAGTTCATGTCTTCGCCGGGATTGCGATGGGTGTAGAGCACGGCTTCCGCGGCCGGGCAGAGTGCCTTGCAGGTCTTCTCGTCGTCGGGGAAGCGCGCCGGCACCGTTGCAAATGAGACCGGGAAATAGGCGCCGTCGCAGGTGCGCACGCATACGGTGCGATAGGTGCCGGATTGCGGCCCGAGATCGGAGGGCGGCACGCCTTGCGGATTGCCCGCGTTGTTGCCGCCGAACAGATTGCTGAGGAAGTTGCCGCCGCCTTGCGACTGCACGGCGTTGGCATATTGCGGGCCGCAATTGTTCTGCGCCAGCGCAACCAGCACCGAGCGGCGCTGACTGTCGCGTTCCGCGCTGAAGCCGCCACCGCCGCGCAAACGCTCGAGATTGCCGGTGATCTGGTCCAGATTGGCGCGCATCTGCTGGATCTGGGTGTTGACCGGTCCGCATTGGGCCGACTGGCCGTTGAACAGCGAGAAGAAGCCGGAGGAATCGCAGCCCATGCGCTTGGCCTGCATGGTGACGCGGTCCAGCTCGGCCTGCTGCTTGGCCTGGGAATCCTGGTAGCGGCGGATTTGATCTTCGCGCGCGGGGTCACCACCGCCGCCGCGGTCCAGCGCCGCGAGCTGGCCTTCCAACCGCACGCACATCGGATTGGGCCCAAGTCCGTTCTGACCGGGTTGAGGCGGCGGTCCGGGCGGACCGGCCTGCGCGAGGGCGCCGGTGACGAGCACGGCCGTGCTCAAGAGCACGGTGCAGGCAAGAAGCAAGCGAGCACGAGAGAGGGACAAGAATTCAGGCATATCCGCCATTCTAGCGAGGTCATGGCCCAATGTGACTTGGACTGAAGCGACTTGGACGCCGAAGCGATTTTGGGGGGCCGAAGCGCGCCCTCCCAATAGCCGCTTCCTGCGGCATCGTCACGTCGTTTTGGGGGCCAATGGACCGGGCCTAAGCTGCGCCAGCTCCGAGCGAATTCAGCGCTGGCAAGTGATTGCGACATATTCGTCGCAATGGCCATGGGAGCAGTTTGCGCCGGATTTGGGGACAGAGCCGGTAATTTCGTCGGGATCGACCCGGCGATAGCTTGATGCCTGGGCAAAATCTCGTGACTGGCAGTAGGTGCGGGCGACGGAGGCGCCGCATTTCTCGCCCTTGGCCAGGCACTGATCGACGCCGTAGCCGTCAGCCTGGTTGGCGATGATGAAGACGCGGGTCTCGGCGCCGGCGCCGGATGCCGCGAGGATCGAGGCGCTGAAAATGAACGCGAGCAAGGATCGCATGAAAATACCGGGAGGCAAAAAAGGGAACAATCTGGTTCCAGAATGGGCTCAAATAGTTAAGGATCACGAACCATCCCGGCGGGCTGCGCGCTTTGCGAACATAAAACGGCATTCTCGCGGCTCCCTTGACGCGGGGCCGCCTCATAGCCCATATGTGGCCGCATGAACGGTCTCCTCGCCATTTGCGCCATTTGCCGCGAGATTATGAGCTAGCGATTCGCTGGCTGGAGCCGTCTTTTCTCAAAAACATTGAGAGCCCTGGACGCCCGGCCAACAGCCGACGGGTATCCATATGGAATTGCGCCTTTACGATACGCTGACGAAGGAAAAACGCATCTTCGCGCCGCTCGATGCGAAAGACGTCCGCATGTATGTCTGCGGGCCGACCGTCTATGACTTCGCCCATATCGGCAATGCACGGCCGGTGATCGTGTTCGACGTGCTGTTTCGGCTGCTGCGCCATCTCTATGGCGAGGCGCACGTCAAATATGTCCGTAACATAACCGACGTCGACGACAAGATCAATGACCGCGCCGCGCGCGATTTCCCGGGCCTGCCGCTGAACGAGGCCATTCGCAAGGTCACCGAGCAGACCGGCAAGCAGTTTCACGCCGATGTCGACGCGCTCGGCGCGCTTCGGCCGAGCGTCGAGCCGCGCGCGACGGAGCATATCGGCGAGATGCGCGAGATCATCGAGCGGCTGATCAAGGGCGGCTTTGCCTATGCCGCCGAGGACCATGTTTTGTTCTCGCCGCAGGCGATGAACGCAGCAAATTCCTCGCTGCCCCGCTACGGTGCGCTGTCGAAGCGATCGCTCGACGAGATGATCGCCGGCGCCCGCGTCGATGTCGCGCCTTACAAGCGCGATGCCACCGACTTCGTGCTGTGGAAGCCGTCCAAGCCGGGCGAGCCGTCATGGCCGTCACCGGCCGGCATCAAGGCCGAGGGGCGTCCCGGCTGGCACATCGAGTGCTCGGCCATGGCCTGGAAGCATCTCGGCGAGCATTTCGACATCCATGGCGGCGGCATCGATCTCGTGTTTCCGCATCACGAGAACGAGGTCGCACAGACCTGCTGCGCCTTCCACCGAGAGCGCATGGCGAATTATTGGATGCACAACGGCTTCCTGCAGGTCGAAAGCGAGAAGATGTCGAAGAGCCTCGGCAACTTCATCACGATCCATGAGCTGCTCGCGGATTGGCCCGGCGAGGTACTGCGCTTGAACATGCTCAAGACGCACTACCGCTCGCCGATCGACTGGACCATGAAGTCGCTGGAGGAGAGCGCCAAGACGCTCGACGACTGGTATCGCGTTGCCGCCGACGTCGCGCCCGGCGAGCCGGCCGCGTCGGTGGTCGAGCCGCTGCTCGACGATCTCAACACGCCGCTGGCGATCGCGGCGTTGCATGGCCTGCGTGGAGGTGACGTGGGCGCTCTGGCGGGCTCGTTGCGCCTGCTCGGCTTCTTGTCCGAGAGCGCAGCGCAGTGGGAAGGACGCAAGCAGCAGGCGAGCGGCGTCGATGCCGGGGAAGTCGAGCGCCTGATCGCGGAGCGGACGGCGGCCCGTAGCCGCAAGGACTTCAGGGAATCCGACCGCATTCGCGATCTGCTCGCTGCAATGGGCGTCGCGATCAAGGACTCCAAGGAAGGAACGACGTGGGAGGTCGCGCGATGAAACGGCCCGACACGCCTTTCCCGCGGCACTGGCTCTATTACATCGCGCTGAAGATCGCGCTGCTCGCGGGTGCCGTGGCGCTGGTTCTCAAGCTCTATGGGATGTGGTGAGGACGATGGGACAGACTTTGCCAAAGCCCGGCTTGCGGCCGTTCCTGCCGGCGGACGTGCCAATTCTTGCTGCGATCTTCACCGCCAGCATCGAGGAGCTGACTGGCGACGACTATAGCGAGGCGCAGCAGCAGGCCTGGATGGAGGTGGCGGACAGCGAAGAGTTCGGCAAGCACCTCGCGTCAGACCTGACGCTGATCGCGACGCTCGATGGCTCGCCGGTTGGTTTTGCTTCGCTGCGCGGCAATGACCACATCCGCATGCTCTATGTGCATCCGGCCGTCAGCGGGCAGGGCATCGCCACCATGCTGGTCGATGCGCTGGAAAAGCTTGCCGGCGGCCGCGGCGCCCAAAGCCTCAACGTCGATGCCAGCGACACCGCGCAAGGCTTTTTCGCCAAGCGCGGCTACACTGCCCAGCAGCGCAATAGCGTCACCATCAATGACGAATGGCTTGCCAACACCACCATGAAGAAGACGCTCGGAGCGGGGCAATGAGCAAAGAGCGCCTTTATCTGTTCGACACCACGCTGCGCGACGGCGCGCAGACCAACGGCGTCGATTTCACGCTGACCGACAAGCAGGTCATCGCCGTGATGCTCGATGACCTCGGCATCGATTATGTCGAAGGCGGCTATCCCGGCGCCAATCCGCTCGACACCGAGTTCTTCGGCAGCAAGCCTAAGCTCGCCCATGCGCGCTTCACGGCGTTCGGCATGACGCGACGGGCCGGGCGCTCGGTCTCGAACGATCCCGGTGTGGCCGGGCTTTTGGCAGCGAAGGCCGACGCGATCTGCTTCGTCGCGAAGGCATCCGCCTATCAGGTGCGCGTCGCGCTCGAGACGACGAAGGAGGAAAACCTCGCCTCGATCCGCGACAGCGTCGCGGCCGCGAAGGCCGCCGGTCGCGAGGTCATGCTCGATTGCGAGCATTTCTTCGACGGCTACAAGGAAGATGCGAGCTTCGCGCTCGCCTGCGCCAAGGCCGCCTTCGAGGCCGGCGCGCGCTGGGTGGTGCTGTGCGACACCAATGGCGGCACCATGCCGCACGAGGTCGAGGCCATCGTCACCGAAGTTACTAAGCACGTCCCCGGCGACCGCGTCGGCATCCACGCCCATAACGACACCGAGCAGGCGGTGGCCAATTCGCTCGCCGCGGTGCGTGCCGGCGCGCGGCAGATCCAGGGCACGCTGAACGGCCTTGGCGAGCGCTGCGGCAACGCCAATCTCTGCTCGCTGATCCCCACGCTGAAGCTGAAGCCGGAGTTTTCGGACGCCTTCGAGATCGGCGTCACGGCCGAGAAGCTGGCAACTCTGGTCAAGGTCTCGCGCACGCTCGACGACATGCTCAACCGGGTGCCGAACCGGCATGCTCCTTACGTCGGCGAGAGCGCCTTCGTCACCAAGACCGGCATCCATGCGTCCGCGGTGCTGAAGGACCCGCAGACATACGAGCACGTGCTGCCGGAGACGGTCGGCAACCACCGCAAGGTCCTGGTCTCGGACCAGGCCGGACGTTCCAACGTCATCGCCGAGCTCGACCGCGCCGGCATTCCCTACGAGAAGAGCGATCCGAAGCTGACGCGCCTCGTCGAAGAGTTGAAGGAGCGCGAGGCGGCCGGCTACGCCTATGAATCCGCCAACGCCTCGTTCGAACTGTTGGCGCGCCGTACGCTCGGCAAGGTACCGCATTATTTCGAGGTCGAGCAGTTCGACGTCAATGTCGAGCAGCGCTACAATTCGCATGGCGAACGTGTCACCGTCGCTTTGGCCGTGGTGAAGGTCGACGTCGCCGGCGAGCACCTGATCTCGGCTGCCGAAGGCAACGGTCCCGTCAACGCCCTCGACGTTGCCCTGCGCAAGGACCTCGGCAAGTACCAGAGATACATCGAGGGGCTGAAGCTAATCGACTACCGCGTGCGTATCCTCAACGGCGGTACCGGCGCGGTCACGCGCGTCCTGATCGAGAGCGAGGACGAGAATGGCGATAGCTGGACCACGGTCGGCGTCTCCCCCAACATCATCGACGCTTCGTTCCAGGCGCTGATGGATTCGGTGATCTACAAGCTCGTGAAGTCGGGCGCGCCGGCGTAGGTCCCACGACGACTGTCATACCCCGCGAAGGCGGGATATCCAGTGCGCCGCGGCTTCTCGGTTGCTCTCGCGCGGCTCGGAGGTAAGGAAAGGGCAGGGCATGATCGACCACATCTCCGTCGGCGTCAGCGATCTCGAGCGCGCCGCGAAATTCTACGAGGCAACGCTCGCCGCCCTCGGCCTTTCGCGCCTCGTCACGCGGCCGCGCACGGTCGGTTTCGGCAAGGCCTATCCGGAATTCTGGATCAATCTACGCGAGGCCATGCCGCTCGTAGCCCCCGAAAGCGGCGTTCACATCTGCCTGCGGGCGAAGACGACAAGCGAGGTCGATGCGTTTCACGCCGCAGCGCTGTCCACCGGCGGCGCCTCGGACGGTGCGCCCGGCATCCGTCCGCACGACCGCGTGCGCTACTACGCGGCCTTCGTCACCGACCCCGATGGTAACCGGATCGAGGCGGTGACGTTTCCAAGCGAGTAGGACGTCAGAGCTTGCGGGCCACTTCCGGCGCGAGCTTCTTCTCGGCCTCGTCGATCTGGGCCGCGGCCGCCTTCAGCTTCGGCAAGATGTCCTCGACCCGATCGGCCTTGAGGATGTCGACCGAAAGGCCGGCGCGGATGAACTCGGTCTGGCGCATGTGCGACAGCAGCGAGAACAGCGGCTCCCAGAAATTGTCGATGTTCGCCAGCAGCACCGGCTTGGCGTGGCGACCGAGCTGTTTCCAGGTCAGCTGCTCGACCAGCTCTTCCAGCGTGCCGACGCCGCCGGGCAACGCCACGAAGGCGTCGGAGCGTTCGAACATCAAGCGCTTGCGCTCGTGCATGTCAGGGGTGACGATCATCTCCTGCACGCGTGTCAGCGCGTTTTCGCGCATCCGCAGGAATTCCGGGATGATGCCGGTGACGGTGCCGCCGTGATCGAGCACGGAGGTCGCGACCGAGCCCATCAGGCCGAGCGAGCCGCCGCCATAGACGAGCCGAACGTTGTTCTCGGCGAGCGCCTTGCCGAACGCCTTGGCGCCTTCGGTGAAGCGGGGATTGGTTCCGGGGCCGGAGCCGCAATAGACACAGACGGTTTTAATAGTGCTCATTGGTGCCATGATGCATTGCAGCGAAGAGGCGTCAAGCCCAATCGGTGATTCGGATCACCCGGAAATCTACCGGTAAATGGCGGCAAACAATCGAAGATTCGCCATCTGGCGGGGTGCGCTGGCATCGGGAAGGCTCTATATGACGTGCGAAAATCGTTAATCGCAGCGACGCCCGCATCCGGCGGGCTTTCAGGCTTTTTGATGGACCAACCTCAATCGTTCGACGGCGCCGACGTTCCCGATCCTCCTCCCGGCGGCGCACCGGAGCGGGCGACACTGATGGGCACGCTGGCGCATCTGTGGCCCTATATCTGGCCGGGCGACCGCTTCGACCTGAAGATGCGCGTGGTGTGGTCGCTTGTGCTGCTGCTCGCTGCCAAGCTGATCACGCTGACGGTGCCGTTCAGCTTCAAATGGGCGACGGATGCGCTGACCGGCGCCAACACGGCGCCGGTGCAGGCGGACAATTGGCACCTCTGGGTGATCGCCTCGCCGCTGTTGCTGACCGTGAGCTACGGCGTGATGCGCATCTTGATGGCGCTGCTGACGCAATGGCGCGACGGCATCTTCGCGCGCGTCGCCATGCATGCGGTGCGCAAGCTCGCCACCATCACCTTCGTCCACATGCACGAGCTGTCATTGCGCTTCCACCTCGAGCGCAAGACCGGCGGTCTGACGCGCGTGCTCGAGCGCGGGCGTGAGGGCATCGAGGTCATCGTGCGCATGGTGATCCTGCAGCTGATCCCGACCATCGTCGAGGTCTCGCTGCTGATGGCCGTGCTGCTCTGGCAGTTCGACTGGCGTTACGTGGTCGCCACCCTGATCACGGTCACGCTCTACATGTACTACACCTACATCGCGACCGAGTGGCGGATCGGCATCCGCCGCCGGATGAACGATTCCGACACCGAGGCGAACACCAAGGCGATCGACTCGCTGCTCAACTACGAAACCGTGAAGTATTTCGGCGCCGAGGCCCGCGAGGCGCAGCGCTACGACAAGTCGGTCGCGCGCTACGAGGAGGCGAGCGTCCACACCTACACCTCGCTCGCGGTGCTCAACACCGGGCAGGCCGTGATCTTCACGCTGGGGCTGACCGCGACGATGCTGATGTGTGCGATCGGCGTGCGCAACGGCACCAACACGGTCGGCGATTTCGTGCTGGTCAACGCCATGATGATCCAGCTCTACCAGCCGCTCAACTTCATGGGCATGGTCTATCGCGAGATCAAGCAGGCGATCATCGACATCGAGAAGATGTTCGGCGTGATCGGCCGCGAGGCCGAGATCAAGGACGCGCCCGATGCAACGCCCCTCGTCATCTCCGCCGGCACCGTGCGTTTCGAGGATGTGCGCTTTGCCTATGAGCCGACCCGCCCGATCCTCAAGGGCATCAGCTTCGAGGTGCCGGCCGGCAAGACCGTTGCCATCGTCGGCCCGTCGGGCGCAGGCAAGTCGACCATCTCGCGGCTTCTGTTTCGCCTCTATGATGTCTCCGGCGGCAGGATCCTGGTCGACGGCCAGGACATCCGCTCGGTGACGCAGGATTCGCTTCGGGCCTCGATCGGCATGGTGCCTCAGGACACCGTGCTGTTCAACGACACCATCCGCTACAACATCCGCTACGGTCGCTGGGACGCCGATGACGCTGAAGTCGAAGAGGCGGCGCAGCTGGCGCAGATCGACCATTTCATCCGCATGGCGCCGATGGGCTACGAGACCCAGGTCGGCGAGCGCGGGCTCAAACTGTCCGGCGGCGAGAAGCAGCGCGTCGCGATCGCGCGCACCGTCCTGAAGGCGCCGCCGATCCTGGTGCTGGACGAGGCGACCTCGGCGCTCGATACCCATACCGAGCACGAGATCCAGGGCGCGCTCGACCGCGTGGCGAAGAACCGCACCTCGCTGGTGATCGCGCACCGGCTTTCGACCATCGTCGGGGCTGACGAGATCATCGTGCTGGATCAGGGCCGCATTGCCGAGCGGGGGACCCATGGCCAGTTGCTCGCGCATGGCGGTCTCTATGCCAGCATGTGGAACAGGCAGCGTGAGGCCGAGGCGGCACGCGAGAAGCTGGCCAAGATGGCCGATACCAGCGAGGCACCCAACCGGGAGCCGCCGCCGGTCGATGACGCCCTGACGGCGCCTGCGGCAGCGGAGTGACCTTGTCTCCGGTCCCAACTCTGGCCTAAACAGGCCCGCGCGACGACCCGTGCCATTAACCCCGAGCGGCAGATACCGATGTCCATTCTCGATTCGATCCAGCGTCAGATCCCGCCGATCCACAAGGAGGGCTATCCCTTCATCGGCGGCTTTGCGCTGGCAAGCCTCGTCCTGTTCTGGCTGTGGTCGCCTTTGGGGTGGATCGGCACGATCCTGACCGTGTGGTGCGCGCTGTTCTTCCGCGACCCCGTCCGCGTGACGCCGGTGCGCGAGGGGCTTGTGGTGTCGCCGGCCGACGGCCGCGTCTCGATGATCACCATGGCGCTGCCGCCGGCCGAGCTCGGGCTCGGCGACCGGCCGTTGCCGCGCATCTCGGTGTTCATGAGCGTGTTCAACTGCCACGTGAACCGCGCTCCCGTAGCGGGCAGGGTGGACCGCATCGCCTACCGGCCCGGCCTTTTCATCAATGCCGAGCTCGACAAGGCCAGCGAGGACAATGAGCGCAACTCGCTGGTCATCTCGACAGCGACGGCGCGGATCGGCGTGGTGCAGATCGCAGGGCTCGTCGCCAAGCGCATCGTCTGCTTCGTCAGGGAGGGCCAGGCGATCGGCGCCGGCGAGCGCTTCGGCCTGATCCGCTTCGGCTCCCGGCTCGATGTCTATCTGCCTGTGGGGAGCAAAGCGCTGGTCTCGGAAGGGCAGACCGCGATCGCCGGCGAGACGATTTTGGCCGACCTTTCCGGAGACGACCCCAGCCGCGCCTACCGCCCCAATTAACCAATAAGTCGGTCTGTGGGGGCCTTCCGCCGCAATGGCGGAGGGAGACGCGGCTTGCTATATCTCGCCTTGAGGTGAGGACCCGCGATGACGCCCTATGACTTCAAATACCCCGATACGCGCCGCCGGCGGTTCCGCCCGATTCCGGTGCGGATGCTGGTGCCCAACGTCATCACGCTGCTGGCGATCTGCGCCGGCCTGACCTCGATCCGGCTGTCGATCGAGGGGCGGATGTCGCTCGCGGTCTATGCCATCGTGTTCGCGGCCGCGCTCGACGGTATCGACGGGCGCATCGCGCGCATGATCAAGGGCCAGTCCAAGTTCGGCGCCGAGCTCGACAGCCTCGCCGATTTCGTCAATTTCGGCGTCGCGCCAGGGTTGATGCTGTATTTCTGGCAGCTGCACGAGCTCGGCAATGCCGGCTGGATCGCTGCCATGGTGTTCGCGATTTCCGGCGGCCTGCGCCTGGCGCGCTTCAATGCCACCATGGACGACCCGAACAAGCCGGCCTTCGCTGCCAATTTCTTCACCGGCGTGCCGGCGCCGGCCGGCGCGATCACCGTGCTGCTGCCGATCTATGTCGCGTTCCTCGATCTCGGCCGCTGGCCCGCAGGGTTGACCGCCGCCTACACACTGCTGATCGCCTTCCTGATGGTGTCGCGCCTGCCGGTGTTCTCCGGCAAGACCAAGCGCATGCGCGTGCCGCCGGAGCTGGTGCTGCCGGCGTTCGTCGCGGTGATCGTCTTCATCGCGCTGCTGATCGCCTATCCCTGGCACGTGCTATCGATTGGCACGGTGCTGTATCTTCTCGCTTTGCCGCTCGGCTACAAATCCTATCGCGACCAGGCCCGCGCGATGGACGCCACCGCGCCGTCGGGAGGCGAGGTCACGTCACCGCCGTCGGCGCCGACGCTGGCGAATTTGTCGGAGCCGCCCAACGACGACGACGACCGGCCCGGACGGCTGCACTGAGCGGCCACGCGCGGATATCTGCCATGAGGCCCCCCGAGTTGGGTTGAGGCCTGATCTCGGCTATATCGCCCTGTGCCGGCGGCATCGCGCCAACAGCGACCGCCAATCTGGGAGAGAACGCCGTGACTGATAAAGCGACCGGGCCGCTGCCCGCTTCCGTCCTCGAAGCGCTGGGCCGCTATGACACGCCGACGATCTGCAATGCCATGGAGATCGTGGCGCCCGAGCGCCGACTGATCGGCTACACCACCAAGCAACTGGTCTGCCCGTTTCCCGACCTGCCGCCGATCGTCGGCTATGCCCGCACGGTCGCGATCCGCTCGGTGCTGAAATCCTCGCTTCCGGCCGAAGAGCAGTCCAGGCGCCGCATCGAGTATTACGAATATGTCGGCACCGGCCATGGTCCGCGCATCTCGGTGATCCAGGACATCGACGGTCCCGACGTCGGCTACGGCGCGTTCTGGGGCGAAGTGCAGAGCAACGTGCACAAGGCGCTCGGTTGTCTCGGCGTCATCACCGACGGCTCGATCCGCGACATTCCGCAATGGGCACCGGGCTTCCAGGCGCTGGCCGGCTCGATCGGCCCGTCGCATGCCTGGGTGCATGCGGAAAGCTTTGGCGGCGAGGTTCGCGTTGCCGGCATGACCGTGAAGTCCGACGACCTGATCCACGCCGACCAGCACGGTGCGATCGTGATCCCGCTCGACATCGCCGCAAAGCTGCCGGAGGCCGCCGAGCTCTGCGGCCGCCGCGAGACGCCGATCCTGGAGATCGCCCGCAGTCCCGACTTCTCGCTCGAGAAGCTGAAGGCCGCGCTGAAGCGCTCGGCGGAGATTCACTGAGGGGTGATGGGGCGGCCTAAGGCTGCGACACCGGCCGTGGGCCCCCCCTGTTCCGTCAGAAACAGGGCGGCCTGATCCGGCTCGCCGAACACTGCAGCGGCGCACCCGATCAGGGTGAAGCCGCCTGCAAGGTCCCAGAGCGTGATGTCCTCCGCATTGTCCGGAAGGTGGATCAAGCGCGCTGCGATCACCGCGAAGGCGGCCTCGGCAAAGAGCACGAGGCTGAAGGCCGGTAGAACGAGTTCCGGCTCGAGCAGGTGGAGCGCCAACACCGCAGGCAGCGCGGTGAGAAGACTGAACAGCGTCAACATTGCAAAACGGCTCCCGCGATGGAGCATGCTGCAGGGCTAGAATAGCAGTCATCCCTGGTTCCGCCCCCGTGGCGCAGGGCCGCAGCCGGAGGACGCACGATGAAGATGAATGGCAAGACGATCCTGGTAACCGGCTCGACCGACGGCGTCGGCCGCTACGTCGCGCGCCGGCTGGCCGAAGACGGTGCAAGGGTCCTGATCCATGGCCGCGATGCGGCGCGTGCGAAGGTGTTGAGCGACGAGATCGCGAAAGCCGGCGGTGCCGCGCCGACCTTCTATCAGGCCGATCTGTCGTCGATGTCGGGTACGCGTGCGCTCGCCGAAGCGCTCATCCGCGATCACCAGCGTCTCGACGTCTTCGTCAGCAACGCCGGCATCGGTTCGCAGAACGACGGCCCGCAGCGGCAAGTTAGCGCCGACGGTCACGAGCTGCGGTTTGCCGTAAACTATCTCTCGGGTTTCTTGCTGGCCCATCTGTTGCTGCCGCTGCTGAAGTCCGCGGCGCCGTCGCGGATCGTCAACGTCGCCTCCCTCGGCCAGCATCCGATCGATTTCGATGACGTCATGATCACGCAGGGCTACAGCGGTTCGCGTGCCTATGCACAGAGCAAGCTCTCCCAGATCATGTTCACCATCGACCTCGCGGACGAACTGAAGGGCGCGGGCATCACCGTGAATGCGCTGCATCCGGCGACCTACATGAACACCACGATGGTGCGCGCCGGCGGCGTCACGCCGATCTCGACGGTGGAGCAGGGCGGCGCGGCGATCCTGCGCCTCGTCGAGGGTGACGATGTCGCAGGCAAGAGCGGGCTGTTCTTCAACGGCATGAACGAGGCGCGTGCCAATCCGCAGGCCTACGATGCAGCTGCCCGCAAGCGCCTGCGCGAACTGAGCCTGAAGCTGACGGGCCTGGCACGCTAGCGCGCCGCAATCATGGTTAGCAAAGTGTTGAAATTCGTGTCGGCCATCGGCAAAGCCGGCCTCATCCCGATGCGCTACGCCGGTCTGGCGCGCCGGCTCAACTTAACCTTTACGCGGCTTTAAGGGCGGCACTCTAGGGTTTCCGATGCGGTTCGGGGTTGGGCCGCGCCAGCGGCCAGGACGGCCGTTGTTGCGTACGCGTTGGAGTATCCCATGGATATCATGACGAGCGTCGGGCTCATTGCGGGCATCATCGTCATCACGATGATGATCTTCATGGGCGGCGACCTTCACATGTTCATCTCCGAACATGCCATGATCATCATCTTCGGCGGCTCGATCTCCGCCACCATGATCCGCTTTCCGCTCTCGGCGCTCCTGCACGGCCTTCCGCTCGGCGCCAAGTTCGCCTTCACCATGAGCCGCCTGTCGGCGCACGACCTCGTCGACGAGCTCGCCCGCATCGCCGAGATCGCCCGCAAGCAGGGCCCGGTGGGTCTGGAAAAGGTCGAGACCGACGAGCCCTTCCTCGCCAAGGGCATCCGCTACGTCGCCGACGGCTACGACCTCGACTTCATCCGCGACAATCTCGAGCGCGACCGCGACAACTTCCTCATGCACCTCGACGAGGGCAGCAAGATCTACCGCGCCATCGGCGACTGCGCTCCGGCCTTCGGCATGATCGGCACCCTGATCGGCATGGTGCAGATGTTCGCCAACATGACCGACCCTTCCAAGCTCGGCCCGTTCATGGCGACCGCGCTGCTCGCCACGCTTTACGGCGCGCTGGTCGCGAACCTGTTCTGTCTGCCGATCGCCGACAAGCTGCACGGCAAGCTGCTGGACGAGGAGACCAACCGCACGCTGATCATCGACGGCATCCTGATGATCCGCGACTCCAAGAGCCCGACCCTGGTGCGCGAAATGCTGCTGGCCTACCTGCCGGAGAAGCATCGCCACGCCGAGGGCGAGCCGGTGCCGGCGTAAGTCCGCCCGCCGGGATTTGAGACATGGCCAAGAAGAAACGCGGCGATGCCCATGGAGGCGGTCACGGCTGGTTCGTGACCTTCGCCGACCTCATGGGCCTGATGATGAGCTTCTTCGTGATGCTCGTGGCGTTCTCGACGCAGGACGCCAACAAGCTGAAGATCGTCGCGGGATCGATGCGCGACGCCTTCGGCGTGCAGAGCGAAGCGCGCTATGCCGGCATCGTCGAGTCCGACGGTTTGCCGACCCGCCCGCGGCTGAAGAACGTCGACCATATCCAGCCCGAGGATGCCTCCAACACGCCGACGCCGGACCAGGAGGATCGCGACCGCACGTCGGGCGCGAAGATCAAGGTCGACCGCAATTTCGCGCTCGCCGCAGCCTCGCTGCGCCAGGCGTTGCAGGACATGCCGGAGCTGACCGAGATGTCCAAGCATATCATGTTCGAGGAGACCAAGCAGGGTCTCAATCTGGAGATTGTCGACCAGGACGGCCGTTCGATGTTCGCCGACGGCTCCAAGGTGCCCTATGATCGCACCCGCCGTCTGGTCGAGAAGCTCGCGATCCCGCTCAAGGCCACGCCGCTGCGCGTCTCCATCGCCGGCCACACTGCGGCCGGCTTCGTGCCGACCCGCAGCGACTACGGCGCCTTCGATCTGTCGGCCGACCGCGCCAATGCCGTGCGCCAGATCCTCGAACGCGAGGGCCTGCCGCCGTCGCACATCTTCGCTGTCTCCGGCAAGGCGGACACCCAGCCGCTGTTTCCGGACGATCCTTCGCTCGCGGCCAACCGGCGGGTGACCATCACCCTGATGCGCGAAGATCCGCCGCTGCCGCCGAATCTGAAGCCCTAACCCCCTTGCGCTACCATCTTACCTGAGGCATGTCGTCGCGCTGGCGATGAGCGTGGCTGCGGCGTCACAGCATCCAGCTCGGCGCCTGCTATGGTGGTGCGCCGATTGACAGGCGCGCCGGAAGCGTCAAAAGGCGCCGGATCAATTCCAGGGAAGAAGCGTTTTCCACCCTCATGACGGCGAGCATCACACAGGCCGAGACCCAGGACGGGCCGGTCACTTCAGGCTTTTGGTCCCTTACGCTCGGGAGCATCGGCGTCGTCTTCGGCGATATCGGCACTTCGCCGCTCTACGCATTCCACGAGGCTGTCAGGGGCGCCGCCCATGGCGAGCCAGTCTCGCGGGTCATGGTTCTCGGCGTGCTCTCCCTGATCCTGTGGGCGCTGCTGATCGTCGTCACCGCCAAATACGTGCTGCTGCTGCTGCGGGCCGACAACAACGGGGAGGGCGGCACGCTCTCGCTGATGGCGCTCGGGCAGCGCGCGCTCGGGCGGCGGAGCTGGTTCCTGCTCGCCCTCGGTGTGGTCGGCGCCTCCATGTTCATCGGCGATTCCATGATCACGCCGGCGATCTCAGTGCTATCGGCGGTCGAAGGCCTGAAGCTCGCAACCCCCGCGTTCGAGCATTACGTCGTGCCGCTCACGGTCCTTATTCTGGCGTTGCTGTTCGCGGTCCAGAGCAAGGGGACCGCGCTGGTCGCCTCGGCCTTCGGGCCGGTGATGGTGATCTGGTTCACCGTCATCGCCGTGATGGGAGCCGTCCACATCGCCGACGATCCGTCCGTGCTGGCGGCGATCAATCCCTATTACGCCGTGCAGTTCGTGCTGTCGCACGGCACGATTGGTCTTGTGACCCTCGGCGCAGTGTTCCTGGCGGTGACCGGGGGCGAGGCGCTCTATGCCGATCTCGGCCATTTCGGCCGCAAGCCGATCCAGTCGGCCTGGATGTTCTTCGTGCTGCCCGCGCTCTTGATCAACTATTTCGGGCAGGGCGCGCTGGTGCTGTCCGATCCCAGCGCGATCGAGCACTCGTTCTATCGCATGGTGCCCGAGAGCCTGGTGCTGCCGCTGGTCGGGCTTGCGACCGCCGCGACGGTGATCGCGAGCCAGGCGGTGATCACCGGCGCCTATTCGCTGGTCTATCAGGCGGTACAGCTCGGTCTCTTGCCGCGCTTCGAGGTCCGCTACACCTCCGAGACTCACGCCGGCCAGATCTACCTGCCGCGGGTGAACCGGCTGCTGCTGATCGGCGTGATGCTGCTGGTGCTGCTGTTCCACACTCCCAGCAATCTGGCCTCGGCCTACGGCATCGCAGTCTCCACCACCATGGTCGCCGACGGCATCATGGGCTTCATCGTGATCTGGAAATTGTGGAATTGGCGCGCTGCCACGGCTGCGGCCGTGATCATGCCCTTCGTCATCGTCGATCTGAGCTTCTTCAGCGCCAATCTCTTGAAGCTGCTTGAGGGCGCCTGGGTGCCGCTGCTGTTCGGCGTGGCCATGGCGGGAACGATCTGGACCTGGCGGAAGGGCTCCGGAATCCTGATCCAGAAGACGCGCCGGATCGAGGTGCCGCTGGACGATCTGATCCGCAGCCTGGAGAAGCGGCCCCCGCACATCGTCAAGGGCACCGCGGTGTTCCTGACCAGCGATCCCTCCTTTGTGCCGACCGCGCTGCTGCACAATCTCAAGCACAACAAGGTGCTGCACGAGCACAACGTGATCCTGACCATCGAGACCGCGCATACGCCCCGGGTCGATCTGGCGGAGCGTTTCCGTATGGAGAAGATCAGCGACAAGTTCTCGAAAGTCCGCCTGCGCTTCGGCTACATGGAGCAGCCGAACGTGCCCAAGGCACTTGCGATCGCGCGCAAGCAGGGCTGGCAGTTCGACATCATGTCGACGTCATTCTTCGTGTCCCGGAGGTCGCTGAAGGCGTCGGCGCAGTCGGGCATGCCGCTCTGGCAGGACCATTTGTTCATCGCGCTGAGCCGGTCCGCCAACGACGCCACCGATTACTTCCAGATCCCCACGGGACGGGTGGTTGAAGTCGGAACCCAAGTCACCATCTAGAACGCAACTGCCTTAGTCATGCAAATTTGCATGTCTAAGCCCCGGAATCGGGCTAGGCTATGCCGGTAGCGCAGGACTATAAGCCGCGCGCTCTTCCGCCGTTGTGCAGT
Source organism: Bradyrhizobium sp. SBR1B (assembly GCF_014198205.1). Classification (NCBI taxonomy): domain Bacteria; kingdom Pseudomonadati; phylum Pseudomonadota; class Alphaproteobacteria; order Hyphomicrobiales; family Nitrobacteraceae; genus Bradyrhizobium; species Bradyrhizobium sp. SBR1B. Next base: position 191,247 of record NZ_JACIHC010000012.1, read on the forward strand.
GAAGCATTTTAGAGGCCACTGGGCTCTCCCATGACAAGCGATGTAGTGATTTCCGCCCCGGAAACGGCGGCGGCCAATGGCCATGGCGAGGCCCACACCACCGCCCGTTTCGGTGCGCTGACCCTCGGCAGCATCGGCGTCGTCTACGGCGACATCGGCACCAGCCCGCTCTACGCGTTCCGCGAGGCGGTGACGGCGGCCTCGGGCACCGAAGGGCTCGCGACGCCCGCGGCCGTGCTGGGCGTGCTCTCGCTGATCCTGTGGGCGCTCATCGTCGTGGTGACGCTCAAATATGTCGTGATCCTGCTCCGCGCCGACAACAACGGCGAGGGCGGCACGCTGGCGCTGATGGCGCTGGCCCAGCGCGCGGTCGGCACGGGCGGCACCACCATCGTCCTGCTCGGCATCATTTCCGGCGCCCTGTTCTACGGCGACGCCGTGATCACGCCGGCGCAATCGGTGCTGTCGGCCGTCGAAGGCATGAAGGACATCACGCTCACATTCGAGCCTTACATTGTTCCGCTGACTTTGGTGATCCTTGTCTGCCTGTTCGCCGTGCAATCGCGCGGCACGGCGAGCGTCGCGGCGTTCTTCGGTCCGGTCATGTGCGTCTGGTTCGCGGCGATCGCGATCGCCGCAGTCGGTCCGATCATGCGGCAGCCGCAGGTGCTGCTGGCGCTGAACCCGCTCTACGCCGTGTCGTTCATGATCCACCACGGCATCATCGGCTTCGTGACGCTGGGCGCGGTGTTCCTGGCGGTGACCGGCGCCGAGGCGCTCTATGCCGACCTCGGCCATTTCGGCAAGCGGCCGATCCAGACCGCCTGGCTGTTCGTCGTGCTGCCGTCGCTGGCGCTGAACTATCTGGGGCAGGGGGCACTCGTCCTGGATGATCCCGGCGCGATCGTGAGCCCGTTCTTCCAGTTGTTTCCGCAAGGCTGGATCCGGGGCGCAATGGTCCTGCTTGCTATCATGGCCACCGTGATCGCGAGCCAGGCGGTCATTACCGGCGCCTATTCGCTGACGCGCCAGGCGATCCAGCTCGGGCTGCTGCCGCGCTTTGAAATTCGCCATACATCCGAAGCCCATTCCGGCCAGATCTTCATCCCGCGCATCAACCAGCTGCTGCTGGTCGCCGTTATACTGATGGTGCTCTTGTTCCGTTCCTCCAGTGCGCTGGCGTCCGCATATGGCATCGCCGTCACGGGGACCATGGTGGTGACGGCGATGATGGGCTTCGTCGTGATCTGGAAGGTCTGGCGATGGTCGCCGTTCACCGCGGCCGCTCTGATTGCGCCGTTCCTGTTCCTCGACCTGACCTTCCTCGCCGCCAATTTGCTGAAGGTATTCGAGGGCGGATGGGTGCCGCTCGCGCTCGGCACGCTCATGATCATCCTGATGTACACGTGGCGGCGCGGCAGCCGGCTCTTGTTCGAGAAGTCGCGCAAGCTCGAATTCCCGCTGGCCGACCTCGTCGCGATGCTGGAGAAGCGGCCGCCGCAGCGGGTGCCGGGAACCGCCGTGTTCCTGACCTCCGACCCGCTCAGCGCGCCGACGGCGCTGATGCATAGTCTGAAGCACTACAAGGTGCTCCATGAGAAGAACGTCATTCTCACCATCGAAACCGCGCAGACCCCCCGCATCGATCCGGCCGAGCGGGTCAAGCTGGAGCAGATCTCGCCGACCTTCTCCAAGGTGACGCTGAAGTTCGGCTTCATGGAATCGCCCAACGTGCCGAAGGCGCTCGCCATCGCCCGCAAGCTGGGCTGGCAGTTCGACATCATGTCGACCTCGTTCTTCCTGTCGCGCCGGGCGCTGAAACCGGCCGCCCATTCCGGCATGCCGCGCTGGCAGGACCGGCTGTTCATCTCGCTCAGCCGCTCCGCCAACGACGCCACCGACTATTTCCAGATCCCCTCAGGCCGCGTGGTCGAGGTCGGAACGCAGGTGACGATCTAGGCGGCCGAACCAACGCCGCACTTCAAGTCGCTGCGATTTAGCTTTAACTTGCGCCGCGCGGCTCAAGCCTTTGTAGCGCTTGATTTTCGTGAGCCGAGAGGCGAGGTTGCCGCCGGCCGGGATAGGTCCGGCTGGCACGCGCGACGTTGGAGGATGATGTGGCAAACCAGGTGCAGGATCTGACCCCGGACGAGGTCTCCAAGGGTGTCGCGGAGGGCCGCTATCTCCTCGTCGACGTGCGCGAGCCGAACGAGGTCGAAGCCGAGGCCTATCCCTACGGCGTCGTGGTGCCGCTCTCGACCTTCGATCCCAAGGCGATCCCCGATCCCCAGGGCAAGGACGTCGTATTCGCTTGCCGCTCGGGCAAACGCTCGGTAACGGCCTCGCTCGCGGCGCAGGCGGCGGGCCTGCCTTACGACAAGCATCTGGCCGGCGGCATGCTTGGCTGGAAGGCGGCGGGGCTTCCCAGCAAGGTCGGTGGCTGACCTCGCGATGACGTCCAAGAGCTCCTCGCTGAACAAGGTCTTCGCCGACCTTCCCGTCACCATCTTTGAGGCGATGTCGCAGGCCGCGCGCGACAATGCTGCCATCAATCTCGGCCAGGGCTTTCCCGACGATCCGGGCCCGGAGGACATCCGCCGCGCCGCGGCCGAGGCCTCGCTGAACGGCTACAACCAGTACCCCTCGATGATGGGCCTGCCGGAGCTGCGCCAGGCGATCGCGACCCATTACGGCCATTGGCACGGGCTCAAGCTCGATCCGATGAGCGAGGTGATGGTCACCTCCGGCGGCACCGAGGCGCTGACCTCGGCCATCCTCGCGGTGGTCCAGCCCGGCGACGAGGTGGTCTGCTTCCAGCCGGTCTACGATTCCTATCTGCCGATCATCCGCCAGGCCGGTGGCATTCCGCGCCTCGTACGGGCTCGAGCCGCCGCACTGGCGGCTGAATGAGGACATGCTGAAAAGCGTCTTCAATTCAAAGACCAAGGCGGTGCTGTTCAACAACCCCTTGAATCCTAGCGCGGTGGTTTTTCCGCGCGAGGATCTCGAGCTGCTCGCACGCTACTGTCAGGAGTTCGACGTCATCGCGATCTGCGACGAGGTCTGGGAGCACGTCACCTTCGACGAGCACAAGCACATCCCGCTGATCACCATTCCCGGCATGCGCGAGCGCACCATCAAGGTCGGCTCGGCCGGCAAGATCTTCTCGCTGACGGGCTGGAAGATCGGCTTCGTCTGCGCCGCGCCGCCGCTGCTGCGCGTCGCCGCCAAGGTGCATCAGTTCTTGACCTTCACCACGGCGCCGAACCTGCAGGCCGCCGTCGCCTACGGCCTCGGCAAGCCGGACGAATATTTCCTGTCGATGCGGAAAGACCTGACGCGGAGCAGGGACCGCCTGACCAAGGGGCTGGAAAGCCTCGGCTTCCCCGTGCTGAAGTCGCAAGGCACCTACTTCCTCACCGTGGACCTGTCGCCGCTCGGGCTCAACGAGAGCGACACCGAATTCTGCTGGCGGATCGTCAAGGACTACAAGGTGGCGGCGATCCCGGTCTCGGCCTTCTACGAGCAGGACCCCGTGACCTCAGTGGTGCGCTTCTGCTTTGCCAAGAAGGACGAGACGCTCGACACCGCGCTGGAGCGGCTGTCGGACGCGGTGCGTGGACGCAAGAGGTAGAGATGACCAATGTCGGCCGCTCCGGGCTTTGCCGTGCTTTTGCAATCGCCGCCGCGCTGACGTTGCTTTCCGCCCCCGTTAGGGCCGAGGAGCGGGTCGTCAATTTCTACAACTGGTCCAACTATATGGCGCCGGATGTCCTCGAGGCCTTCACCAAGGAGACCGGCATCAAGGTCGTCTACGACACCTTCGATGCCAACGAGACGCTGGAGACGCGCCTGATGGCCGGCAAGTCCGGCTACGACGTCGTGGTGCCCACGGCCTATTTCCTGCAGCGCCAGATCAAGGCCAACATCTTCCAGAAGCTCGACAAGTCGAAGCTGCCGAACCTGGAAAATGCCTGGCCGATGGTGACCAAGAACCTTGCGACCTACGATCCCGGCAACAACTACGCCGCCAACTACATGTGGGGCACGACGGGCATCGGCTACAACGTCGCCAAGGTGAAGCAGATCCTGGGGCCGGATGCCAAGATCGACAGCTGGGACATCGTCTTCAAGCCGGAGAACCTCGCCAAGTTCAAAGACTGCGGCGTGCACATGCTCGATTCCGCCGACGACATCTTTCCGGCGGCGCTGAATTATCTCGGGCTCGATCCGAACTCGACCAAGCAGGCCGATCTCGAGAAGGCCGCCGATGTCGTCGCAAAAGTCCGCCCCTCCGTGCGCAAATTCCACTCCTCCGAATACTTAAGCGCGCTCGCGACCGGCGAGATCTGCTTCGTGGTCGGCTGGTCCGGCGACATCATGCAGGCCCGCGCGCGTGCTGCCGAGGCGAAGAGTGGCATCGAGATCGGCTACGCCATTCCGAAGGAGGGCGCACAGATGTTCTTCGACAATCTCGCGATCCCCGCGGATGCGAAGAACGTGAGGGAAGCCTACGAGCTGATCAACTATCTCTATCGGCCCGATGTCGCCGCCAAGAACTCGGACTTCCTGTCCTACGCGAGCGGCAACCTCGCCAGCCAGAAGCTGGTCGATCCGAAGATTTTGAACGACAAGAACATCTATCCGGACGAGGCGACGCTCGCAAAACTGTTCGTCATCACGGCGCGCGAGCCGGCGACCCAGCGCATCATCAACCGGCTCTGGACCAAGGTGAAGACGGGGCGGTGAGGGGCATTCGTCGCTCCGCTCTTCGCAATGACGGCGTAACTACCGCCACCTGCGATGCAGCCAGAGCCACTGCTCGGGATGCTCGCGCACCCAGCCTTCCACCACGCTGGTGATTGCCTGGGTCGTGCCCTGGATGTCGATCTTGCCGTCGGCGTCGCGCACCGGCTTGACCTCTTCGGTGAGCTCGCCTCGAAAGCGGCCATCGGGCAGGCGGATGATGCGGACGCCGTGGATCGGGCATTCGACCTGGCGCAAGAGGCGGGCCAGCATCGGGTTGGCGCGGGTCTTGCGGCCGAAGAAGGTGACCTCGACGCCGGCGGTCAGATACTGGTCGATCAGCATGGCGACATGCTTGCCGTCCTTGAGCGCCTGCGCGAGCCGCAGCGGCGCGTCGCGGCCCGCCGGGATCAGCGTGCCCATGTTGACCTGGCGCATCTCCTGGATGATGCGGTCGGCGGAGGCGATGTTCGGCCGGCGATAGAGGATCGCGGTATCCAGCTCATGCGCGACGGCAGCGAGCGCCGGCAGCTCCCAATTGGCGAGATGCGCGGCAAAGATCAGCGCCGGCTTGCCGTCGTCGCGAATCTGGTCGAACAGCTCGATGCTGCGCGGCGACAATTCGATCCGGCTTTTTTCCGGATGGTCGCGATCGTAATCCCAGACATGGTCGATATGGGCGAATTCGGCACCGACGCGGCCGAGATTGTCCCAGACGCCCATCAGGATGGCTTCGATCTCTTCGGCCGACTTCTCTGGAAACGCCGCGGTGAGGTTGGCGCGGCCGATGCGGTGCTCGCGCAGGCGCGGGCCGATCAGCTTCACCACGCGCGCGAAAAAGTCCGAGGTCTTGGCCGGATCGAAATAGCGCGTGGTGCGCAGCATGCCCACGGTGGCGGCGCCGATCAGGCTGCCGCCGATCGATTTTGCAGCCTCCCGCGCGCGGGCCTTCGTCCTCGCAGGAAGCAGCGCCATGCGTCCGGTCAGGCCGGTTCGCGGGTCAGGATCAGCGAGGCGTTCTGGCCGCCGAAGCCGAACGAGTTCGACATCACCGCGGTGACGCGGGCGTCGCGCGCCTTGTTGCCGACGACGTTGAACAGGATCGTGGGATCCGGCGTCTCGTAGTTGATCGTCGGCGGGATGCGCTGATGCTCGAGCGTCAGCAGCGAGAAGATCGCCTCCACCGCGCCGGCCGCCGAGATGGTGTGGCCGACCATCGACTTGTTGGAGGTCACCGGAATCTTCTGCGCGAGCTCGCCGAACACGGCCGATGTCGTGTTGAACTCCATCTTGTCGTTCTCGGGCGTCGCGGTGCCGTGCGCGTTGATGTGGTCGATCTGGTCCGGCGTCATGCCGGCATCGGCCAACGTCTTGTTCATGCAGCCGATGATCGGCTTGCCGTCGGGCGAAGAGCGGGTGCGATGGAAGGAATCGGTGAGCTCGCCGCAGCCGGCGATCACGCCGAGAATCTTTGCGCCGCGCGCGGTGGCGGCCTCAAAGCTTTCCAGCACGAGCGCGCCGGCGCCTTCGGCCATGACGAAGCCGTCGCGGTTCTTGGAGAAGGGGCGGGAGGCCGCCTGCGGCGGATCGTTCTGGGTCGACAGCGCCGAAAGCAGCGAGAAGCGTACCAGGGCTTCCGGATTCACGGTGCCGTCGGTCGCGACGCACAGCGCAGCGTCGGTCTCGCCGCGGCGGATCGCCTCGACGCCGAGCTGGATCGAGGTGGCTCCGGACGCGCAGGCCGTCGACAGCGAGATCGGCGAGCCCTTGGTGCCGAAGGTCTCGGCGAGATGTGCGGCTACCGAGCCGAACATGAAGCGGTGATGATAGGCGCTGTACTTGCCGCCGCCGGAGATACGCAAGAGATCGTCATAGTTGAAGTCGAGCGCGCCGACGGCGCGGCCGAGCTCGCGGCGCTGCGGCCATTCGACCTCGACCGGCGCAACCGCGAGGAAGAGGGGCCCCGGGAAATCGGCCTTGGCGCCGATGCCGGCCTGCTCGAGCGCTTCCTCCGTCACGAGCTCAGCCATCCGCTCGGACAGGCCGGTGGAGGAGAACGGATCGACGCTGACGAAATCGACAGTGCCGGCCATCGTGGTCTTCAGGCCGTCGACCGGAAAGCGCGTGATGGTGCGGATGCCGGATTCGCCGGCAACGAGCTTGGCCCAATTGTCGGCCTTGCCGGCACCGAGCGAGGTCATGATGCCCATGCCGGTGACGACGACGACGGGGCGCCCGAGTTTATCGCGTGGTGCAGTCATGTCGATTCCCCCGGGTGAGCTAGCTAACTGCCTCGACCAGCGCCATGCCTTCGCCGCGCCAGTGTCCGGCTCCCACCACCACAATCTGGGTGGGCGCTCCCTGCATTTCAATCTCGGTGCCGGTGGAATCGTTCGGCGGGAACAGCGCACCGCGCGAGATCGACAGCGCGGCGAGCGCGATGCCGAGCGGGAATTGCGTCTCCATGGTGTGGCCGAACATCGTGCCGGTCGAACGCACCGGGAAGTCGGCATGGCCTTTCAGGAAGTCGCGCTCCTCCGAGGTCGCCGGCTCCGCACCGGTCGCGCCTGAGATGATCGCGCCTTTGCCTTCGCGCCTGGGCAGCTTGGCCCACAGCTGCTCCAGCGTCGCGGCCATGTCGCCGGGCTGCTTGCGCCGGGCGAGGTCGGCGACCACGCTCGACAGTCTTGCGAACGGCTTTGCGCCGCGCGCTTGCGCGTGCGCTTTCGACTCCAGCACCAGGAAGGCGCCGGCAGATCCCAGCGCGAAGCCAGCGTGGTCCTTGCGCGCCCAGACCGGAGCGAACTTGTCCTTGAGGTTGAAATCGCCGAATTCGTAGAGGACGAGCAAATCCTTGCGCTCGCCGTTATGCGAGCCGCCGACCAGCGCGATGTCGCTCTCGCCCGAGGCGATGCGTGCAAGCGCGATGCGGGCGGCATCGGCGCCGGCGACCTCTTCGCCCATGAAAGTGCGCGAGGTGCCGCCAAGTCCGTGCACGATGGCGATGTTTCCCGCGAGCAGGTTGGAGAGCTGCGCCAGGAACAGCGTCGGCCTGAGATCGCTCATCAGCCGTTCGTTGAGGAAGCCGGGCGCGTTCGCCCCCTTGGCCTCGGCCGTCAAGACGCCGGTGTCGACGTTGAGATCGCGCTCGCCGCCGCCTGCGGCCACCACCATGTCGATCTTCGACAGGATGTCCTTGTTGCCCTTGATCCCGGCGGAATCGAGCGCAAGGCCGGCGGCATAGGTGCCGATGCGCTGCCAGGCTTCCATCTGGCGCTGGTCGCCCTTCTTCGGGATCTGGCTGTCGAAGCTAACAGGCGTCAAGGGATGCACGACGTAGGGCGCAAAGCCCTTCTCGTCGACATTGATGCGCTTCTCGGCAAGCGCGGCCCAGTTGGCGTCCAGGCCCTCGCCGAGCGAGGTCGCGAGTCCAATGCCGGTGATCCAGACTTCGGTCTGGCCGGGCTTCGAAGCAGTGTCAGTCATGGCGATACGGCCTGTTGCGGAAAGCCGACGCGCTCGGCGACTTTCGTCATGTAGCCGCGCATATCCGCATTGGGGAAGGGGATCAGCGTGAAGGTCAGCGCCGAATTCGCGCGCAGCTTGCCGCCGACCCTGATCTTGGCTTCGGTCATGGCATAGCCGGAGCCTTCATGGACGAGGCTCGCCTCGATGCTCATGAGATCGCCTGGGAAGACCGAGCCGCGGACCTTGGCCTCCTTCACGGCGGCAAGGATCGGCATGCGCTCGAACTTGAACACGCCGAGTTGAAGCCAGCCCGAAGCCTGCGCCATCGATTCGATCAGGAGCACGCCGGGCATCAAGGGGTAACCCGGGAAGTGCCCCTCGAAGATGGTGCTCTCCTGCGGGACCTGCGCTTCGACGACGATCGTCTTCTCGTCGACCTTGAGGTCGACGATGCGATCAATCATGTGGAAGTATTCGAGTTGCATGACCGCGCGCTTAGGCGCTCGCGCCCTTGGCCGCAACCAGTTCGTCGATGCGGGCGCACAGATTCTTCAGCACGAAATACTGCTCGGTGGTCGCCTTGCCGTCGTTGACCTCCTGGGTCCACTTTTCCAGCGGGAGCTTGATGCCGAACTGCTTGTCGATCGCAAACGCGATATCAAGGAAATCGAGGCTGTCGATGCCGAGATCGTCAATGGCATGACTATCCGGCGTGATCGTGTCGCGCGGGATGTCGCAGGTTTCAGCGATGATCGTGGCGACCTGATCGAATGTGGAAGACATCACTAAGCCTTTGATATATTGCGGATATTTGTCAGATTATCCAGAGTGGCACGGTGGGTGGGCATCGCGCCCCTGATGACGCCCTCAAACCCCCCTCTGGCCGGGTCGAAAGCCCGTATATCGGAGCGCCGCCCTGAGTTCAATGGAGCCGGGCAGGCGGCGAGAGAGGGCTGGGGATGCCCCGCTGGAGTCCCTTGCCCGCCGGGGCCGGGGCGAGGCGGGCCTAGATATGTGGCGTCGTGATCTTGACGCAGTCGCGACGGCCCATCAGCACGCAATCCTGGGTCCGGCGCAGATCGGCGATGCTGACCGCGAGCCAAATTCCGATTGCGGTCAGCGCGATGGTAAAGGCCAGCGCCGCGATGTTGGCGAGCATGCGATGGCGGAAATCGTCCGGCTCGGCGCGGGGCTTCTCGTAGCGCGACAGGTCGAGTGGTTCGGGGGCGACTCGCAACGGCTGCACGGTGCCGCTACCGCGGTGGACCGTCGGGGAAGGCGAGGTGCGCGGCCTGAACTGGAGCACCCGGTGCTCGTCGTCAGAGCTTATGGGCCGCTGGGTAGTCATGGGGCGGGGATCACTCCGAAGCAGCGATTTTAGATAGCACACGGGATGAACGTGTTGCAGAAAATCTTCGCAATGCCAGCGTGCATTTGTGCGCTCGCACTATTTGTGCATGGACGGTGGGAAGCAACCGCGGAACCAGCCGTCGTGTCGGCGGCAGAGATGCAGGGGTTGCGCTGCAACACAGAGGTAGCAAGCCAAGGACTTCACGCCTTCGTTCCCCTCTACATCGGCTTGTGATCTCCGCGTCCTTCCGAACACGTTTTGCCGCCGCAAGGCCCATGTCATAGTCGGGGGAACCTGAACCGTCAGCTGCATCCATGCGAGGGGCCTTCGACCATGACCACGACCAACGCGCGTGAGCCGAGAGTGCACCCGGTCCCGATCCTGTCGCTCCGGCCGACGCAGATGACGGTCGGCATGCGCGAGGTCAAGGAGAAGCGCAAGCGCTGGCGCGAGCATGACAAGAAGAAGCAGGCCGATCTTCTCGGCAAGCACATGATCCCCGTCGTCTACGGCCCCGACGCGCGGTACTATGTGATCGACCATCATCATCTCGGCCGCGCACTGCACGACGAAGGCGTCAAGGAGGTGCTGGTGACCATCGTCGGCGACCTCCGCATGGTCGAGCGCGAGGCTTTCTGGGGCGTGATGGACAACAAGCGTTGGGTCTATCCTTACGACGCCAAGGGCGAACGGCGACAGTTCCGCGACCTGCCGAAATCGGTTGTCGATCTCAAGGACGATCCGTTCCGCAGCCTTGCCGGCGAATTGCGCCGCCTGGGCGGCTTCGCCAAGGACACCACGCCGTTCTCCGAATTCCTCTGGGCCGATTTCCTGCGCCGAAAAGTCTCGCGCAAGGCGGTGGAGGCTGATTTCGACAAGGCGATCGAGAAGGCGATGTCGGCGGCCAAGAGCAAGGATGCGATTTACCTGCCCGGCTGGTGCGGTCCGGAGGACGATGATTAGGCGCAGCGGGAATCGCGTGCTGTGATGCCTCAGCAGGGCGTTTTCATCTTCACGATGATGGCGGCAATCGCGCCGCTCATTGCCCTTCTCCGTCGGGATGGGCGGGCGCTGGGCTGGAGCTTGCTGGCCGTCGTTCTGGTGTGCTGGCTGGCCAGCTATCCATACTTGGTGCCAGTTGCGATCCTGCTCATCATTGCGTCGTTCGGATTGGCGTGCGGCGGATTGAGCTTGCGCCTGCCGGCCGTCTCAGCGGAGACGTCTCTCTGGATACGGACCATAGCGCTCTATTCGCTGTTCTTCGCCATTACCGGATATGCGCTGAATCTATTCCTCAGCTACAACTGGGCGCCTCCAAGAATCCTGGCGGAGCCGCTTGCCTCGCCTCTGAATGACCGTGATGGTCCAATGACGGCGACCCTGAATGCGCAGTTCCCGGAAGGGACCGACGAGGCAGTGTTGAGAGCATCCTTGCTGAAAGATGGTTTTTCGGACGTCGCGCGGCCGCGCCCGTTGTGCAGGTTGCCGGAGATACGGCCGGGATCGATGCGCCGCTACGGATCATGCCCTGCGGGTTCACGGGAGATGACTTACGAGTACCGCGGGCCGGTCAATTTCGTCTGCGGATCTACGCACGTCTCGGTGAAGTGGTCGGCCAATCCAGATGGAAAGATCGTGGGGCTCCAGGCGACCGGATATACCCCGTGCCTCTGAACGGAATAGGCGCCTGCGCTCCCGTCAGTCGCGCTGGAAGATCCTGGCGCCGGGATAGGCGCGGCGGGCGTAAGTGACCACGAGCGCGCGGTCCTGGGTGTCCAGGAAGGGCGTTCGGATCTGGTACGACCCGACGATGAGGTGCCACAGGCCATTGAGCTTCTGGATCACGATATTCATTTGAATAGTCCTTGATGACTCCCATTCCAGCGAATGCTGCTGGTCGCCGCAGTGCTCAGGATCGTGTCCGCGGATGTAGAATTCCCAACACGGCCGCGCTCCTCTGCAAAATACGTCGACCATTGTTAGTTGGTTACGGAATGCGTCCAGATAAGCCGGATCCCATCACAGGCGCTTGAGTGAAATCAATTTCCGCGCCCATGAAACCGTCCTGAAACAGAGCCGTCCCATCTCTATGGGGTAGACGAGCTCACACAGGAGGCGAACATGCGCCGTCTGGCTTTCGCAATTGCTTTGCTCGCGGTCGCTTCGGTCGGGATTTCGGCATCGTTTGCCGCAGTTCACCACGCCAAGTCGTTGACGTTCGCGGAGCGCTTTGCTCCGGCGCTCGAGTTGATGGCGAAGCGCTAGCGGCTGATCACTCCGACGTGGACATCAGGTCGCACCCGTCGACCGGCCAGGTGCGGCGATGGCCGAGTGAGGCTTGACCTGCCGCAAGTCTGCGTCGCTGTGACCGGTTAGAGTCTGCCTGCATGGTTGCAGAAGCAGCGTTGTGCCCCGACGTCGCGGGCCCGGGCTCCAAGTCATGCAAGACTGGAGGAACGGCCGTGAGCATCATCTTTCGCATCGTCTTTATCGTCGCCGGCGCGGTCACCGCGCTGTTCGTCGCGCGAGATGCCCTGAACTTCACCATCATCCAGACCTTCGTCGCCGTCCTGCTGGTGACAGCCGTCGTGGGGGCTGGAAGTCTCTGGAGCATGCGGCGGAAGACGTGAGAAAGACAGAAAGCGGCGGTTCGCCCGGGCTCAGCGAAACCGAGGCCGGGCTGCGGCTGCAGCAGGAAGGTTACAACGAACTGCCTCGGCCCGAACGGCGCACGCCGCTGCGCATCGTGCTCGAGGTGCTGCGCGAGCCGATGCTCGCCCTCCTTCTGTGCGGCGGGCTGGTCTACCTGCTGCTCGGCGACCTTCGCGAGGCGCTGCTCCTGCTGGCATTCGGCGCCATCTCCGTCGTGATCACGATCGTGCAGGAAACCCGCACCGAGCGCGTGCTGGAGGCGTTGCGAGAGTTGACCAGTCCGCGAGCGCTCGTGGTCAGGGACGGGGAGCGCCGGCGCATCGCGGGCCGGGACGTCGTCCGCGGCGATCTCCTCGTCCTGGCCGAGGGCGATCGGATTCCGGCGGATGCGGTGCTCGTCAGCGCGCGTGATCTGGCGGTCGATGAGTCCCTGCTGACCGGAGAATCGTTCCCGGTTCGCAAGCAGGCCCTCAACGCGCCGGTCGCCAAAGCTTCCTTGACTGAAAAGGCCGGCTTGGCTGAGCATCGCCCGGGCGGCGATGATTTGCCTTTCGTGTATTCGGGCTCGCTGGTCGTGCGAGGCGAGGGCCTCGCCGAGGTCAAGGCTACCGGCCCTCGCAGCGAGATCGGGAAGATCGGACTGTCGCTGCATGGCTTGCAGCCGGAGCCGCCGCGGCTGCAGCAGCAGACCGCACGGCTCGTCCGGCTTTGCTTTCTCGGCGGCGCGATGATCAGCTTGGCGGCCGTCCTGCTTTACGGAACGCTGCGCGGGGATTGGCTGCAGGCGATGCTCGGAGGCATCGCGATCGGCATGTCCATGCTGCCTGAGGAGTTCGCCGTCGTCCTCACGGTGTTCATGGCCATGGGCGCCTGGCGGATCTCGAAGGCGCGGGTGCTGACGCGGCGCGCGGCCGCGATCGAGGTGCTCGGCTCCGCTACAGTGCTGTGCACCGACAAGACCGGCACGCTGACGCAGAACCGGATGTCGGTTGCGGAGCTGAGGCTACGCGACGGGACGAGCGTGCGCCTCGTGTCTTCGCGACCGGCGTCCGTCGGAGCGGAGTTTTTCGAGCTGGCGCGTTGCAGTGCTCTGGCGAGCTCGCCCCAACCATTCGATCCAATGGAGAAGGCCCTGCACGCGTTCGCGCAGGCGAGCCTGCCGGAGGGTGATGAATTCCCGGGTGCTCGAACCTTGATCCGCACCTACGGCCTGCGTCCCGAGCTGCTGGCGATGACCCAGGTTTGGCAATCGTCCCAGGGATTGTTCGCCTCGGCCAAAGGTGCTCCCGAAGCGATTGCGCGCCTCTGTAAATTGGACGGTGCGGACCAGGACGCGCTGCGGGATGCGGTCGCGGCGATGGCGAAGGACGGTCTTCGCGTGCTCGGCGTGGCCGCAGCGACCTGCGAGGCTGAGATCCTGCCGAGCTCGCAGGAAGGTTTTTCGTTTCGCTTCCTCGGTCTGGTCGGGTTGGCCGATCCGCTGCGTCCGCACGTCCCCGAGGCGGTGGCCGAATGTCGTTCGGCCGGCATCCGCGTCGTCATGATCACGGGCGACTATCCGGCGACCGCCATGGCGATCGCCGGGCAGGCCGGGCTCGACGTCAACGAGGTCGCGACCGGTGAGCAGATCAAGCTCGCGGACGAGAGCGGGCTGGAGGCCCTCGTCGGGAACGTGAACGTGTTCGCGCGGGTCCTGCCGGAGCAGAAGCTGCGGATCGTTCAGGCGATGAAGCGCAACGGCGAGATCGTCGCGATGACCGGCGACGGCGTCAACGACGCGCCGTCCCTGAAGGCGGCCCATATCGGGATCGCGATGGGCGGCCGCGGCACCGATGTCGCCCGCGAGGCATCCTCGATCGTCCTGCTCGACGACGATTTCGGCTCCATCGTTGCATCGATCCGGCTGGGGCGCCGGATCTACGACAATCTCCGCAAGGCGATGGCCTTCATTTTCGCCGTCCACGTTCCGATCGCGGGGCTGGCCCTGCTTCCGCTGGTTTTCGGGCTGCCTCTGATTCTCGGACCCGTTCACATTGCGTTTCTGGAGCTGATCATCGACCCGGTCTGCTCGCTCGTGTTCGAAGCCGAGCGGGAGGAGCGCGATGTCATGATGCGCCCGCCGCGGCGCGCCGATGCGGAATTGTTCTCGTGGGCTTTGGTCGGCTGGAGCATCCTTCAAGGCGTCATGGCATTTGCCTTGATCGCCGTGATCTTCGTCGTTGCGCTTCGTTCCGGTATTCCACCCGACGAGGCGCGTACGCTGGCTTTCATCGCGCTGGTCGTCTGCGTCGTCGCGCTGGTGCTGGTCAACCGGTCCTTCAGCGCGTCGTTCTTGTCAGCCTTCTTCCGTCCGAACCCGGCTTTGCTCTGGATATTCCTGTCGATCGCGCTCGTTCTCGCCGCGGCCCTGTTCTGGTCACCCGCGTCCAGTCTGTTTCGTTTCGGCCCCCTGCACCTGGACGATCTGATGGTCACGCTCGGCGCGGGATTGCTGGTGCTCACGGTGCTCGAACTGCTGAAACCCATATGGGCACGACGCTTGCGATTCTAGATCGTGACGCGGCAGGTCGATCGCTCATCGCGGCGCGCGGCGGAATTCGTTCAGCGTCGGGAATTCGTGCAGCCAACGGAAGACGCCTGCGAGATGCTGACGTCGTTTCATTAGAACAGGTCTAGTCTACATAGATTCTACGACGTGAATGTCCGAAAGACTTTGATTGTGCGTTCGGAGTCTTTGCATGGTCGTCCCCGTAAATTCGGGGACTGGGAATGCTGGAATTTGTGTTTCACGCACGCGCAACGAAGCGCGGATGCGTGTCGACGTTGTGCGGTCTTCTCGTGCTTCCTCCGGCCATCGCCTTTGGCGGCAACGCGCAAGCCCAGGGCGTGAGTGGAGCATCGGATCTTCCGCCCGTCGTGGTCGAGCAAGGCCGCGCGAACAAGCGTCAGGTCACGACATCGCGCAGCTCGCGATCTGCGAGTGTCCGACGTGCGCGATCACACGTGGCAGGACAGGCTGCCGAGGCCGGTTCTCAGCCGGCCTCCGCTGCGGTGGAACGCGGTACGGATCCGGTGAAGGGGTTTGTGCCCGTCGTCAGCTCGGCTGCGATGAAGTCCGACACACCTATTCTTGAGACACCTCAATCCGTTTCGGTGGTCAGCCGCGATCGGCTCGATGCGCGCTCGGCCACGACGCTTGTCGAAGGATTGCAGTATGTTGCAGGTCTCGCCATCCAGCCGGGCGGCAAAGACCCGCGCTTCGACAACGTCTTCATCCGCGGCTTCGACAACAATGGCTACGGTGCCTATCGCGACGGGCTTCGTGAGGTCGGCGATCCCAACTTCTTGTCGCTGTTCCGCAACGAGCCCTACGGCTTCGAACGCATCGACGTCATCAAGGGACCGAGCTCGGTCATGTACGGGCAGGGCGCGCCGGGCGGCCTCGTTGACGTCATCAGCAAGCGGCCGCCCGAACGGGCCTTCGGCGAGATCGTCGGCCAGTTCGGCAATTACGACCACTTCCAGGGCGCTTTCGATTTCGGCGGTCCCGCGACCAAGGACGGTACGCTGCTCTATCGGCTGACCGGCGTGTTCAGGGATTCCGATGCGCAGATCGCGAACTTCTCGAATTTCGTGAAGGACAACCGGACCTATATCGCTCCGGCCGTGACCTGGAAGCCGACCAACGATACGACGCTGACCATTCTCGCCGACTACACGCACGATGTGACTGGAAATGCCTTTCCGCTGTCGATGGTCCATGTGACGGGCGGGAAGGTCACCGGCATCACGGCGTTGCCGGTGTTTCTCGGCGACCCCAGCTTCAACAAATTCGACCAGGAGCAGGAGCGCGTCGGCTACCAGCTCGAGCACCGCTTCAGCAACAACCTGATCTTCGAATCCAAGGCTCGTTATGGTCACACCGAACTCGACTATCGGTATCTGACGTTCATCGGAACTCCGCTCGATACGACCGCGGTTTTTCCGCGACGTTCGATGCGTATCCAGGAGCAGATCGACACACTGTCGACCGACAACCACCTGATCAGCAAGTTCAGCACCGGGCCGCTCCAACATACGGTGGTCTCCGGCGTCGACTATCTGACGTTCAACATGACGGACCGGACCTATTTCGGAGTTGCACCGCCGCTGAGCAAGATCAATCCCGTCTATGACCAGGCCATTGCGGTTCCGACTGCGCTCACTGCCCCCTCAGCGAACCAGACGATCGACCAAGTTGGCGTCTATGCGCAGGACCAGATGAAGATCCAGAACTGGATCTTCACGTTGGGCGGACGTTACGACGCCTCGGAACAGAACACCTACGTCTTGGCGACCAACAAGACCACCGATACCAAGGACACGGCCTTCACCAAGCGAGGAGCCGTCTCCTACGTGTTCGATTCCGGAGTGGCGCCTTACTACAGCTATTCGGAATCGTTTCTGCCGACGCCGGGCACGGACTTTGCGGGCAGCCCGTTCAAGCCGACGAGGGCGCAGCAGCATGAGGTCGGCGTCAAGTACCAACCGTCGCGGACCTTGTTGATGACGGTGGCGCTGTATGATTTGACGCGGCAAAACTCGCTCACGAGCGATCCATCGCATCTCGGCTTCTCGGTCCAGCTCGGCGAGGTGAATTCGCGCGGCTTCGAGTTCGAGACGCTGGCGCAGATCATGCCCGGGCTGAACCTGGTGGCGACCTACACCAGCCAGGATGTGAAGGTGACGCAAAGCACTGGCACCGACCTCGGTAAGGTGCCGACGCTGGTCGCCCGCCAGATGGCGTCGGCCTATCTCGACTACACTGTCCAGGGCGGCACATGGGACGGCTGGGGTCTTGGCGGCGGCGTCCGCTACAACGGGCCGACCTTCGCCGATATCACCAACACCATCGTCAACGAGGGTTACGTGGTGTTCGATGCCGGCCTGCATTATCGCCAGCCGAAGGGCGTCAACCTGGCGCTCAACGTGAAGAACATCGCCGATCGCGTCACGCTTGCCTGCACGGCGAACGGCGGCTGCCAATACACCAGCCCGCGCACCATCACAGGCACCGTCAGCTATCGCTGGTAGAGATCATGGTTCAGGCACGCACGATCCGGCTATGGTCGCGCATTCACACCTGGACGTCGCTGGTGTGCATGCTGTTCCTGCTGATGCTGTGCATGACCGGGCTTCCGCTGGTCTTCCACGACGAGATCGACGATCTGCTCGAGGATGAGATCGCGGCGCCCGCCATGCCGGAGGGAACGCCGCGTCTCTCGCTCGACCGGATGATCGCTGCGGCTCAAGCGCGCTTTCCGGGGCACTACGTCCTGCTTCTCAATCTCAAGCAGACGGAGCCGCTGGTGACGGTTGCGGTGTCTCCGACCGCTGTCCCGGCGCCGGGTAACTTCCATCGTCTAACGTTCGATGCGCGGACGGCCGAAATGCTCGGGGAGGAGGCTCCACATCAGAGCGTCATGGATTTCGTGTTGCGGATTCACAAGGACATGTTTGCAGGCCTGCCCGGCGAATTGTTTCTGGGCACGATGGGTCTTGTGTTCGCCGCGTCGATCATGTCCGGTGTGGTCGTCTATTGGCCGTTCATGCGGCGGCTCGATTTCGGCACGATCCGCCGGCGATCGTCTCCGCGCGCCAAATGGCTCGATACCCATAATCTCTTCGGCATCGTCACCGTGACCTGGGCGATGGTTGTGGGTCTCACCGGCATGATCAACACACTGGCGACGCCGCTGTTCGACCTGTGGCGCGCGCAGTTGATCCCGGTCTTGCTGGCGCCTCATCTCGGCAAGCCCGTGGCTCCGATCCCGTCGGTTCAGACTGCCGTCGAGCTCGTCCGCGCAAGATTTCCGGATCGTCTGGTCACCTCGGTGACGATGCCGACATCGGCACGCTTCGGCAGCCCGCAGCATCTGGTCGTCTGGACCAAGGGCGCGACGCCCTTCACGGCGCGCATGCTCCAGCCGATGCTCGTCGACGCCAATGACGGCAAGACCATCGTGGCCCCCGAGGTGCCCTGGTATCTGAAGACGCTTCAGGTCTCCCGCCCGTTGCATTTCGGCGACTATGGTGGGCTTCCGCTGAAGATCATCTGGGCGCTGCTGGACATCATCACGATCATCATTCTCGTCAGCGGAATCTATCTCTGGGCGGCGCGGCGAAAGTCACCGGCCCGCCGCAAGCCGCTCGACGCGGGCCGCACCGCGGCAGTCGGCACATAGCCCATGGTCACTCCCGTCTCGAACCAACCTCGGGTTCACAGAAGCGTGTGGGACGTCTTCCGCTGGCCTCTCCTCGTCGGCATCGTCTGCGGCGCAGGGCTCGGCCTTGCGCTGGTCGGAGACGATGTCTGGGACGCGCTTTCGTGGCTGGCGTTGTCGCTGCCGGTCGTTCTGGCCATCTTCTGCTGGCGTCGCGCGGATCAACCGCGCTGAGGTCTATGGATGCCGATCGGGCTCTGACAAATCGCGTGCTTCGATGTCGTGGCCGACGTCACGTCTCTCATCCTTGCCGCCAAGCATCCGATGCAGCCAGCGTTCGACGCGGCGGCCGATCGTGAGCAGCACGAAGGTGAACGCCAGCGCGACCACGACGATCTTCCATTGCCCGGCGCCGCACGCAATGCCGAGACAGGCGGCGAGGAAGGTGCAGGCCGCGCTGGTCAGGCCGCGCACGCGAAAACGGTCGCTCTCGTGGACGATGACGCCGGCTCCGAGGAAGCCGATGCCGGTCAGGATGCCCTGGATCACACGGCTCGTCGCATCGGTGATCTTGCCGGGCTCGGCGAACTGGACCGCGAGCAGCACGACGGCCGCGGTGGAGAGCCCGACGATGCCGAGCGTCTTCAGCCCGATCGGCTTGCCGTGCAGGTCGCGGTTCAGGCCGATCGCGCTACCGGCGAGCGTCGCGGTGCCGAGGCGCAGCAGGATTTCGGGCCAGTCCATTTCGGTCATCTAGTCACTTCTTCGGCACGCGTCCCATGCGTTCGAGCGTGGGTTCGTCATGTGTAGAACGTCGGCTTCGTACCGGCAAAACATAGTCGATGCGGGCGAGAGGCTCCAGAGGAGTCGTTACGTCTCGTGCCCCGGACGCAGCGCGGCGCTCCCGGCGATGCGAAGCATCGTCCGTTGCGGTGCCCTGCTGAGCCGGGGCCCAGAATGTCGGAGAGGAGGGTGTGCGCGGCGTGGGTCCCGGCTCTGCGCAGCAGCGTTTCACGCTGCAGCGCGCCCGGGACAGGAGAGTCTTTACCGCAGCGGCTTCTTCAGCAGCGAGAAGCGGTCCGGATCGAGCCCCATCGAGGGCTGCAGCATCGGGGCCTCGACATTGGAGAGCGTCTTGGCGGGCGGCGCCGAGAACACAGGGTCATTCGGCACGTCGCGCTGCGAGGTGGCGCCGCGCCAGCGTTCGAGCACGGCGCTGACGAAATGCATGTCGTGGCCGGAGGTGACCGAAGGCACGCTGCTGATGGTAGCCTCGCCGCGCGGCAATTGGTGCGGTGGCACCTCCTTGAAGCGCAACCGGGTCGGTAGTGCGACGCCTTCGCCGAAGGCCAGCACTTCACGCGTGCCGAGCGAGGGCACGAAGGAGAGCAGGTTCGCGGCGGCGTCCGACACAGCGGCGCGCAGCAGCGCCTGGTCGCGCTCGTTGGCAAGACGCATCGTGAACAGCGTATTGCACTGGGAGATGATGGTGGCGTCGAGCTCGGCCGGACGCTGGGTGATAAGGCCGAGATAGACGCCGTATTTGCGGCCTTCCTTGGCGATGCGCGACACCGCCTTGCGGGTCGGGCCGAAGCCGATATTGCGGTCGGCGGAGGCGTAGCGATGCGCTTCCTCGCAGACGAACAGCAGTGGCGAGACGCCGTCGCTCCACAGGCCGAAATCGAAGGCCATGCGGCACAGCACCGAGACGACGGAATCGATCACCTCGGCGGGGAAGCCGGCGAGCTGCATCACCGTCATCGGCTTGCCGTTCGCCGGCAGGCGGAACAGATGGCTGATGACCTCGGCCATGGTGTCGCCGCCGACATTGGCGTTGTCGAACATGAAGGCGTAGCGGGGGTCGTTGCGCACCGCTTCGATGCGCGAGATCAGCTTGTGATAGATGATGCGCGAGGAGCGGTTCTCGAGCTTGCCCATGCGCTCGTCGATCAGCGACATCAGGTCGACCAGGCGGTACGGCACCGGCGTGTCGACGGTGTAGCCGATCTGCTTGGGATCGATGCGCTTGAGACCGATGCGGTCGGCGTTCTGGTATTGGGTGTAGACGCCCTTGGCGAGCGGGATCACCTCGGCCAGGATGTCGAGCTCCTCGGGCACGCCGGCGCGGCCGCCGAACAGCACGTCGACGATTTCCTCGAAATTGAACAGCCAGAACGGCAACTTCAGGTTTCGCGGGTTGAGCACCAGCGCGCGGTCGCCGAAGCAACGGCCATATTCGTTGTGCACGTCGAGCAGGAAGATGCGCAGGTTCGGGCGCGCCTTCAGGATCTCGTTGAGCAGCAGCGACACGCCGGTGGATTTGCCGACGCCGGTCGATCCCAGCACTGCAAAATGCTTGGACAGCATTTCCTCGACATCGACATAGGCGACGACCGAGCGATCCTGCTGGAGGAAGCCGACATTGATCTGGTCCGAGCCGGTCGGCGCGTAGATCGTGCGCAGCTCCTGGCTGGTAATCAGATCGACGGAATCGCCGATGGTCGGATAGTTGGTGACGCCGCGCTGGAATTTCGGCTTGTCGCTGGCGTTGAGGATCTCGCCGAGCAGGTCGACCGAGGCAACCGCGATGTAACTGTCGCTGCTCGACAGGTTCTCGCAGGACACCTCGGTGATCATCGCGACGATGACCGAGCTGGCGCTGCGAATACTGACGAAGCGGCCGACGGTCGCCCGAACTTCCGAGATCGGCATCTGGCTTTCTGCCAGCAGCCCGACCCGGGCCAGCGATCCGCGAACCGAAATCACGCGTCCAAAGGATGTCACGATGAATGAACCTGGCGAGAGCGAGGGATTTGCCCGGACTATGCGCGGCCGTGGCTGCACAAACGGTTAAGCGCCAGGCGCGGGCACTTCGTTAAATCCACGACAATTCGGCCGGGAAGTTTGTTCCGATTGCATACTTGCGGGCGGAAACGGCGGGAGATCAGCGCTATTTCAGGCCGTTGGAGCCCAAAGACAATTAAGGAACATTTTACCATCCGGCCAGTCAGTCCATCGTTGGGGGAACGTCTTCCTTCGATCCAGGGGTGTTTGATTTGTTGACGGGACTTAATCATTTGTACATTAGTACAAATAGCTGGCGGGGCCTCGTGACCACCTTGGACGCATGAGCGCGTTGCAGCCTTGCTCCCGATGATGCGATTCGGTCGGCGGATCGCCAGCTGTGCCCCGGAGGAAAGCATGCAACCCGAACCGATCTTCGATCTCGCTCATCTCGGCCATATGGAGCTGCTGACGCCCAAGCCCGATGAGAGCCTGAAATTCTTCGTCGACGTCATGGGCATGACTGTCAGCGGCCAGAAGGGTGAGTCGGTCTACTTGCGCGGCTGGGACGATTACGAACGCTATTCGCTCAAGCTGACGGCATCGAAGACGTCGGGCATGGAGCACATGGCGCTGCGCGCGCGCAGCCAGCAGGCGCTGGAGCGCCGCGTCGCCGCGCTCAAGGGTTCCGGTTTCGACATCGGCTGGATCGACGGCGACATGGGGCAGGGGCCGACCTTCCGCTGCCGCGATCCTGATGGTCACATCGTCGAGCTCTATTATGAGACCGAATGGTATCAGGCGCCGCCCGAGCTGATGCCCGCACTGAAGAACCAGGCGCAGCGCTTTCCCGCGCGCGGCGTCAATGTCCGCCGGCTCGATCATCTCAACTGCCTCGCCGTCGACATCAAGGCCAACCGCGAGTTCTTCGAGAATTACCTCGGCTGCCGCCTCACCGAGCAGATCGTGCTCAATGACGGCCGTGAAGCTGCGATGTGGCTGACGATGTCGAACAAGAGCTATGACTTCGCTTATTCGCTCGACCATTCAGGCGTGCCGGGCCGCTTCCACCACGTCACCTACGCGCTCGACAGCCGCGAGGAGATTCTGCGTGCTGCCGACATCTTCCTGGAGAACGGCATCCACATCGAGACCGGCCCGCACAAGCACGCGATCCAGCAGACCTTCTTCCTCTACGTCTACGAGCCCGGCGGCAACCGCGTCGAAGTCGCCAATGCCGGCGCACGCCTGATCCTCGCGCCGGACTGGAAGCCGATCGTGTGGACCGAGGAGGAGCGCAAGAAGGGCCAGGCGTGGGGGCTGAAGACGATCGAGTCCTTCCACACCCACGGCACGCCGCCGGTGGAGGCGAAGAAGCACGGTTAGTGGATTGAATTGCGCACCCGCGCGATCGTCTCGCGGACGCCTGACCATGCCGGCTTGCCCGGCGCGAATTGCTGGCGCAGGAAGTTGACGAGCTCCTCCACCTGTGCGTCGCTCATGCTGTTCCGGAACGCCGGCATGTAGCCCAGATCGCTCGACACGGGCTCGGCGATGCCGTGCAGGATCACCTGCACGAGATTGTCCGATGTGGCGCTGTGCAGATTGCTGTTGAGCGCGAGCGAGGGCCGGCTGCCGAACAACGGCAGGCCGCCGACCTCGTGGCAGACGGCGCAGGCTCCCTGATAGAGCCGCGCGCCGGTGGACGAGGCGACGGTGACTTGCGTTGCGCCCTCGAGTTTTACCGCGAGCGCAGGCGCATCGACCGCGGCATCGTTGAACGAATTGAGATAGACCGCCATCGCGCGGATGTCCTGGTCGGGCAGGGCCTTGAGATCCCTGACAACGGGTGCCATCGGGCCGGCGGCGACGCCGTGATAGCGTGAATGGCCGGTGCGCAAATAGGCGAACAGCTCATCCTCGCTCCACGCGATCGGGGCGTGAGAGAGCGAGGTCAGCGGCGGCGCCTCCCAGCCTTCGGCGAAGCCACCGGCGAGATAGGCATTGCGCTGCTCGACGCCGAGCGCATTGCGCGGCGAGTGGCAGCCGCTGCAATGGCCGAGGCCCTCGACAAGATAGGCGCCGCGATTCCAGGCCTCGGACTTGGTGGGGTCGGGCTTGAATTCCTTTGCCTGGTGGAAGAGCGCATTCCAACCCGCGAGCAGCGGGCGCAGGTTGAACGGGAAGGCGAGCGTGTTCGCCGGCGCCGTCGCGCGCACTGCAGGCTGCGCCATCAGATAGGCATAGAGCGCCTGAAGGTCGGCTTCGCTTGTCTTGGAGAAGTGTGTGTAGGGAAATGCGGGATAGAGCTGCCGCCCGTCGCGATGCAAGCCGTCGCGCATCGCGCGCTCGAAGGCGGGATAGGACCATGCGCCGATGCCGGTCTCGACATCGGGCGTGATGTTGGTTGAATAGATCGTGCCGAATGGCGTCTCCAATGCGCGGCCGCCGGTATTGAGTACGCCGCCGATATTGGTGTGGCACTCCGCGCAATTGCCGAGCGCAGCAAGCTGCTCTCCCCGTGCGATCGTCGCGGTGGAATAGACCGATGCGTCGGGCCGGGCGATCGGCGCAATCGCGCGCCCCGGCAGAAGCGCCGCGCCGATGCCGATCGCGGCGGTGCAGACGGCAGCAATCGCAGCCAAGATGCCGGCGCGTTTGGCGAACGGATTCTCCCAGATGCGCGACGGCGGCGGCGCGGCGGGCGCGGGCAGGGCCTGCGGCACGGGCGAAGTTTCACCGTGCAATCCCCTCAGAATGCGTTCGGGCGTAAAGGGCGGCTCGCGAAAGCGCACGCCAGTGGCATCGAAGATCGCGTTCGCTATCGCCGCCGCGCTCGGGACCGAGGCGGATTCGCCGACGCCGAGCGGCGGCTGGTCCTGACGCGGCAGCATCAGCACGTCGATCTTGGGCACATCGGGGAAGGGGATGATCGGATAGGCGCCCCATTCGCGCGCCGCCACCGCGCCGCGCTCGAACGAGACTTCCTCCATCAGCGCGCGGCTGGTGGACTGGATGACATTGCCGTGGATCTGGTGGCGTACGCCGTCCGGATTGATCATCAATCCGGAATCCTGTCCCGCAACCACGCGCGTCACGCTGACATCGCCGGTCGATTTGTTCACCGCGACGTCGGCAATCCAGGCCGACCACGCCGCGCCGTAGCCGGGAAACTTGCTGTGGACGTAGAGCGCATAGGCAAAGCCGCGGCCGTGCACGATCTCGCCGTCCTTTTCTTCGCGCACCGGTCGCGGCGCCCAGCCCGCGCGTTCGGCCACGGCATTGACGAGATCGACGGCGCGCTGATCCTTGAGGTAGCGCAGGCGGTATTCGATCGGATCGACGCCGGCCTCGGCTGCGGCTTCGTCGATGTAGGATTCGTGGGCAAACGTGTTCGGCAGCGCCGAGACGCCGCGGAACCAGGAGGCGCGCACGATCGGCGGCATGTCATGGGCGACGACGCGCATGTGGTCGTAATCGTAGGGCGGGATCGCCGTGCGGTCGCCCATCTGCAGCACGGCAGGCTCGGATGGAATGCGACCGGTGAGCAGCAGCGCCAGCGTCGGCGCAGCGTTCGAGGGGTAACGCGTGGCGAGATCATACGCTGCGATACCGCCGTTCGCATCCAGGCCGCCATTGACGTCGATGAGCTGCGCGGTGCCCTTGGGCTCCCAGGCGTGCTCCTGCTCGCGTGTCAGCTGTACGCGGACGGGCCGGCCGACGGCGCGCGACAGCAGTAGTGCATCCGCGGTGACGTCGTCAGCGCAATTGCGCCCGTAGCAGCCGGCGGCCTCCAGCCGGATCACCTCGACCTCGCTCTCGGGGCGCTCGATCAGCAAGGCAAGGTCGCTGCGCAGCACGTGCGGATTTTGCGTGCCGGACCAGACACGGATATTGCCGTCCTGGAAGTCGGCAACCGCACAGGACGGGCCGATCGAAGCGTGCATCTGATAAGGCCACACGTAAGTGCGCTGCATCGGCTTGGCCGCGCCCGATATCGCCGGATCGACGTCGCCCTTGTCGATCAGCGTGCGTGGCGTTGATGGATTGGCGCGCAGCGCGGTTTCGATATCGGCGAGATCGGTCAACTCGGGCGTCGGCTTCCAGCTCACCGCAAGCTGCTCGGCCGCCCGAATCGCATTCTCCTCACGCTCGGCGACGACACCGACGAAATCGCCGATGCGCACCACAGCCACGAGGCCAGGAATGTCGCGTACTGACGCTTCATCGACCGCGATCAGGCTGGTGCCGACGAACGGCCCGGCATCGACACCGGCATAGGGCGGTCGCACCACGCGGCCGTGCAGCATGCCGGGGACGCGGATATCGTGCACGAAGGTCAATTCGCCCGTGGCCTTGGCGGGCAGGTCGACGCGCGGCGTCGACTGACCGACGATGGCATAATCGCCGACCGCTTTGACGGTGACGTCGTCGGCCAACTCCAGGCGGATCGTCTCGTCGCCGATCAATTCGCCGTAGCTGACGCTGCGGTTGTCGTGCCCGCGCACCAGGCCGTCTTCGATTCTGAGGTCCGCCGTCGGCAGCTCCAGCCGCTCGGCCGCGCGCGCGATCAGGAAGTGACGGGCTTGCGCCGCGGCCTTGCGCAGGGGCACGGCGGTGATCTGGATGGTCTCGCTTGCGATCGTCGCGCCCTGGTTCGGCACCACCGCAGTGTCGCCGAGCACCACGACGACGCGCGCAAAGGACACTTCCAGCTCTTCGGCGACGATCTGGCCGAGCGCGGTGCGGATGCCGGTGCCGAGATCGACATGGCCGTTATACGCGCTGATCGATCCATCCGCGGTGATGCGGATGAAAGTCTCGGACGTGAGTTCATCCACGGTGCGGACGACGACGAGCGAACCGGATTGGCGCTCAGCTCCATCAGGGGCAGGGGAGGCCATCAATCAACGGCCTCGGTGAGCTGGCCTGAAGCGCGCATCACGGCGCGCAGGATTTCGACATGCGTGCCGCAGCGGCAGAGATTGTAGCGCAGCGCCGCCAGCGCTTCCTGCTCGGTCGGCCGCGGGTTGATCGCGAGCAGCGCCTTGGTGGTCATGATCATGCCGTTGAGGCAATAGCCGCATTGCGCGGCCTGCTCGTCGATGAAGGCCTGCTGCACGAGGTCAGGCTTGTCGCGCGTGCCCAGCCCTTCGAGCGTCACGATGTCGCGGCCGGCGCAGCCACCGACGGGAATCACGCAGGAGCGGGCCGTCGTCCCATCGATCAGGACAGTGCAGGTGCCGCATTCGCCGAGGCCGCATCCATATTTCGGGCCGTTGAGCGCGAGATCGTTGCGCAGCACGTAGAGCAGCGGCGTCTCCGGCGCTGCAGCGACCTCGTGGATCCCCCCGTTCACGGTGAGGCGGATCGGTGTCTGCGTCATCCTCGTTTCCAAGCGCTCGGCCAAAGTCATGGCGAAAATCTACGTCGCGACGATACCGTTTGTACACAAACGTGCAAGCCATGCATGCCGCACTGCAGCGCGACTGCCTTCTTTGTGGACAGAGCGGATAGGCAAATGAGGTTTTATGCAGCAGCCGCATCTTTTGCGCTGCACCGCCGCTTGACAGCCATCCGGGGCGCGCGCAACATCGTTCGTATACGAATGATAACCGCGGTCTCGCTGGCTCTGACATGGTGATGGAAACGACGAGCGCTGCTATCGACAAGATCCGCTGCGATGCCTGTCCGGTGATGTGTTACATCAAGCCGGGCGCGGCGGGAGCCTGCGATCGCTACGCCAACCACGACGGCAAGCTCGTCCGCGTCGATCCGCATGTGATCCTGGAGCGCACCGTCTCGCATGGCGGCAAGCTGGTCCCGTTCAGCCGCACCGAAGATTGGGACGGCAAGATCGTCCACGAACCTTCGACCTTTGTGACCGCGATCGGTGCGGGCACGACCTATCCCGATTACAAGCCGGCGCCGTTCATCGTCTCCGCGGAGGTCGACGGCGTCGACATGGTGACTGTCGTCACCGAGGGCATCTTCTCCTATTGCGGCATCAAGGTGAAGATCGACACCGACCGCTATCTGGGGCCGGAGACCGCGACCGTGCGCGCGCAGGGCGAGGCGGTCGGCCATGTCACCACGAGCGAATACGGCTCGCAGATGCTGTCGCTGGGCGGCGTGCATCATCTCACCGGCGGCTCCAAGAAGGAGGGCCGCATCACCTGTGACACGCTGATGGCTCTGGCCAATTGTAAGGCGGTCGAGCTGACCATCGACGGCGGCGCGAGCGTCGTCGTCCAGGCCGGCCAACCGCCGATCGTCAACGGCATGAAAGAAGAGCGCATGCGCGTCGGCTGCGGCTCGGCGACGATCGGCATGTTCGCCAAGCAATGGCACGGCAAGGTCGACGAAGTCGTCGTGGTCGACGACCACATCACCGGCGTGCTCTCGGAGCATCAGGCTGGCAAGCTGCTCGACATCGCCGACACCGGCATCAAGATGAAGGGCCGCCGCTCGACGCCCGGCCGCTATTTCCAGGTCGCAGATCCCGGCACGGGGTGGGGTGGCACCAACATCTCGGATCCGCTGGCCATCCTCGGGCCGTTCGATGCCAAGGAGGCAAAACCGGGTCTCTCGATGCTGATGGTCTCCACGACCGGCGAGCATTCGTCTTACTACGTGCTTGACGAGGCCCTGAAGCCGGTCGAGACCGAGATGCCTGACGACCTGAAATTCTCGGTCGAGCGCATCCAGGAGAATTGCGAGCCGGCGCTGTGCACGGTGCTGTTCATGGCCGGTGCCGGCGGCTCGCTGCGTGCCGGTGTCACCGACAATCCGGTGCGGCTGACGCGCTCGGTGAAGGACGCGCTGACGCGCGTCACCAGCGGCGGCGCACCGGTCTATGTCTGGCCGGGGGGCGGCATCACCTACATGGTCGATGTGACGCAGATGCCGGCGGGCGCGTTCGGCTACGTGCCGACGCCGGCGCTGGTCGCGCCGATCGAGTTCACGATGAAGCTGTCCGACTACGCCGCGCTCGGCGGGCACATGGATTATGTGAAGCCGCTCTCCGAGGTCCAGAACGGCGACGACGTCCGCCAGCTGCCCTGGCAGAACCCGATCCCGGGGCCTCGGGCATGACAAGGCTCCCGCAAATCGCATTGCTGTCTGATGGCCGGCGGCTGCATTTGCAGGATGGACCGATTGATCTGGTCGTTGAGGCGAGGGGGCGCACGGACGATGTGCGTGCAGCCTATGAGGCGGCTGTGCGCCGCTTCACCGGACTGCTCGACGAGCTCTGCGCCGAATTGCCGGAGCTGCGCACGGCCGCCGGGAATCGGACTTCGCTGAAGGGCGTGGTGGCCCGCCGGATGCATGCCGCTGTCGCACCCTATGCCTCCGATTGCTTCATCACGCCGATGGCGGCTGTTGCCGGTAGCGTGGCGGAGGAGATCATGGTCGCCATGCTGGGCGCTGCGACGCTGGATCAGGCCTATGTCAACAATGGCGGCGATATCGCGCTTCATCTCGGCAAGGGCGAGCATTTTTCGGTCGGCCTAATGGACCGGCCCGATCGCGCCGGCGTGATGCGGACGATGAGGGTTGACGCGGATGACCCCGTGCGGGGCATCGCGACAAGCGGCCGGCACGGCCGCAGCTTTTCGCTCGGCATTGCCGATGCCGTGACGGTGCTGGCGGCAACGGCGTCGCACGCCGATGCGGCTGCCACGATCATCGGCAACGCTGTCGATCTGCCCGGGCATCCCGCCATTATCCGGACGCCTGCAAACGAGCTGCAGTCCGACAGCGATCTCGGCGAGCGTCTCGTGACGCGCGACGTCGGCGAGTTGTCGCAGGACGAGATCGCGGTCGCGCTCGAATCTGGCGCGGAATGTGCACGCCAATTGTTCGATCGCGGATTGATCGAGGGTGCCGTGGTGCGGCTTTGTGGTGATATGCTTGTCATCGGACCTAAGGATATAGAAGAGCAACGAACGCGCCCGCTTGTGCTGGAAAACGCGGTCTGTGCCTGAACGGGGAAGCGAAACATGAGCGCGATCATCCGCAAGATCGTCACCGTCGTCGAAGAGACGCAGATGGAGATGGGCCGCCAAGTCTCGCCGCCGACCCGGCGTGCCGCGGCGATCGCAGTCATCGAAAATCCCTTTGCCGGACAGTATGTCGAGGATCTCTCGCCGCTGATCGCAATCGGCGAGGAGCTGGGCGAGCTGCTGTCGAAGCGCGCCGTGGCGGCGCTCGGCATCGATGGCGCGAAGGCGCAGAGCTATGGCAAGGCCGCGGCCGTCGGCGAGAACGGTGAGCTGGAACATGCCGCCGCGATCCTTCACCCCAAGATGGGCGCGCCGGTTCGCAAGGTGCTGAGCAAGGGCGCAGCATTGATCCCGTCGTCGAAAAAGCGCAGCGGGCCGGGCACGACGCTCGACATTCCGCTGGGGCACAAGGACGCCGCGTTCGTGCGCAGCCATTTCGACGGCATGGAAGTGCAGATCAACGACGCGCCGCGTGCCAACGAGATCATGGTCGCGGTCGCCGTCACCGACAGCGGCCGTCCGCTGCCGCGAGTCGGCGGGCTCACGGTTGCGGAAGTGAAGGGCGAGGACGGTCTGAGATAGGGCTCGAAGCGGGAGGCGGGCACAGCCTCTCCGATGAGATCACGCAGAAGACGTAAAGAGTTCAAAACTGGAGGTTGGGATGCGAGCAAGAAATTACTTCGTCGGCGCGGCCTTCGCGCTTCTGGCGGGCGGCATGGCTCATTCGGCCCTGGCGCAGGACATCAAGATCGGCGAGATCAACAGCTATTCGCTGCTGCCGGCGTTCACCGAACCCTATCGCAAGGGCTGGCAGCTCGCGGTCGAAGAGATCAACGCGGCCGGCGGCATCAATGGCAAGAAGCTCGTTGTGATCTCCAAGGACGACGGCGGCAAGCCGGCGGACGCGCAGACCGCGGCGAACGAGTTGGTGTCGAGCGAGGGTGTCGCGATGCTGACGGGTACGTTCCTGTCGAACATCGGCCTTGCCGTCAGCGACTTCGCCAACCAGAAGAAGGTGTTCTTCCTCGCGGCCGAGCCGCTGACGGATGCCGTGACCTGGTCCAAGGGTAACAAGTACACTTTCCGCCTGCGTCCCTCCAACTACATGCAGGCGGCGATGCTGGTGGAAGCAGCCGCAAAGCTGCCGGCCAAGCGCTGGGCGACGATCGCGCCGAACTATGAGTACGGTCAGTCCGCCGTTGCCGTGTTCAAGAAGCTGATGTCGGAGAAGCGCCCTGACATCCAGTGGGTCGACGAGCAATGGCCGCCGCAGGGCAAGATCGACGCGGGCCCCGTGGTGCAGGCGGTTGCCGCCGCCAATCCCGAAGCGATCCTCAACGTCACCTTCGGTGCCGACCTCGTCAAGCTCGTGCGCGAAGGCAACACCCGCGGCCTGTTCAAGGGGCGCGAGGTCGTCTCCTTCCTGACCGGCGAGCCGGAGTATCTTGATCCGCTCAAGGATGAGACGCCCGAGGGCTGGATCGTCACCGGGTACCCCTGGTACTCGATCAAGACGCCCGAGCATGACGCGTTCCTGAAGGCGTACCAAGCCAAGTACAACGACTATCCGCGCCTCGGCTCGATCGTCGGCTACCAGACCATCAAGGCGGCCGCCGCGATCCTGGCGAAGGCGGGCTCGACCGATCCGGAGAAGCTGATCGCTGCCGCGGAGGGACTGTCGATGCCCTCGCCATTCGGCGCGATCACCTTCCGCAAGATCGACCATCAGTCGACGCTCGGTGCTTTCGTCGGCAAGACCGCGCTGAAGGACGGCAAGGGCGTGATGGTGGATTCGGCTTACAAGAAGGGCGCGGACTATCTGCCCAGCGATGCCGAAGTCGAGAAGCTGCGTCCGAAGGATTGATGTCTTCCTTCTCCCTCGCCCCGCTTGCGGGGAGAGGGGGAGCCTCCGCGAGGGAGGTGACAGCGAGCCTTGCGGAGACTCCCCCTCACCCGAACTTGCGCATCGCGCAAATTCGACCTCTCCCGCGCAAGCGGGGAGAGGTGAACCAAGACCCGCGTGCCGCGGCATGCAACACCAACCCGGACCGCCGATGGCCTTTTACGTCGTACAGTTTCTGACCGGTCTCGCCAGCGCGGCGTCGCTGTTCCTGGTGGCCTCGGGCCTGTCGATCATCTTCGGCGTGACGCGGATCGTGAATTTCGCGCATGGCGCCTTCTACATGATCGGCGCCTACATCGCCTTCACGCTGACGGAGCGCCTGTCGGGTGCCTTCGGCTTCTGGGGCGGCATCGTGCTCGCGGCGATTGCCGTGGCGCTGATCGGTGTGCTGGTCGAGATGGTGCTGCTCCGGCGCATCTATCACGCGCCGGAGCTGTTCCAGCTGCTCGCAACCTTCGGCCTGACCTTGATGGTCGAGGATCTCGTGGTGCTGATCTGGGGGCCTGACGATCTCGTCGGCCGTCGTGCGCCCGGATTCAAGGGGGCGATCGATTTCTTCGGCCAGAACATCCCGAGCTACGACCTGTTCCTGATCGTGCTGGGCCCCGTCGTGCTCGGCATTCTCTGGCTGCTGTTCCAGCGCACGCGCTGGGGCGTTTTGGTGCGCGCGGCGACGCAGGACCGCGACATGGTCGCAGCCCTCGGCGTCAATCAGAAATGGCTGTTCACGTCCGTGTTCGCGGTCGGTGTCTTCCTCGCCGCGCTGGGCGGCGCGCTTCAGATCCCGCGCGATGCCGTGCATCACGCGATGGATCTGCGCATCATCGTCGAAGTCTTCGTCGTGGTCGTGATCGGCGGCCTCGGCAGCATCGTCGGCGCGTTCGTCGCGGCGGTGCTGGTCTCCGAGCTCAATGCCTTCGGCATCCTGATCTTCCCGAAGATCTCCATCATCCTGGTCTTCCTGGTGATGGCGGTGGTGCTGATCGTGCGCCCCTGGGGCCTATTCGGCAAGCCGGAGGCGCCCGCGCGCAAGACGCCCGGTCTCACCGTCAATCCGTGGCGGCCGCTGACGCAGAACGAGCGGCTGATGGCGCTTGCCGCGCTCGTGATTGCAGCGACGCTGCCGCTGTTCGCCGGTAACTACGCGCTGACCGTCGGCTCGGAGATCGCGATCTTCGTCATCTTCGCCGTCAGCCTGCACTTCCTGATGTCGGTCGGTGGGCTCG
The DNA here is from genome assembly GCF_014198205.1 of Bradyrhizobium sp. SBR1B. NCBI lineage: Bacteria > Pseudomonadati > Pseudomonadota > Alphaproteobacteria > Hyphomicrobiales > Nitrobacteraceae > Bradyrhizobium > Bradyrhizobium sp. SBR1B. The sequence continues at coordinate 223,586 of NZ_JACIHC010000012.1, forward strand.
CGTCCTTCGGCCATGCCGCTTATTTTGGCCTCGGCGCCTATGGCGTCGCTTTCCTCGCCAAGATGGCGGGGCTGCCGATGATCGTGTGCCTGCTGCTCGGGCCGTTGCTCGGCTGCATGGGCGCCGCCGTGTTCGGCTTCTTCGCCGTGCAGCTCTCCGGCGTCTACTTCGCCATGCTGACGCTCGCCTTCGCGCAGATCGTCTGGTCGATCGCGTTCCAATGGGTGAGCGTCACCGGCGGCGACAACGGCATCTTGGGCGTCTGGCCGGAAAAATGGGCGGCGAGCCCGTCGCACTTCTACTGGTTGGCGCTCGGCGTTGCTACGCTGGTGACCATCGCGCTGCGGGCGATGGTGTTCTCGCCATTCGGCTACGCGCTAAGGGCGACGCGCGACTCTTTGCTGCGCACCGAGGCGATCGGCATCAATGCCAAGCGCATCCAGTGGACGGCCTTCGTGATCGCAGGGACGACCGCCGGCATCGGCGGCGCGCTGTTTGCCTACCTCAAGGGCAGTGTCTTCCCAGACAATCTCGGCATTTCGCTCTCGGTCGATGCGCTGGTGATGGTGCTGCTCGGCGGTGTCGAGACGGTGTCCGGCGCGGTGATCGGCGCCATCGTCTACAAGGCCTTGAACATCTGGCTGGTCAGCCAGACCGATTTGTCGAAGCTCGTGCTCGGCGGCTTCATCATGTTGATCGTCGTCGTCTTCCCCAAGGGCATTGTCGGCATGCTGGAGATGCTGGCGCAGCGCCGCAGGAAGGCATCGCCGCCGGGGTCTCCCTTGCTTGCCAAGCCGATCGAGTCTGCCGAATGAGTGTTGCACCTCCACTTCTCGCCGTTGAAGGCTTGACCAAATCGTATGGCGGCATCCACGCCGTGCGCGGCGTGTCGTTCTCGCTGCGAGCCGGCGAGATTCTGGCGCTGATCGGGCCGAACGGCGCGGGAAAAAGCACCTGCTTCGACATGCTCAACGGCCAGAACAAGCCCGATACCGGCCATGTTCGCCTGCTCGGTGAAGAGATCACGGGCAGGAAGCCGCGGGAGGTCTGGCGGCTCGGCGTCGGGCGCACCTTCCAGATCACCGCGACCTTCGCCACCATGACCGTGCGCGAGAACGTGCAGGTCGCACTAATTTCGCACGGCAAGCAGCTGTTCAATCTGTTCGGTTCGGCACCGAAGTTCGACCGCGGCGAGGCCGGCCGTCTGCTCGAATTGGTCGGCATGGGCGGCTATGCCGATCGGCCCTGCGGTGAGCTTGCGTATGGCGACCTCAAGCGCCTCGAGCTTGCGGTGGCGCTCGCCAACCAGCCCAAGCTGCTGTTGATGGACGAGCCGACCGCCGGCATGGCGCCGCGCGAACGGGTCGACCTGATGCGGCTGACCGCGAGCATTGCGCGGGAGAAATCGATCGGCGTGCTCTTCACCGAGCACGACATGGACGTGGTGTTCGAGCACGCCGACCGCATCATCGTGTTGAATCGAGGGACGTTGATCGCCGAGGGCACGCCAGCCGAGGTGCGCGGCAATCCGCAGGTGCAGGCGGTCTATCTCGGCGAGGGCCTGGTCTACGATGCCCGCCATCGCGAGGGAGCATCAACATGAAGCTCACCGTCGAGGGCCTCAACAGCCATTATGGCCCGGCGCATATCCTGTTCGACATCGGCTTCGAGGTCGGCGAGGGCGAGGTGGTTGCGCTGCTCGGGCGCAACGGTGCCGGCAAGTCGACGACGTTCCGCTCGATCGTCGGCCTGGTCGCGCAACGAACCGGCCGCATCATGTTCGAGGGCAAGGACGTCTCGGCCAAGCCGACCCACGAGATCGTGCGCGAGGGGCTCGGCTATGTGCCGGAGGAGCGCCGGATATTCACCGACCTGACCGTCGAGGAAAATCTCGAAGTGGGCAAGCAGCCCAAGCGTCCGAACGCGCCGCATTGGACGCGCGAAAAGCTGTTCGCGCTGTTTCCAAATCTCGGCGAGATGAAGAACCGTCCCGGCGGCCGCATGAGCGGCGGCGAGCAGCAGATGCTGACGATTGCGCGCACGCTGATGGGCAATCCGTCGCTGGTGCTGCTGGACGAGCCCTCGGAGGGCCTGTCGCCGAAGATCGTGGAGCAGATGGTCGACGCCATCCTGACCATGAAGAAGGAGGGCGTCAGCATCGTCGTCTCCGAGCAGAATCTGCATTTCGCGCGGTTGATTTCCGATCGCGCCTACATCATCGAGCGCGGCCGCATCTGCTTCGGCGGCACCATGGCCGAGCTCGACGCGCGTCCGGATATCCGCGACGCGCATCTGTCGTTGTGAGAGGCGGGGGACGGGTGGCGAGAAGTGTCGCGGTGAAGAAGGGCGTCAAACCGGCAAAACCGCCTTATGTGCTCGACGAGCAGGTCGGTTTCATCCTGCGCCAGGTCTGGCAGCGCCACAGCTCGATCTTCTCCCGCGATATCGGCACCAATTTGACGCCGACGCAGTGGGCGGCATTGTCGAAGCTCGCCGAGACCGGGCCGTGCTCGCAGAACCAGCTCGGCCGGCTGACGGCGATGGACGTCGCGACGATCAAGGGCGTGATCGATCGGCTCACGGCGCGTGGCCTGACCGAGACCAGCCAGGATCCCGAGGACGGTCGGCGGCTGCTGGTCAGCCTGACGCGCGCCGGTCAGCAGCTTTCGGAGAAGGTCGCGCCGAACGCGCTCGCCATCACCCGCGAGACGCTGGCGCCGCTCGACACGAAAGAGCGCGAGATGCTGATGACGCTGTTGAACAAGCTGCGGTGAGGGTGCCGTAGGCGGTCTCGTAGGGTGGGCAAAGGCGCGAAGCGCCGTGCCCACCACTTCTCAATGGTGGCACGCTTCCGCCGTCGCTCTTCGAGCTATGGCGGACAAGTCGCTTTGCCCACCCTACGGCAGTTGAACAAGGTGCGGGCACGGGCGACTAACCTCGATAAAGGACTTGTCGAGGTATTAGTTATGAGAGTCGCCACGAAATTTGTAATGCTCCTCACTCTCAGTGCGGCGCTGGCGGGCAGTTGCGCGCCTGCCTTTGCCGCGCAGCCCTACGAGGGCTTCTGGGCGTCCACCAAAAAAGACTGCCGCGATGACGACAGCCCCAACCGCATGAGCATCGAAGGCGGCAATCGCCTCTACTGGTACGAGACGCGCTGCCGCGCCAGCGAGATCGCCGCCGACGGAAAGCTCGGCTGGAAGATGAAGCTCGCTTGCGAAGGCGAGGGCGAGAAGTTTCGCTCCAATCCCCGGGTCTCCATCGCCGTGGACGGCAAGCTGGTGATGGACAACGGACCGGTCGGGCAGGCCAAGCGCCAGACCTATGTGCGATGTGAGATCACGAAGAAGCGCTGATCTTGAATGCTTACGTCTTGCCCGGCCATTTGGCGCGGTAGCGGATTTCGCTGCCGTCGGCGAGCCGCCGCCAGGTCCCGAACCCCGGCGTATGCGGCGCCCGGGCCGTCAAGTCGATCGGATAGATTCGGCTCGGTTGGCCCTCGATATTGACAGCGAGCTGCCGGTGCGAGGTTCGAAACGCGAGCTCGACTTCGCCTGCGATGACGGGCTGGTCGCCGTCACGATAGAAGGCGGCCGGGGTCACTTCGCCCGGCATCGTGTTGAGGTCGGTCTGCAATTCGATGGTGATGCCCTGGGCCGATGTCGGCACCGCGACCCCGGCCGGAAAACGGACCTCAAATACGAGCAGGGGATTGCCGCCGTTCCGGTTGAGCCATGGCGTCGCAGTCGCATAGGCGTAGGCGACGTAGATGCCGATCCCGGCGACGCAGAGCAGGACGACGACGCCGAGAGACTTCAGGCTGTTGCGCGCGATGCTGCCATTGCCTGCGTCGTGGCCTGAACGCCTCACCAGCCAGTTGGCAAACACAGCGCCGGCGATCGCGCCGATGGGGGAGTAAACGAACAGGCCCAATAGACCCGAGGTGATCGGGTCCGCGCGGTTGCCGAAATCGAACAGGGAAAACAGCACAAAGATCGCGACATAGCCCGCCACCGCGCCAGCAACGCCGACGGCTATTCGCGATGAGTTCTTCATGTTTCCCTCGATCGTCCAGCAATGAAATGCCGCCGCCGGGGGCTGCCTGCGTTAGACGCAGCAGGTCGCAGACTTGTTCAACGCCATCGAGGGGCGATGCCGAGCGGTGTGCCGCTCCGTCTGCGTCACTTCGCCACCACCTCCGGCACTTTCCCCGCGGGCGGCGTGTTCCGGCTGCGCTGGGTGCGCACGATGCCGTCGATGATAGTCATGCCGATGCCCGGGAGGTCGCCGAGCTGGACGCTCTCCAGGATGTTCTTGCCTGGCGAGTGTTGGGCCTTGTCCATGATGACGAAGTCGGCGGAACGGCCGACTTCAATGAGGCCGCAATCGAGCTCGCGCATCCGGGCGGTGTTGCCGGTGGCGAGACAGAACGCAAGCTCGGCCGGCAGCTCGCCGAGCGAGGACAGCATCGAGACCATGCGCAAAATGCCGAGCGGCTGCACGCCGGAGCCGGCGGGCGCGTCGGTACCGAGGATGACCCGGTGCAGATCGCCCATCTCGCGCGCGGTGCGCAGCGTGAACAGAGCGGAGCGCTCGTTGCCGTTATGCACGAGCTCGAGGCCGCGCTTGCAGCCCTCGCAGATGCAGCGGATCTGATCGTCGGGCAGGGCGGTGTGACCGCCGTTGATGTGGCCGACCACGTCGGTATCGGCCTCCAGCACCACGTCCTTGTCGATCAGGCCGGAGCCGGGGATCGAGGGGCCGCCGGTGTGGATGGTGCTCTGGATGCCGTATTTGCGTGCCCAGCCGACCATCTTGCGTGCAGTGGGACCGTCCTTGACGCCGCCGAGGCCGACCTCGCCGAGCAGCTTGACGCCGGCGGCGGCCAGCTCCTTGAAGTCCTCCTCGACCATCTCGCATTCGATCACCGGCGCACCGGCGTGAACCTTCACGCCGCCGGGGCGCAAATTCCAGAATGCGCGCTGCGCAAAGATCGCCATCGCCTTCAGCCCGACGACGTCGCGGGGGCGGCCGGGCATGTGCACCTCGCCGGCGGAGATCATGGTGGTAACGCCGCCGTGGAGGTTGCTGTCGATCCACCCGATCTGGTTCTGACGCGGCGTCCAGTCGCCCGCCACAGGGTGGACGTGGCTGTCGATCAGGCCCGGCGCGACCGTGGTCCCGTTGGCCTCGACGATCGTGGTCGCGCCTTCGATGTCGATGTCCTTGAAGCGGCCGATCGCGGTGATCTTGCCGTTCTCGGCGACGATGGTGTCGCCATCCAGGATCGGCTTTTCCAGGGCGCCGGACAGGATCAGGCCGATATTCCGGATCACGAGCTTCGAGGGTCCGGTGGCCTGGGGTGCGTCATGCGCCATGGAAGGGGCTCCTTATTCCTAACTGCAACGCTTTCGATCTTGGGCAGCCTTGACCGCGGGATCAAGCAGGATTATTCATTAGTATACGAATGATCGTGTACAAACGACGCATAGCTGCCCGCCTCGGAACCGCATTGGAAGCGACAGGGAAGGTGAGATGAGCAATTTCAACCAGGAAAGCGTTTTGAGCGTCCACCACTGGACCGATACGCTGTTCTCCTTCAAGACCACGCGCAGCCCGACTTTCCGCTTCCGCAACGGCGAATTCACCATGATCGGGCTCAAGGTCGGCGAGAAGCCGCTGCTGCGGGCCTACAGCGTCGCCAGCGCCAATTACGAGGACACGCTGGAGTTCTTCTCGATCAAGGTGCCGGACGGTCCGCTGACCTCGCGGCTCCAGCATTTGAGGGAAGGCGACGAGATCATCGTCAGCCGCAAGGCCACCGGCACGCTGGTGATCGACAATCTGGAGGAGGGGCGCAACCTCTACCTCATCGGCACCGGCACGGGCCTTGCGCCGTTCTTGAGCGTGATCAAGGACCCCGAGACCTATGAGCGGTTCGAGAAGGTCGTGCTGTTGCATGGCTGCCGGCACGTCAAGGAGCTCGCCTATGGCGAGATGATCACCGAGACGCTGCCGAAGGACGAACTGATCGGCGAGTACATTCAGAATCAGCTGATCTATTATCCGACCGTGACGCGTGATCCCTTCCGCAACCGCGGCCGCATCACCGACCTCATCACCACAGGCAAGCTGTTCGCCGATATTGGCCTGCCGGCGCTGGAGGCCGCCCACGACCGCGTCATGATTTGCGGCAGCCCGGCACTGGTCGCTGATACCCGCGTGCTCCTGGGTGAGCGCGGCTTTATCGAGGGCAATCACGGCGAGCCGGCCCAATTCGTGGTCGAAAAGGCCTTTGCCGAGCGCTAACGCGCAATTCTAGCTTGAGAAGACCGCATTTTCGCCGCGTGGGGCCCGTTGCGGCGCCGATTCGGCGCTTGATACACTGTGGGAACGAATCAGCGGAGTTCCCACATGGTTGCGGACAGCGACAGCAACATCGCCTGGCACCGGGTCCAGTTGAAGAAGAACCGCGCCGAGTTGAAGGCGCTGGAGACGGCGCGCTTTACGATGGGCGAGATCGCCTCCTCGAAGCGGAACGGCCAGACCCAGAAGGCGATCGCGGAACTCAAGCGCAAGATCGTCCAGTCCGAGCGCGTGATCGCCGATCACGACAAGCGCACGCGCCGTCCGCTCGGCACCGACATGCAGAGCCTCAGCAACGGCAGTTGGAGCCATTGGGACGCCTATACCAACCAGCAGCAGCGCAAGACCGGCCAGCGCTCGCCGGGGCGTGGATAGATCGCCGTCTCCTCGCGCGGGTTCCGACTTGCGGGTTGGCCCGCGCATACCATCTGGGTGAGACGCCAACAATCACTCCGGTGATCCCATGACAGCGCGCCTCGATTTTACCAGCGAGGCCTTCTTTCGCGATCCGCCCAAGGCGATCGCGGCGTTGCGCATGTCCGGTCCTCTCGTCGCGACGCGATTTCCTCTGGTCGGCGATGTCTGGATCACCACGACCCATGACGCGACGGCTCAGGTGCTGAAGGACGGCGCTACCTTCACGCTGCGCAAGGAGGATGGCGACGTTGCGGCTCTGCGCTGGTGGATGCCGAGCTTCGTCAGAACCATCGCCAACAACATGCTGACGATGGACGAGCCTGACCATACCAGGCTCCGCAGCATCGTGGACGAGGCCTTTCGCCGTCGTGCCATCGTCGCGATGGAGCCGCGCATCCGTGCCATTGCCGACGGCCTGGCCGACGAGCTGTTCGCGGAGGGACGGCCAGCCGATCTAATCCAGCGCTACGCGCGCATCCTGCCGCTCGCAGTGATCTCCGAGCTTCTGGGATTGCCTCTGGCCGACCGGCCCAAATTCATCGCCTGGGGCAACGCGATGTCCTCGCTGACGAATGTCGTCAGCTTCTTCCGCTTGCTGTGGGCGTTCCGAAAGATGCGGAGCTACCTGGAGCAGCAATTGCAGGCCGCGCGCGTGCAGGGCGGCGAAGGCCTGATCGCCGAACTGGTCCAGGTCGAGCGCGAGGGTGCCCGGATCACGCCGGATGAAATGGTCTCGATGGTGTTTCTGCTGCTTGCAGCCGGCTCTGAGACGACCACGCATCTCATCAGCGGTTCCGCCTACGAGCTGCTCAGAAGTCCTGGCCTCCGCAATTGGCTGGAGCAGGATTGGAGCCGCGCCGGTCTCGCCGTCGAGGAGTTCCTGCGTTTCGTCTCCCCGGTGCAATTTTCAAAACCGCGCTATGTGCGGCGGGACGTCGAGGTCGAAGGCGTGCGTCTGAAGAAGGGCGACCGTGTCATGGTGATGCTCGCCGCCGCCAATATGGATCCGGCGATGCATGATCGTCCCGAAAGCCTCGATCTCGAGCGCAAGCCGAACCGTCACCTCTCGTTCGGGACGGGAATCCATTTCTGCCTCGGCCATCAGCTTGCGCGGATCGAGGCGGCCTGCGCGCTGGAAGCGCTGTTCGTGCGCTGGCCGAAACTTGGTCTGGCCGTCGACCCCTCGCACATCCATTGGCGCAAGCGCCCGGGGATTCGCATGATTGCGAAGCTTCCCGTCACGGCCGAGATCCACGGAACATTTGCCGCTGCGGCGCCAGCGATGGCTGATCGTTCTCCCGTGCGGGCGGAGTGAAGCTCTCTCCTTCGGCAAATCGTCGCTGACCATGATCCGCTCGGAACGGCCTGCGGCGCTTGCTGTTGTCCACCGGGACCTGAGGCACGCGACGGAACAGTTCCGGGCCCAGAAGTCCCATCTCTCGAAGAGGTTGGATCATGACCAGCAAAATGCCGAATGTTCCGCCGGCCAATCAGAGCCGGAAGGGAACTGGCGACACCAAGCAAACATCGGCCGATCAGACTCCGCGCGGTCAGCAGCGCGCGGAAAATCCGGACCAACAGGGACAGCAAGGCAACATCAGGCAGAACACGACCAATCAGGGATACCAGCAAGACCGTTGAGGAGGCGACATTCATGTCGACATCCACCAAGACACCCAACAGTATTCGCCAGGGCGGCCCCGGCGCATCGCATGAGAACGCGAAGGCGCCGCTGGAAGTGAAGAAGCCGCCTGCGGACGATGAGCAGCGAAGCCACAGCCGCGTCTCCGGTGGTGGAGGCGAGCAGGATTCCCATCACCGCCACGATGCGGCCGGCAAGGGCGGCGGCAGATAGACCACAGCAGCCGCCGCGACCAATGCCGGTACAACGGACCTACCGAGCCAAGAGGAGAGACTGATGCCAAGTGGGCACGGCAGCAAGACGCACTTCAGATCCGGCATGCATGGCAAGGGCGACGGCACCGGTGCATTGACCGATGTGCCCAAGGAGAAGATCGGCGATAACATGGTCCTGTCCAACCGCGACAAGGCCCAGCATTCGGACATTCGCGGCATGGACGGCAAGTCCATTCAGACCGAACAGTATCAGGATCACGCAGCCAACCGGCTCTACGAGACGCCGGAGACTGATGAGACCTGAGAGGGGCGTTCCTCCCGCTGAACTCGCGGACCGGTCTTCAGCCGGTCCGCTTTTTTGTCGGCACGAGGTCGCGCTCCCAGCCGAACACGGAGCGGCCGTCGAGGTCGGGTGAGGCCGCACGCTCGCCGGCGATATAGGTCTCGACCGACGGGCCGCGCGCGGTGCGTTCCAGCCGACGCGCCTGGTCGTCGAGGCGCCTGATCGCCTGCATCTCTTCGTCACGTCCGAGCTTGGCGCTCTGGATCGCGCCCTTCAGCACGCGAATGGTCTCGTCGTAGACCTTGATCGGGACAGGGTAGGGATGCCGATCCTTGCCGCCATGGGCGAGCGAGAAGCGCGCGGGATCCTTGAAGCGATAGGGCGCGCCGTGCACGACCTCGGCGACCATCGCCAGTGAGCGCACGGTGCGCGCGCCGACGCCGGGCGTCAGCAGCAGCTCCGGGAAATCGATCGGGCCGCGCTCGGCGGCTGCGGCGAGGGTGCCGTGCAGGCGCCGCGCGAACACATCCTTCGGCCGGACATCGTGATGCGCGGGCATGATCAGATGCGGCAGCATGGCCTGCGCAGGCTCAGGCGCAGTCCCGGTGAGCCGCTCGAATTCAGTGAGGATGCGATCGGGGCCGAGATCGCTGAGGAGCTCGAGCTGCGCGTTGCGCGAGACATCGGCGCGGTGGTCGGTCAGATTGACGATCTCGCCTTGTTGCGGACCGTCGATCGCGCTGTGCGGCGTATCGACAAAGCTCTTCAGCGCCTCGGAATGCCAGTGATAGCGGCGGGCCTGCCGCTTGTCGCCGTTCATGCCCTGCTGCACCACCGTCCATTTGCCGTCGGCGGTCACGAAGAAGCCGTGGAGATAGAGATCGAAGCCGTCCTGCACGGCCGCGCTGTCGACCTTCGCCACCAGGCGGCTGGCGCGGGTCAGCTTTGCGCCGTCGAATCCGACGCGGTCGCCGAGCTGCATCAACTCGTCCGGCGTCTTGCGCGAATGCTGGCCGCGTCCGCCACAGACATAGATGCCAAGCTCATCCTGAAGCGGCCCGAGCCCGCGCTTCAGCGCGCCGATTACGGATGTGGTGATGCCGGAGGAGTGCCAGTCCATTCCCATCACGGCGCCGAACGACTGGAACCAGAATGGATGCGACAGCCGCTGAAGAAACGCATCGCGGCCGTAATGATGCACGATCGCCTGCGTGACGATCGATCCGAGCGAAGCCATGCGGCTCGCAAGCCACGGCGGAACCCGCCCGGTGTGCAAGGGAAGATCGGCGCTGCCGGTACGTCTGGTCATCGTGCCCCTAAATTAGCGCAGTTCGGCGACGGTTGCATCTGCGGAATGCTGCGTTGCACGAGAGAGGGGAGCCAAGCCGGCCGGGAGGCGTTGAGCGGGCTACGCAAATGCAATGACGGGGACAATCGATGAATCTGCAGGCCCTGATGGCCGACATCGACAGGATGTTCGGCTGGATACCGTCGTGGTTTGTCGGCCTCGGTCTGGTTCTCGGCGCGATCTTGCTTGCGCTGTTCGTCTACCGGGTCGCCGTATGGCTGCTCGCGCGCGCCTTCGGAACCCGCCTTCCGCTGCTGAGCGTATTCATCGATCGCACCGCGGGCCCGGCCCAACTGGCGCTTTGCCTGGCGGCCGTCGCATTGGTCCTGCCGCTTGCCCCGCTCGACGACATGATCCGCACGCCGCTGATGCGCCTGTTCGTCGTGGCCGTCATCGCCCTGATCGGCTGGATCTCGATCCGGGTCGTGGACATGAGCGCGGCGCGGTACTTGCAGAATTTCCGCGATGTCACCGAGAATTTCGTCGCGCGCAAGCACGTCACGCAAGTTCGCGTGTTCAAGCGGGTCACCGATACCATCATCGTCGTCATTACGGTGTCCACCGCGCTGATGACGTTCGATTCGGTGAGGCAATACGGCGTCAGCCTGTTCGCCTCCGCCGGCGCGGCCGGCATCATCGTCGGTCTTGCCGCACGGCCGCTGCTCAGCAACCTGATCGCCGGCCTGCAGATTGCGATCACGCAGCCGATCCGCATCGAGGATGCCGTGATCATCGAGAACGAATGGGGCTGGGTGGAGGACATCGCCTCGACCTATGTCGTGATCCGGCTGTGGGACTGGCGCCGCATGGTGGTACCGCTGTCCTACTTCATCGAAAAGCCGTTCCAGAACTGGACCCGCGACACCGCCTCCCTGATCGGCGTGATCGCGCTGCACGTCGATTATCGCGCCGACGTGCCGCGCATCCGGCGTTGGCTGGAGGATGCCGTGAAGCAGTCCAAGCTCTGGGATGGCGCGGTGGTCAATCTCCAGGTGATCGACGCGGACTCCCGGACCATCGAGCTACGTGCGCTGGTCAGCGCAAGAAACGCGCCGCAATCCTGGGACCTGCGCTGCGAGATCAGGGAAAAGCTCGTCGCCTTCATCCGCGACGAGATGCCGGAGGCGCTGCCGCGCGAGCGCGCGATCCTGATCCCGTCGGCCGACGATGATGCCGATCTCCTGCGGCCCGTCGCGCGGCCGGAGAAGATGCGGGCGAGCGCGCATAATTGACCGTCCGAGCGATCAGCGGGCGCCGACCACGGCCGCGCCAGCCTGGCGGTCGGAGCGCGGTCGCCGCTTGCGCAGTTTACGTCGGGCCCAGATCAGGAGACCGGTCGACAGCAGCGTGAGCAGCGCGATCGACGTCACCACATTGAGCGACGAGGCGATCAGGGCCGACCAGTTTCCCTCATGGATCAGGCGCGGCCAATTGCGTGGCAGTGGCGTGACCTCCGATGAATTGACGGCATAGGCGCGTAGTTCTCCTCCGTCATAGATTCGCGCCATCATGTGGCCACCGCGCATACCGATCGAGATCACGTGCGTGAGATCGTGGGAGGCCGCGACCATGCGTATCGCGTCGGGCAGGGCGAGGGGACGGCCGCTGCCGGCCGGAACGCCTCCGCTCTGAAACGTCAGGCCGAACGCCATGCACAGGCCGGTCAGCGGGCTCAACAGGACGAGCGGCAGCGCGAACCAGGCCGTGCCCTTGTGCCATCCGGAGAGCGTGTTGCGCAGCCGCGGCAGTCCCATGAGGCTGCCGAGCAGGATCAGGATGACCATGGCGATGGTCGAGCTTGTCACCAGCCACGCCTGGCCGAGCAGCCGTTCATGCGTGATCCGCGCCCACCGGAAGAGATCGGTCGGGCCGGAGCTGGCCGCAGCGGGTGCGCCGGTCACGAGGTCGATGGCCGGCGCGCCGGAGCCTTGCAGCGTCATCCGCTGGCTAGCCGCATTGATCGAAAGCCCGCGCGCCTTGTTGTGTGCATCGTACGTCTTCACCAGCTCGACGACGCGCGCGGCATCGATCGCCGGACCGCCGATGCCATTGACTTGCATCAGCGGCTCGAACGCCAGGATCAGGCCGGTGGTGATGATCGCGAACAGGGGAAGCGCAAAGACCAGCGTGATCCAGCGATGGAGTGTCAACAACAGGGGTTTGTTCATTCTTCGGTCTCCGGCGATCTTGGCACTGGTCGCCTAGCGCAGCCCCGAAGACAAATGACGCTTTGTCCACCTTGCCGCGTTGATTTGCAGCAAATGGACGCGAGGCTATCGCGATGCTGCGATCGCCAATCGTTCGCAGGTTTTCGAGAGACTGCAGCAGCTGCGTCGTGCGGTCTCGCTCGGCGAGACCTACTCGCGCGTTACCTTCATCGCGCCGCGCAAGCCAGCCTGACGTTGGATCGTCTCCAACGCGCCGGACGACTGTTTCTCCGCAACGAAGCTGTTGAGCAGGGACAGCGCCTCTTCGCGTCCTCTGGGGATCGCGATGGCCATGTGCTCCAGGCCCCAATTGCCGTCGAGAATCCTTGCGCCCGGCATCTGGTCGGACATTTCGAACAGCGTCGGCTTGTTGGTCGCGTAGAGATCGATCTCACTGCTCCCGAACATCGCGATGGCGGCCTTGACGCTTGCGGCGGGAACGATGGTCGCGTTCTTGAATTTTGTCGGCAGCGTGCGCTCGGAGGTCGAGCCTTTGGTGACGCCGATCTTCACACCGGGCTTGTCGATGTCCTCGACCTCTCTGATCGGCGAATACGCCGGGACGAGAAAGCCGAGCTCGATTGCCAGCACGGGCCGGCTGAAGCTCACCTCGTTGGCGCGGGCCGGCGTGGCGTTGGTCACGGTGAAGTCGATCTTGCCATCGTGGATCGCGCTGACGATGTCGGCAACGCGCTCGAACCTGACATAATCGACGCCAACGCCGAGCCGCTGGGCGAGCTCGGCGCCGAGATCATAGGCGAGGCCGTGCGGCTTGCCGACGGCATCCGTCACCATCGAGGTCGGGCTGCCCGGATAGATGCCGACGCGCAAGCTGCCGCTCGGCGCCAGCAGCTTTGCCTCGCCGTCGGCGCGCGCGGACGCGCCGAACAGGCTGATGATTGCGGCCACCAAGAGGGCGGTGCGGGCGAGGCGTCCAGAGAAGGCCCTCATGCAAAGAGCCTCACTGCGCGCGGATGTTGGCCGCCTTCAGCACCGGCTCCCATTTGGTCGCCTCGGCGCGCATGTAGGCGTCAAACTCCTTGGCGGAGGAGCCGACCGGAGCGGCGCCGATCTTGCCGAGCGTCGACAGCACGTTTGGATCCTGCAGCGCCGCCTTCAGATCGGTCTCGAGCTTCGCCACGATCTCCGGCGGCATTTTTGCCGGACCAAGCACGCCCCACCACACCGAAACGTCGTAACCGGCGACGCCGGATTCTGCGACGGTCGGGACGTCAGGTAATGCCTTGGAGCGCTCGGCCGAGGTCACGGCAAGTGCGCGCACCGGACCGCCTTCGAGCTGTCCGATCGCTTCCGCGAGCGGATTGATGCTGAGCGGGATCTCGCCTGCGATCACGGCCGTCAGTGCCGGCGCGCCGCCCTTGTAGGGGATCGCGACGATCTTGCTGCCGGACATGTGCTTCAACAGTTCGCCGGCCAGATGCGCCGAGGTACCGTTTCCGGACATGCCGTAAGATAGCTTGTCCGGATCTTTCTTCGCCGCAGCCAGGAGATCGCCGAGCGTCTTGTAGGGGCTGTCCTTGGCCACCACGATCGCGAGCGGTGAGGAGGCGACTTCGGTGATTGCGGTAAAATCCCTGAACGTGTCGTAGGGCACGCTCGGATAGATGAACTGGTTGAGCGGATGGCCGCTCGCGACCAGGATCAGCGTGTAGCCGTCGGGCGCGGCCTGCGTCAGCGCCTGCGAGGCAACGATGCCGCCGGCGCCGGGACGATTGTCGACTACCGGCTGCTGACCCCAGGACTTGGCCAGCGCCTGGCTCAGCGTGCGCGCGAGCACGTCGACCGCGCCACCGGCCGCGTAAGGTACGAGGATGTGAACCGGCTTGCTCGGATAAGTGTCGGCGGCCTGCGCGGCGCTGCCCGCGAGCAGCAAACCGGCGCCCAGCATCAATCCGCCGATTGTCTTGTTCATACCCAGCATTTTCCCAGCACTCCTTGCGGGCGCACGCATCCTTGCATCGGTCTTCCAGGCCGTCCGGACGCCGCCCATGGTTTTTGTTGACGAGACCTGATCTTTTGTACGATAGTACAAATCACATGGTACGCAAGCCCACCAGCAAGGAAACGGCCCGCAAGCCGAACATGCGCGAGGCAATCCTCGCCGCGGCCGAGGAGCTGTTCGCCATCAACGGCTTCAACGCCGTCTCGGTGCGCGACATCGCGCAGGCTGCCGGAGCCAATCCCGGCAGCGTGACCTATCATTTCAAGACCAAGGACGGCCTGCTGCTGGAGATCTACCGGCGCCATTGCGGGCCGATGAATTTGCGACGTTCGGAGCTGCTCGCCGCCGCCAGGCGGGTGCGCGATCTCCAGGACCGGCTGGAGGCTGTGGTGCGGGCCTACGTCGTGCCGGCTTTCACCTCGGGCAGCGACCTTGCCGGCGGCGGTGCGCGCTTCACGCGGCTGCGCGCCGTGATGTCGGCCGAGGGCAACGAGGTCGCGCGAAAAATCATAGCGCAGACCTTTGACGACACCAGTCACGCCTTCATCGATGCGATCCACGAGAGCTTGCCGCACATTCCGCGCACCGACATCGTCTGGCGCAGTCACTTCCTGCTCGGCGCACTCTATTACTCGTTGGTGACACCGGATCGCGTCTCGCGCCTGTCGCGCGGCGAGGCCGATGGCGGCGATGCCGCCAGCGCTATCGAGCAGCTGGTGCAGGCCACGGTCGCCTCATTCCAGGCGCCGCCGCTCGATCATGCCGCGCCGGCGCGGCGGCGGCCGGTCGTCAGCAGCAAGACTTGAAAGAAGCCACCCGAGGGGAGGCGCGTAACAGCGCTTCCGCTCGCAGGCGGACGGTGTGACAGGGTGTTGGGAACATGAACAGGCGGGAGTGCTTGCATCTCTTGACCGGACTGGCCGGTGCGGCGCTTGCGAGCGAGGCGTGTGCGCAAGGCGCAGAGCCGAAAGCGATGTCGACGATCACGCCGCCGGACCCAAATCCCACGACGCCGTTGTTCAAGCTGCCGGCAAAATCCTGCGACAGCCATACCCACATCTTCGGGCCGGCGTCGCGTTACCCCTTCGCGGAAAAGCGCCCCTACAACACGGCTGATGCGCCACTGGAGGCGTTTCGCAGCGTCCACGAGACAATCGGCGTCGAGCGCTGCGTGATCGTGAATGCGACCGTGCACGGCACCGACAATCGCGTCGTCACCGACGCCATCGCCCAGAGCGAGGGGGCCTATAGGGGCATCGCCAACGTCAATGACGAGATGACCGAGAAGGAGCTGGCGGCGCTCGACAAGGCTGGCATCTGCGGCTGCCGTTTTGCCTTCCTCAGGCGTCTCGGCGGCGTCGGCGATATGGGTAAGTTCCAGCGCATCGTGCACCGCGTTGCCGAGCTCGGCTGGCACATCGACGTCTATTTTGAGCCGGGCACGATCGCCGAATTCGCAGGCCTCCTGACTGCGCTGCCGACGCCTTATGTGATCGATCACATGGGCACGGTGCAGGCCGGGAAGGGGCTTGACGATCCCGGCTTCACCGCGCTGCTCGACCTTCAGAAAAAGGACGAGAAGTGCTGGGTCAAGATCACCGGGCTCGAGCGCGCCTCCGCCGTCGGCAAGCCGTTCCACGATGCGGTGCCGTTTGCCAAGGCGCTGATCGACAACGCGCCCGATCGCGTGCTCTGGGGCACCGATTGGCCGCACCCTAACGTCAAGGTCATGCCGAACGACGGCGAGATCGTTGACCTGATTCCGCTCTACGCGCCCGACGCAAAGGTCCGGCAAAAGCTGCTGGTCGACAATCCCGCACGCCTGTTCAAGTTCACCTGATGACGATGATGTACACTCCCACCATTCCGCCGCCCGATCGGAACACGCGCACGCCGAAGTTCAAGCTGCCAAAACTGTCCTGCGATGCGCACTGCCACATCTTCGGGCCCGGCTCGAAATACCCTTACGCGCCTGACCGATCCTACACGCCGCCGGATGCGCCGCTGGAGGATTTCCGCGCGCTGCATGCCAAGCTCGGTGTCGAGCGCGCCGTCATCGTCAACGCCAGCGTGCACGGCACCGACAACAGTGTGGCGCTCGATGCCATCGCGCAGAGTAGCGGCGCCTATCGCGCAGTCGCCAATATCGACGACACCATCACCGAGCGCGGGCTTCGTGCGCTGCACGAGGGCGGTTTTCGCGGCTGCCGCTTCAATTTCGTCCGCCATCTCGGCGGCGTCCCTGACAAGGGCGTGTTCGATCGCGTCATCGCCATGGTCGCGCCGCTCGGCTGGCACATCGACCTGCATTTCGATGCGATCGACCTGTTTGATTATGCCGACATGCTGGCAAGGCTGCCGCTGAGCTACACCATCGATCATATGGGACGGGTGAAGGCCTCTGAGGGGCTCGACCAGTTGCCGTTCAAGATTTTGATCGAGCTGATGCAGCGCGACGAAAAATGCTGGGTCAAGATCTGTGGCTCGGAGCGGGTGTCCTCCAGCGGTCCGCCCTTTACCGACGCGGTGCCGTTCGCGCGAAAGATCGTCGAGACCGCGCCCGACCGCGTCATCTGGGGCACCGACTGGCCGCATCCCAACGTCAAGGCGATGCCGAATGACGGCGACCTCGTCGATCTGATCCCGTTGTTCGCGCCGGAGCCGGAGTTCCAGCAGAAGATCCTCGTCGACAATCCGGCGCGCCTGTTCGAGTTCGACCGATGACGGCGATCGCGATCGACAAGCCGCGCGGGCAGCCCTGGTGGAGGGAGCTCTGGATCCAGGTGCTCATCGCCATGGCGGCCGGCATCGCGCTTGGGATCGCCAGTCCGGAGGCGGGCGCCAAGATGCAGCCGCTCGGGGATGCCTTCATCAAGGCGATCCGGATGCTGATCGCGCCGATCATCTTCTGCACCGTCGTGCACGGCATCGCGCACATGGCTGACATGGCGCGGGTCGGGCGCGTCGCGGTGAAGGCGATAGTTTATTTCGAGATCATGACCACGATCGCGCTGATCATCGGTCTCATCGCGATCAACCTGCTCAAGCCCGGCGTCGGCATGAACATCGATCCCGCCAGCATCAATGCCAGCGCGATCGAGCCTTACGTCAAGCAGACCAGCGTCATCGGCTTCGTGCCATTCCTGATGAACATCGTGCCCGCGACGTTCATCGGCGCCTTCGCCGAAGGCAACATCCTCCAGGTGCTGTTCATCTCCGTCCTTTGCGGCTTTGCGCTGGTGCAGCTCGGCGAACGGGCCTTGCCGCTGGTCCATCTGATCGATATCGCCGCTAAGATGGTGTTCGCCGTCGTCGGCTTCGTGATGTGGGCGGCGCCGATCGGTGCATTCGGCGCCATCGCCTTCACGGTCGGCAAGTTCGGCGTGGGATCGCTGGCCTCGCTCGGCAAGCTCCTCGGCGGCTTTTATCTCACCTGCCTGGTCTTCGTCGTCGCGGCGCTCGGCCCCGTCGCGCGGCTCTGCGGCTTCTCGCTGCTCAAGCTGATCCGTTACATCTGGGAAGAGCTGCTGATCTGCATCGCTACGACGTCGTCGGAGACGGTGCTGCCGCGGATGCTGACCAAGCTGGAGAAGGCGGGCTGCGAGAAGAGCGTGGTCGGGCTCGTGATCCCGACCGGCTACTCCTTCAATCTCGACGGCACCTGCCTCTACCTTGCCGCGGCCTCGGTGTTCCTGGCGCAGGCGACCAACACGCCGTTCGGGCTTGCCGAGCAGATCGAGCTCTTGCTGATCCTGCTGGTGACCTCCAAGGGCGCGGCGGGGATCGCGGGCGCCGCCTTCGTCGTGCTGGCGGCGACGCTGTCGGCGACCGGCACCATCCCGGTGACGAGCGTGGCACTGGTGCTCGGCATCCATCGCCTGATGTCGCAGGGGCTGACGCCGACCAATCTGATCGGGAACGCGGTCGCGACCATCGCGATTGCCAAATGGGAAGGCGCGCTCGACGGCGAACGGTTGAGGCGCGTGCTCGACGGCGAGGAACAAGCGGCCGCTGCGATCCGATGAATTGGCTTCCGGCGCGACGCAGGCGGCTTATGATGCTTACGAACAAGAGAGGGGAGTTTCTCCCATGAAGACAGGTCTCGTCATCACCGCCCATCCCGGCGATTTCGTCTGGCGCGCCGGCGGCGCGATCGCGCTGCATGCGAAGAAGGGCTATCGCATGAAGATCGTCTGCCTGTCCTTTGGCGAGCGCGGCGAGAGCCAGTTTGCCTGGAAGGAAAAGGGCGCGACGCTGGAATCGGTCAAGGCCGGCCGCAAGGACGAGGCGGAGCGGGCGGCAAAGCTGCTAGGCGCGGAGATCGAGTTCTTCGACTGCGGCGACTATCCGCTGAAGCTCACGGAGGCGCATTTCGACCGCATGGTCGACATCTACCGCGAGCTCAATCCCAGCTTCGTGCTGACCCACGCGCTGGAAGACCCTTATAATTTCGACCATCCCAACGCGGCGCATTTCGCCCAGGAGACGCGTGTGGTCGCGCAGGCCATGGGCCACAAGCCCGGCGTGCAGTACAAATATTCGGCGCCACCGGTGTTCCTGTTCGAGCCGCATCAGCCTGAGCAGTGCAACTACAAGCCGGATCTGCTCCTCAAGATCGATGAGGTCTGGAAGGAGAAGTACGAGGCATTCCAGATCCTCGCCGCGCAAAAACATCTCTGGGGTTATTACGAGCGCGTCGCGCTCAACCGCGGCATTCAGGGCAGCCGCAACACCGGCGTGCCCATGACCTATGGCGAGGCCTATCAGCGCCTGTTCCCGACGGTTGCGGAGGAGCTGGCATGAAGCCGGTCGTCGTTCGCAACATTGAGCGCGCCGATCCCGCCAACATGGCGGCGTATGGCGTCTCGACCGTGCACGAGGCTTACGGGCGCATGGGTCTGATGAAGCCCTATTTGCGCCCGGTCTGGGCGGGCGCGTCGATCGCCGGGCCCGCCGTCACCGTATTGGCGCAGCCCGGCGACAATTGGATGATCCATGTCGCGGTCGAGCAGTGCAAAAAGGGCGACATCCTCGTCGTCGGCTGCACCACCGACAATACCGATGGCATGTTCGGCGAATTGCTGGCGACCTCGCTGCAGGCACGCGGCGTGCAGGGGCTGATCATCGATGCCGGCTGCCGCGACGTCAATGCGCTGCACGAGATGAAATTTCCGGTATGGTCGCGCGCTGTCTCGGCCAAGGGCACAGTCAAGGCGACGCTCGGCTCGGTCAACATTCCCGTGGTCTGTGCCGGCGTCAATGTCGATCCCGGCGACATCATCGTCGCCGATGACGATGGCGTCGTCGTGGTCCCGAAGCGCTACGCCGCCGAGGTTGCCGAGAAGGCGAGGAAGCGCAACGCTGACGAAGGCGGCAAGCGCAAGCGCCTTGCCTCGGGCGAACTGGGTCTCGACATGTACGGCATGCGCGAGGCGCTGGCGAAGGCCGGGCTCGTCTATGTCGACAATCCCGAGGACGTCTGAAGATTAGCGGAGCGGGCGGATGGATCGTCTCAAGCTGAAGGCCGTGCTCGGCAATCATCCCCACGTGCAGGCCGTGAAGAGCGGCGCGCTCCGCTCCGATCTTTTCGATCTCGACTTCATCACGTACACGCCGACCAACACCGCGTTCAAGCCGATGGTGCGGGAGCAGGCCTTCGATGTCTGCGAGATGGCGATTGTCACCTATCTGATGGCGAAAGCCCACGGCAAGCCGCTGGTGCTGCTGCCGGCGACCATGCTTGGGCGCTTCCAGCATTCCTATGCGCTCTACAATCCCACGAAGGGAACGCTCGGACCGTCCGATCTCGAAGGCAAGCGCGTCGGCATCCGCTCGTTCACGACGACGACCGGCGCCTGGATCAGGGGCATTCTCGCCAACGATTACGGCGTCAATCTCGACAAGATCCGCTGGGTCACCTTCGAGGATCCGCACGTCGCCGAATATGTCGACACCACCGAGCGCGCCCCGAAGGACAAGAAGATCCTGCAGATGCTGCTCGACGGCGAGCTCGACGCAGTTCTCGGCGAGACCTCTGATAGTCCCAGGCTGAAGCCGCTGTTCCCGGATCCGGCCGCGGAGGCCGCGAAATGGTACGCCAAGCGCGGTGTCGTACCGGTCAATCATCTCGTGGTCGTGACCGAGCAACTGGCGAGAACGCGTCCCGGGATCGTTGCGGGCGTCTATGATCTCCTCAAGCAGGACAAGGCGCAGGTGGGGCCTGCGGCAACGCCCGACCTTGTCCCGTTCGGGATCGAGGCCAACCGGAAGCCGCTGGAGTTGATCGTCGACTACGCATTCCAGCAGGCGCTGATTCCGCGCCGCTATGCGATCGAGGAGCTGTTCGACGAGACGACACGAGGATTGAACTGATGGTGGATCCGAAACGATGGCAGATCGGGCTTATCGGCTATGGCGAAGTCGGCAGGATCCTGGCCGAGGATTTGCGCCAGCAGGATATCAAGGTCTCGGCCTATGACATCAAGCTCGGAGGCGAGCAGGGCGCTTCGCTGAAGGAGCATGCGATAAAGTTTGGTGTGACGCTGGCGGCGTCGCACGCTGAGCTGACCGCGAAATCGGACTTCATCATCTCCGCGGTCACAGCAAGCCAGGCCGTTCCGGTGGCAAAGGCCTGCGCCGCTGCGGTCAATCAGGGCACTTGGTTCCTCGATTTCAACTCGGCATCGCCCGGCGCCAAGCAGCGCGCCGCTGCGCTGATCGATGGCGGAGGCGGCCGCTATGTCGAAGGTGCCGTGATGACCTCGGTGCCGCCATATCGCATCAAGGTGCCGTTGCTGCTCGGCGGTCCCGGCGCGAGCGAGTTGGAGCCGCTGCTCAACGCGATCGGCTTTGCCGCCAAGGTTGCCAGCGACAAGCTCGGCGTGTCCTCGGCCGTGAAGATGTGCCGCAGCATCATGATCAAGGGCCTGGAGGCCATGGTCATCGAGAGTTTTACGACCGCGCGGGCCTATGGGGTCGAGGATGCCGTGCTGGCCTCGCTCGCGGAGACCTTTCCCGCGATCAACTGGGAGAAGCAGGGCGCCTATTTCTTCCAGCGCGTCATCGAGCACGGTCGCCGGCGCGCCGAGGAGGTGCGTGAGGTCGCCGAGACCGTGCGGGAGGCGGGACTGACACCATGGTCCGCGCTGAGCACAGCCGAGCGTCAGGCCTGGGTCGCTGATCTCGCCGATGAAGGGCTGTTCGGCGCCAGGGGCACCAAGGAGTTTGCGCGCAGCGCTGATTGGCGTACCGAGGCAGATCGAATCCTGAGCAAGATCAAACGCTGACGCCGAACGCGTAGGTTGAGCTCAAAACCCTGCCGCGGTCGCGATAGTTCGAGATTTCGTCACGGGCGAGCTCGATCAAGTCGGCCAGGCACTTGGCCTCGCGGACGACCTGCTCCTTGGCGGGCGCGGTGCGGAACTCTGCGAGAATCATGCGGATGCACTTGTCGGCAGTATCCAGCGTCCAGAGCGCGCGGGTCATGTCGTCCTGCGTGTGGATCGCCGAGATATCGAGGCCAGATAGGACTTCGCCGATTCCCTTCAGGCGCTTGACGGCCGTTTCCGCCGGCGAGTCGGCCCGAATGGAGCGATAATCCATGCTACTGAATGCGCTGAACATGTACATGCTTCCCCACTGAACAGGTCGTTCAGTGCGCCCCTTTAATATGATCCGGGCGGCCTGTTGTGCAATGCGCACAGCTACGGTCCGGGATTCTACCGGGCTCGGATCTGAGGACGGATCGGCCGCAAATTGGTACGAAACGGTCCGACGATCAGCCGTGTTCCCGACGATTTTACCGTTGGAGAGTGGACCGGAACGCGTTCAGGCCCCAGGCCGGAACAGCGCGGGCCGCTGCCGTGCGAACGTCTGCCGGCCATCCTTGAAGCCCATCATGACGTCGGGCAGCTCGGCGATGGCGAAGCGGCTGTCTTGCGTATCAAGCACGATGAGATCGGCGGGATTGCCGACCTTGATGCCGTAATCGTCGAGGTTCATCAGCCGCGCCGGCAGCTCGGTCACGAGATCGAGGCAGGTGTCGAAATCCCTCACCGAGGCGTGCGCGACATTGGCGTAGAAGTTCGCCATCCGCAGCAACGAGGCGTCGCCGAACGGCGTGAAGGGATTGAGCACGTTGTTGGTGGCGACCGAGCAAACCACGCCGTCGCCCGCGAGCTTGTGGGCGAGGGTCAGCCCGCGCGGTGCGTTGTGGGTGGCGTCGCGCCCCATCAGATAGAGATCGGTCGCGGGCAGCACCGTGACGGCGACGCCGGCTTTCGCCAGTTGCACCGTGGCCGTCTTCATCCGCTCCGGCGGCAGGGCCGAGAGCTTTGTCGCATGGCCGATCGTGACGCGGCCGTGATAGTTGCGCCGCTCGGTCTGGCGGCAGACCTCGTCGAGATGCCACCAGGAAGGATCGAGATCAAAGTCGAGATGGAGATCGACGTCGACGTCGAACTCCTGGGCGAGATCGAAGATGCGCGCAAGATGCGCGGTCGGATCGGTGTCGGTATAGGGACAGCCGCCGATCGTCTCGCCGCCGTCGCGCAGCGCTTGGACCAGGAGCTCCTCAGCTCCGGGATCGTTGGTTAGCCCCTCCTGCGGGAACACGCAGAGCGACAGGTCGAGCGCCCATGCATAGTCGCGCTTCAGCGCCTTCACCCCCTCGAAGCTTCGCAGACCAATCCGCGGATCGATTTCCACATGCGTGCGCATGCGCGTCGTGCCATGCAGGATCGCGCGTTCGAGCACCTTGGCGCCGCGCGCGTAAACATCCTCGACGGTGAAGTCGCGCTTCACGGCTGACACAGCCCGGATGGCGTCACCGAGACTGCCGTGATCGTGGCCGCAGCGGTCGAGCAGACAGGCCTTGTCGAGATGGATGTGGGTGTCGACGAAACCGGGCAGGGCGAGGTGACCGCCGATATCGACCTCGACCGCTTCGCAGGCGAGTTTTGGCTCGATCGCGGCGATCCGGCCGGCTTTCACGCCGATGTCGACAGGCGCGGCGGATGATCGCAACAGTGCGTTACGGAAGATCAGGTCGAAGGCGGGCTGGGTGATCATGGCTCTTGCGGACGGAACTTAGAGCAATCGGCGGGGATCGGCGGCTCCAGATTGCCGGCAGTGTAGCGAGGCAAGTGTGCAAAATATATGCATGGATTCCGCGACAGTGGCGGTAATATTCCGCGAATCCGGGAGAGCCTGCCATGTCCGTTGCCGCCAGAGCCGAAACTGCTGATTTATCCGACGCCGCGATCGTGGAGGCCTATCTCACAGCATCGATGATCCCCGATCCCGACGCTGCGGCCACCTATATGGCGCCGGGCACCGTCATTACATTCACCGGCGGGCGCGAGTTCGATCATCCGCGCGGCCCGACCGGCTTCAATGCCAAGCGCTACCGCTGGGTCAAGAAGAAGATGGACCGGTTCGATGTCTGCCCCGGCGACGGCGAGACCGTGGTTTACAGCGTCGGCACCCTCTACGGCGAATGGAAGGACGGCACTCCGTTCGAGGGCAACCGTTACGTCGACCGCTTCGTGGTGCGCAACGGCAAGATCACCAAGATGGATGTCTGGAACGATAGCGCCGAACGCATCCTGGTCCAACGCGGCATCGACGCGTAATATCCGTCTCGGCACGGGCGGAGCCGAACGGCCGCTCGTCATATCGAAAGCTGCGATAGCTGATAGGCGCGAGCCCGTCTGGCGGCTGGCCTGCGCCTGCGCTATCAAATCCCGCGATCGCGCCCGGGATGGAGGCGCGAGCCCCCTTTAGGAGCAGCCGATGCGTCTACCCACCGTTATCCTGGCCCTGACATGTCTTGCGGGCGCAGCTTCAGCCGAAGATCTGTCGGGCACGCTCCAGAAGGTCAAGGAGACCAAAAAGATCACCCTGGGCTATCAGGAAGCCTCGGTCCCGTTCAGCTATCTTGACGGCAACCAGAAGCCGGTCGGCTTCGCCATGGACATCTGCCTCAAGATCGTCGACGTCGTGAAGAAACAGCTGGGCATGCCCGACATCGTCGTCGACACGCTCGCCGTGACCTCGTCGAACCGGATCCCCTTGATGGTGAACGGCACGCTCGACCTGCACTGCTCGGCGACCACCAACAACGCCGACCGCCAGAAGCAGGTCGCCTTCACCAACACGCATTTCCTCAGTGCGACGCGGTTCGCCGCCAAGAAGGCCGCAAAGATCAACACCATCGACGATCTCAAGGGCAAGGCGGTCACGGCGGTCGCCGGCTCGGTCAACCTGACGCAGCTCGCCAAGGTCAATACGGAACGCAATCTCGGCATCAGTCTGATGCCGGCGAAGGATCAGGCCGAAGCCTTCCTGCTCTTGGAAACCGACCGCGCCCAGGCCTACGCACTCGACGACGTGCAGCTCGCGGTCGCGATCGCGCGCTCGAAGGAGCCGCAAGCCTTCATGATCAGCGAGGAGGCGTTCTCCAAGCCGGAGCCTTACGGCATCATGCTGCGGCGGGAGGATGCGCCGTTCAAGGCGCTCGCCGACCGCGCGACTGCGGAGCTCTATGCAAGCCCGGAGATCGAGGTGCTCTACAAGAAATGGCTGCAGTCCCCGACGCCGCCGAACGGCCTCAACTACAACGTCCCGATGTCGCCTGCCCTGCGCAACGCCTTCAAGAAGCCGAGCTGGAGCGCCGATCCGGACGTGTATCTGGCGAACTGAGGCGAGGGCGCCGAGGCGCCAGCAGATCGCGGGCTTCGCGCTGCCCATTATTGCGCCTCTCCCCTTGTGGGCCTGTTGCGTAATCCGCCAGTTGTGATTCCCTAGGGCAAAGCCTTGGGGGAATGACGATGGCGGTGAAGCGGACAGGACAG
>NZ_JACIHC010000013.1:0-233294 GCF_014198205.1 Bradyrhizobium sp. SBR1B
AGCGCCTCCTCCAGTTCGCGCTCCGAAAGACCGTAGAGCGACTGCAGCAGCACCGCGCGAAACAGCACAAGCACCGGATAGCCTGGACGACCGGGACTCCCTTCATCCCGCAAATGGCCGATCAGCTTCTCGAACCGGTACCACTTGACCAGGCCAGCCAACCGATCCAGCGCCGCATTGGCGCCGGCGCCCTTCGGCATCAGCGCTTCTACAAAGCTCGGCTGTCCTGTCCGCTTCACCGCCATCGTTACCTCCAAGGCTTTGCCCTAGGGAATCACAACTGGCGGATTACGCAACAGGCCCCTTGTGGGAGAAGGTGGCTCGCCGCAAAGCGGCGAGACGGATGAGGGGTATCTATCGGCGCGGAAACTCGCGAGATCCCGAGGCGCGGAAACAACCCCTCATCCGGCGCTTCGCGCCACCTTCTCCCACAAGGGAGAAGGGATGGCAGCGCCGACGACGCTAGATGCCTACGTGAACAACGTCGGCTGCCGTGCCGCGCGCTCCTGCGCTTCGACGACCGCGACGGCCGTCATGTTGAGGATGCCGCGCGCCGTCACCGAGGGGGTGAGGATATGCGCCGGGCGCGCCGGGCCGACCAGGATCGGGCCGACGGGGAGCGCGTCCGCCAGCGACTTGATCATCTGATAGGCGACGTTGGCGGTGTCCAGCGTCGGCATGATCAGGATGTTGGCTTCCCCCTCGAGATTGGAATGCGGCAACACCATTTTTCGCGCCGCAGCCGAAAGTGCCGTGTCACCCTGCATCTCGCCGTCGGCCTCGATCTCCGGATGCTTATCCTTCAACAGCTGGGTCGCCCGGCGCATCTTGCGCGAGGAATCGGTGTCGTAGCTGCCGAAATCCGAGTGCGAGACGAAGGCGATCTTCGGCTTGATGTTGAAGCGCTGGACGTGCACCGCGGCGAGCGATGCGATCTCGGCGAGTTCCTCCGCGCTCGGATTGGGGCGAACCTGCGTGTCGGCGATGAAGAAGGCGCCCTTGCTGGTGATCAGCAGCGCCAGCGCCGCGTAGTCGCTAATGCCCGGACAAAAACCGACGATCTCGCGGACATGGCGCAGATGGCTCATGTAGCGGCCCTCGACGCCGCAGAGCATGGCATCCGCCTCCCCGCGCGTCACCGCGAGCGCAGCGATCACTGTGTTGTTGGTACGCACCACCGTGCGCGCCGCATCCGGCGTCACGCCGCGGCGACCGGCGACCTCGACATAGGACTGCACATAGGAACGGTAACGCGGATCGTCCTCGGGATTGACCAGGTCGAAATCCTTGCCGGCGCGGATCGAGAGGCCGAAGCGCTTGATGCGTGCCTCCACGACCGAAGGACGCCCGACCAGGATCGGCCGCGCCAAATTCTCCTCCAGCACCACCTGCGTGGCGCGCAGCACGCGCTCGTCCTCGCCTTCGGCATAGATCACGCGCACCGGCTGGGTCTTGGCCTTGGCGAACATCGGCTTCATGACGAGGCCAGAGCGGAAGGCGAAGCGCTCGAGCAGCGCGGTGTATTCGTCGAAATTGGTGATGGGCCGCGTCGCGACGCCGGACTCCATCGCAGCCTTCGCCACCGCCGGCGCGATGCGCAGGATCAGGCGCGGGTCAAATGGGCTCGGGATCAGCGAGCCCGGGCCGAACCCTTGCGTCTCGCCGGTGTCAAAACCCTGCGCGACCGCATCCGACGGCGCCTCGCGCGCGAGCTGCGCGATGGCCTCGACGGCGGCGTGCTTCATCTCCTCGTTGATGGCGCTGGCGCCGACATCGAGTGCGCCGCGGAAGATGAAGGGGAAGCAGAGGACATTGTTGACCTGGTTTGGATAGTCGGAGCGGCCGGTGCAGATCATGGCGTCAGGGCGCACCTTGCGCGCCTCCTCCGGCATGATCTCAGGGGTCGGATTGGCGAGCGCCATGATCAGCGGCTTGTCGGCCATCGCCTTGGCCATCTCGGGCTTGAGCACGCCCGGCGCCGAGAGACCGATGAAGATGTCGGCGCCGCCGATGACGTCGCCGAGCGTGCGCTTGTCGGTCTTCTGCGCATAGACCGCTTTCCAGCGGTCCATCGTGGTGTTGCGGCCCTCATGCACGAGGCCGTCGATGTCGCAGACCCAGATGTTCTTGCGCTGCGCGCCCATCGAGACCAGCAGGTTCAGCGTGGCGATGGCCGCGGCCCCTGCGCCGGAGGCGACGATCTTGACGTCCGACAGCTTCTTGCCGTTCAGCCGGAGCCCGTTGGTGATGGCGGCGGCGACGATGATCGCGGTGCCGTGCTGGTCGTCATGGAAGACCGGGATCTTCATGCGCTCCTTGAGCTGCGCCTCGATCTCGAAGCACTCCGGTCCACGGATGTCTTCCAGATTGATGCCGCCGAAGGTCGGCTCGAGCGCCGCCACGGTCTCGACCACGCGGTCGATGGTGTCGGCGGCGATTTCGATGTCGAACACGTCGATGCCGGCGAATTTCTTGAACAGGACGGCCTTGCCCTCCATCACCGGCTTGGAGGCCAGCGGTCCGATATTGCCGAGGCCGAGCACGGCGGTACCGTTGGAGACCACGGCGACCAGATTGGCGCGGGTGGTCAGCGTGGCGGCTTCCGCCGGGTTCTTGGCGATCTCGGTGCAGGCCGCGGCGACGCCCGGCGAATAGGCCAGCGCGAGGTCACGCTGGTTGGCAAGCGGCTTGCTTGCCTGGATCTCGAGCTTCCCAGGGCGCGGCAGACGATGGTAGGCGAGCGCCGCCTGGTGGAGATCATCAGAATAGGACGACATGCGGTGTCTCGCCTCGCGTTACCGGCCTCAAAAATGCACGATCCGAAGCCGCGGTCCAAGCGGACCGTATTTCCGGGTCATGGAAACGGGATGAAGCACGCCGGGCGCCCCGGTGGCAACATCCGATTGCGCGCCCATCAACAGGGCGCGCGGTCAAATATTTGAAAACCATAGCTTTCCCTGGACCGCGCGGCGTTTCGCGAATATGGCAGGTTGCGCGGTGCAAAACGAGCAACTGGAGCTGGGAATGAAGCGAATCCTGATCGGCCTGATCGTGGCAGCCGTGCTCGGCGCGGGCGGATGGTTCGGCTTCAACCTTTACGCCAAGCATCGCGCCATCTCCGAAGTCGAGACAGCGTTTGAGCAGATCCGCAGCAATGGCGGTAAAGCGAGCCATGGCAAGGTCGAATTCGACCTGATGAGCCGAACGCTGACCATCGAGGACATCGCGGTCACACCCGGCAGCCAGCCGCAAGCGCAGATCAAGATCGCCGGCATCAAGGGCACCGGCGTTCGCCAGATCGACGACAGCAGGTTTTCAGCCGACAGCATCGACATCACCGGCTTCGACGTCGCGCTTGACCAAGTCGGCCCTCCCAAGGGGAAGGCGTCCTACAAGATCCCACAACTGACGATGCGCGACTATGCCGGCCCCTTTCACAGCGGCGCTGCGCCGGCGAGCGGCTCCCTGGCCGACCTCTACCGCTACATGCTCGGTCAATACGCAAGCGTCGCGGCGTCCTCGCTCACGGCGCCCACGCTGACGATGAGCTTCGATTCCGGCCGCGGTCCCGGCGGCGGCGAGATCACCTATTCCGGATTGACGATCCAGAACCTGAAGCACGGCAAGATCGATGCAATGAAGGCGGACCGCGCCACCATTTCGGTCGATGTGAACCAGCCGGGCAAACAGGACAAGCTGACCGGCGAGGTGTCTAACGTCATCGTCAATGATTTCGATGTGACCGCGATCATCGCCGCGCTCGATCCAAAGACCAGCAGTGACGAGACCTATCATCGCGTCTACCGGCAAATCCTGGCCGGCCCGTATGCGCTCAAAACGGCTCAGGGGCTGCGTATCGATATCGACGGCTTCGTGATGGAGGACATCGACGTGCAACCGTCGAAATTCCGGCTGGCCGAGCGATTTGACGCGCTGCAGGCTCAATCGGCCGTTCCGACGCCGGCAGAAACGCGCGACGTGCTGGAGAGGATCGCCGGAATCTATGAGGGTGTTCGCATCGGCAAGGCCGAGGTCAGCAAGATCTCGATCGGCACGCCGCAGGAGACCGGCAAGGTGAACACGATCAGATATCGCGAAGGCGAATTCGCGATCGAGGGCGTCGATACGCCGACCCCACAGGGGCAGTTCAAGATGGAGCGCTTCGCTTTGAAGTCGTTCAGCATGGCAAAACTGATGCGCTTGGGGGCCGGCGTCAGCAATCCCGGACAGGCGCCCTCACCGGAGCAGATGCTGGGTCTGTTCCGCGTGTTCGAAGGCGCCGAGATCAAGGGCGTGGTTGCGCCCCACAACACCGCGCGGCAGCCGATCACCATCGACACGATCAGCCTGAACTGGGGCCAGCTGGTGGGATCGATCCCGAGCAAGGCCAGTCTGGTCGTGAAGATGGTCACGCCGACCGATCCCGCCAATCCGGCGCTGCAGCCGCTGATCGTGGCAGGCGTGGACAAGCTCGCGATCGACCTCGATCTCGGCGCGGCCTGGACGGAAGCGTCAGGCGCATTCGCGCTGGCGCCGGCCACGCTAGATCTCGGCAACCTCGCCAAAGCGCAGGTAAGCGTGGCGCTCGCCAAGGTGCCGCGCGACCTCTTCACCACGACGGACCCGCTCGAGGCTATGGGCCAGTTGGCGCAGGTCGAGACCGGCGCAATCGAGCTGTCGTTGCGCGATCGCGGCGTTGTCGATCTTGTCGTGGCCCAGTTTGCGCGCGTGCAGAATGTCAGCCGTGATGCCGCGCGCAGCGCCCTCGTTGCGATGATCCGGGCGCAGGGCGAGAAGATCGCCGCCTCAAATCTCGATGCCAAGGCCGCGGTCGATGCGCTGGCCGGCTTCGTCGAGGCATCAGGCCAGACGCTGACCATCAAGCTGACGCCGCTCGGCAAGCTGCCGGTACTTCAGCTCATGGACGTCCTCGACAACGAGCCGATCATCGCGCTGGCGCAGTTCAGGATCGAGGCGTCGACGGGGTTGTAGGTGACGGCGGCGGTGCGCTCCCTCGCCCCGTTCTTACGGGGAGAGGGTTGGGGTGAGGGGCCGCCTCCGCAATCACGGTGAGAGTTAGACTCGCGGAGAGTCCCCCTCACCCGCCTCGCATCTTCGATGCGAGGCGGCCTCTCCCCGCATGCGGGGAGAGGCAAGGCACACTCACTTCTGCGGCAGGTTCACCCGCACATGCAGCTCGCGAAGCTGCTTGGTCGTCGCTTCCGACGGGGCGCCCATCAGGAGGTCCATGGCCTGCTGGTTCATCGGGAACAGCGAGATCTCGCGCAGATTCGTGGTGCCACACAGCAGCATCACGATGCGGTCGACGCCGGCGGCCATGCCGCCGTGCGGCGGCGCGCCGTACTGGAAGGCGCGGTACATGCCGCCGAAGCGGTCGACCACTTCCTGCTCGCCGTAGCCTGCGATCTCGAACGCCTTCACCATCGCTTCCGGCACGTGGTTGCGGATGCCGCCCGAGGCGATCTCGTAGCCGTTGCAGGTGATGTCATACTGGAACGCCTTGATGGTGAGCGGGTCCTGGCCCTTCAGCGCATCGAGGCCGCCTTGCGGCATCGAAAACGGGTTGTGCGAGAAATCGACCTTCTTGTCGTCCTCGTTGTACTCGTACATTGGGAAGTCGACGATCCAGGCGAGCTCGAACCGCTCCTTGTCGGTGAGGTTCAATTCCTCGCCGACCTTGTTTCGGGCAAGGCCTGAGAACTTCCAGAATTTGTCGGGATCACCGGCGACGAAGAAGGCGGCATCGCCTTCCTTGGTGCCGATCTGCGCGCGGATCGCAGCGGTGCGCTCGGGACCGATATTGTTCGCAAGGGGACCTGCACCCTCGCCGCCCTCGCGCCACATGATGTAACCGAGCCCGGGCTGACCCTCGCCCTGCGCCCACGAATTCATGCGGTCGCAGAACGCGCGGCTGCCGCCGCCGGGCGCCGGGATCGCCCAGACCTGGTTCTTGGGGTCTTCGAGCATGCGCGCAAAGACCTTGAAGCCGGAGCCGCGGAAATGCTCGGAGACGTCCTGCATCTCGATGGGATTGCGCAGATCCGGCTTGTCGCTGCCGTATTTGCGTAGCGCCTCGGCGAACGGAATCCGGCGCCAGCCTTTGGTGACCGGCTTGCCCTTGGCGAACTCCTCGAACACGCCCGTGATCACGGGCTCCATCGCCGCAAAGACGTCTTCCTGCGTCACAAAGCTCATCTCGACGTCGAGCTGGTAGAACTCGCCCGGCAGACGGTCGGCGCGCGGGTCCTCGTCGCGAAAACAGGGCGCGATCTGGAAGTAGCGGTCGAAGCCGCTCATCATGAGCAGCTGCTTGTACTGCTGCGGCGCCTGCGGCAGTGCGTAGAATTTGCCGGGATGGATGCGCGAGGGCACCAGGAAGTCGCGCGCGCCCTCCGGCGAGGACGCGGTCAGGATCGGGGTGTTGAACTCGAAGAAGCCCTGCCCCTCCATGCGCCGGCGCATCGACTTGATGATCTCGACGCGCGTCATGATGTTCTGGTGCAGCTTTTCGCGACGCAGGTCGAGGAAGCGGTACTTCAGGCGGATGTCTTCAGGATATTCCTGGTCGCCGAACACAGGCAGCGGCAGATCACCGGCCGGACCCAGCACCTCGATCTCGGTGACATAGATCTCGATCTTGCCGGTCGGCAGATCGTCATTGTCGGTGCCTTCGGGGCGGCGGCGGGCCTTGCCGTCCATCCGCACCACGAATTCCGAGCGCAGCTTTTCGGCCAGCGAGAACGCCGGCGAGTCCGGGTCGACCACGCATTGGGTCAGGCCGTAATGGTCGCGCAGGTCGATGAACAGCACGCCGCCATGGTCGCGGACGCGATGGACCCAGCCTGACAGGCGGACCGTCTCGCCGATGTTGCTCTCGCGGAGCGCGCCGCATGTATGTGACCGGTAGCGATGCATGGTCGTCCCAAAAATGATGTCGGTGGAAGCGAATCGGACCGCCTGTCACGGCCGGTCCGAGATTGCGGCAGGGTTTACCCGACGAGGCCGGGGGCGGCAACCAAGGGAACGGCCTGTTTTGGGCCGGAAGCGCCCATTTTTGCCCGATCTGGGCCCATCCCTTTGCCATCAGGCGTTCCAGCCCTATCTTGAGGGCATGACGGTGCATTTCCCCTTCCAGAACTCCTATTCGGCGCTGCCCGACAGCTTCTTTGCCCGCGTCGCGCCGACCCCTGTCGCCGCCCCCCGGCTGATCAAGCTAAACCGGCCGCTGGCGGTCCAGCTCGGGCTCGATCCTGACCTGCTGGAGACGGCGGAAGGCGCGGCGATCCTGGCGGGGAAGACGGTTCCCGACGGCGCCGATCCGATCGCCATGGCCTATGCCGGCCACCAGTTCGGGCAGTTCGTCCCGCAGCTCGGCGACGGCCGCGCCATCCTGCTCGGCGAGGTCATCGACAAGGACGGCGTCCGCCGGGACATCCAGCTCAAGGGCAGCGGTCCCACCCCGTTCTCCCGCCGCGGCGACGGCCGCGCCGCGCTCGGACCGGTCCTGCGCGAATACATCGTCAGCGAAGCGATGTATGCGCTGGGCATCCCGACCACCCGCTCGCTCGCCGCCGTCGTCACCGGCGAGCACGTCATCCGCGAGACCGCGCTGCCGGGCGCCGTGCTGACGCGTATCGCCTCCAGCCATATCCGCGTCGGCACCTTCCAGTTCTTCGCCGTGCGGCGTGACACCGAGGCGATCCGCCGGCTCGCCGATCACGTCATCGCCAGGCACTATCCGGAACTGCGCGATGCGGAGCGGCCCTATCACGAACTGCTCGCCGGCGTCGTCGCCCGCCAGGCCGAGCTCGTCGCGCGCTGGCTGCTGGTCGGCTTCATCCACGGCGTGATGAACACCGACAACAGCTCCATCTCGGGCGAGACCATCGACTACGGCCCCTGCGCCTTCATGGACGCCTACAACCCCGCGCAGGTGTTCTCCTCGATCGACGAGATGGGCCGCTACGCCTATGCCAACCAGCCGCGTATCGCGCTGTGGAATTTGACCCGCCTCGCCGAGTGCCTGCTGCCGTTGTTCTCCGACGAGCAGGAGAAGGCGGTGGCCGAAGCCCAGGACATTCTCGGCGCCTTCTCCGAGATTTTCAGCACGGCTTATCAAGCCGGCTTGCGCGAAAAGGTCGGCCTGTTCACGGAGCGTGAAGGCGACGACGCCCTGATCCAGGACCTGCTCGAAGCCATGGCCAAGAACCAGGCCGACTTCACCCTCACCTTCCGCAAGCTCGGCGATTCCGCCGTTGATGACAGCGCGGATGCGCGTGCGCAGTTCATGGAGCCCGCAGCCTTCGACGAGTGGTCCGGCCGCTGGCGCGCACGCATCGCGCTGGAGCCGCAGAGCGCTGCCGACCGACAAGCCGCCATGCACGCCGTCAATCCCATGTTCATCCCGCGCAACCACCGCGTCGAGGCTGTGATCCAGGCTGCGGTGAATGACGACGACTACGCGCCGTTCGAAGAGCTGGTGAAGGTGCTGGCGAAGCCATACGAGGACCAGCCGGCATATGCGGCCTACGCCGATCCGCCGCTGCCGGACCAGCGGGTGTTGCAGACGTTTTGTGGGACGTAAACCTGTTCTGGATTGCAAGATGACGCAGCTCTCGGCCCTGACAGATGACGAGATCGAAGCGATCAAGGCGCGCTGCGAGCAGGCGACCGCGGGTCCTTGGAAATCGTTCATCGAGAAGCGCGATGAACTAAGCGGATCGGACTTCGTCCAGACCGGAGGCGAAGACATCTACCTCACTGGCGCGACGCTCGCCGATCAGGAATTCATCGCCAACGCGCGACAGGACATTCCGAGATTGATCGCCGAGATCAAGCGCCTGCGCGCGATCGACCGTTAGCTCGATCCGCGGGACAAGAACCAAGTTTGCGCGCTTAGATTAGCTCTGCTCCGCGCAGCACCGCAACTCAAGGTAAGCCGGAACTTTGAATTACCCCTTCGGCTAATCCACCGTGCGCAGCGCGCTGCTGTGGACACGGGAACCACTGTCATCAAACTGAAACACACGCGCTCTAACCGCCTGTCAGGGTCGTCCTGCCGGAGGCACCCATCCTCCAACCGTCCCGACAAAGCGCGCCATGCCCTTCAAATTCATCCACCTCACCGACACGCATCTCGCGAACCCGGGATTGAAGCTCTACGGCCTCGATCCGCGCACCCGGCTGGATGCTGCGATCGCCGACATCAACACGCACCAGTCCGACGCCGCCTTCGCGGTCGTGACCGGCGACCTCACCCATTGGGGCGAGCCGGAATCCTACGCCAATTTCGCCGACGCGATGTCAGCGCTGAAAATCCCCTACATCGCCATGGTCGGCAATCACGACCGCCGCGTCACCTGCCTCGACGCGCTGAAGGCCGCGCCGCGCGATTCAAACGGCTTCGTGCAGGGCACGCGCACCACCGACCATGGCCTGTTCGTCTTCCTCGACACGCTGGACGAGACCAGCCACGCCGGCGAGATGTGCGCCAAGCGCTTCGACTGGCTCGCGAAGACGCTCGCGGCTGCACCCGCCGACCAGCAGTTCGTCGTGTTCATGCATCACCCGCCCTTCCCGATCGGCGTCCATGCGATGGACGAGATCGGGCTGAAACAGAGCGCGGAGTTCGCCGAGGTGATCGCGCCCTATCGCGCGCGCATCCGCCACCTCTTCTTCGGCCATGTGCACCGGCCGATCTTCGGCAGCTACGGCAAGATCCCGTTCTCCACCCTACGCGGCACCAACCACCAGGTCTGGTTCGAGCTCGACGCTGACGCGCCGCATCTGGCCAGCCACGAGCCCCCCGCCTATGGCGTCGTGCTGATCGACGACGAAAACCTCGTCGTGCACAGCCACGACTTCCTCGACACCAGTCTGCGCTTTCCCTTCGAACCACCCGTGGGAACGGACGGCCGCGACTATGCGCTCAATTTCCCGGCGCGGTGAGATGAGCCTCGCCGAACCCGCGGCTCTTCCGGTCGCGACCTCGGCGGCGCCGCGCCTGGACGTCCTGAAGCGCCTCGGCACGCGCTTCAAAGCTTCGCTGCCCGCCTATCTCCTGTTGCTGCCCTCGCTGGTCTTTCTCGCGCTGTTCACCTATGGCGCGATGGGCCGCGTGTTCATCGATGCGCTCTACCAGCGCGCCACGCCGAAGGCGCCGGTCCGCTTCGTCGGCCTCGACAATATCAGCGCGGTGCTGGCCGACCCCGCCTTCACCGGCGCGGTCGTCAACAATCTCGTCTATGCCATCGGCACGGCGATCCCGAGCATCGGCCTCGCGCTGCTGTTTGCGCTGGCGCTGTCGCGCACCAACGCCGTCAGCAGCGCGCTGCGGGCGGCGCTGTTCCTGCCGGTGCTGATCCCGATGGTCGCGGCCTCGGCGCTGTTCATGTTCATCTTCCTGCCCAATGTCGGCCTGCTCGACTTCTATATCGGCCGCCTGCTTCCGGTGCTGCCGAACTGGCTCGGCGATCCCGACATCGCGCTGTATGCGATCATGATCATCACGATCTGGAAGAACGCCGGCTATTACATGCTGTTCTTCCTCGCCGGTCTCCAGGCCGTGCCTGAGGACGTCATGGAGGCCGCGCATCTCGACGGCGCCGGGCCTTACATGCGCTTCCGCCACATCATCTTGCCCGAGCTCAAGCCCACCTTCCTGTTCGTCATCGTGATCGCCACGCTCAACGCGGTGACGCAGGTCGACCACGTCTTCGTCATGACCCAGGGCGGGCCATCCAATTCGACCAACCTCGTGCTGTTCTACATCTACCAGCAGGCGGTCGAGCATTACGACGTCGGCAAGGCCTCGGCCGCGACGCTGCTGACGCTCGCCGCGCTGATGGGCCTCACCGCGCTTTCCTTCCGCACCATGGCCAACCGCGAGGGCGGGCCATG
The DNA here is from genome assembly GCF_014198205.1 of Bradyrhizobium sp. SBR1B. Taxonomy (NCBI): domain Bacteria; kingdom Pseudomonadati; phylum Pseudomonadota; class Alphaproteobacteria; order Hyphomicrobiales; family Nitrobacteraceae; genus Bradyrhizobium; species Bradyrhizobium sp. SBR1B. Next base: position 10,921 of record NZ_JACIHC010000013.1, read on the forward strand.
AAGCTGATCGACGCCCTCTACAAGGACGCCCCGCTCGCCACACGGGGCGAGATCACGCCCAAGCTCGGCTTCCTGCTGACCGTGCTGCTCGCGATCGTCTGGCTCATTCCGTTCCTGTGGATGGTCGTGGCGACGCTGCGCCCGGCCTCCGACGGCATCAATGCCATGGCCGAGCTGATGCCGAGCCTGAAGCCGACGCTCGACAATGTCAGGGATGCCTGGGAGATCGGCGATTTCCCGCGCTACACGCTCAACACCACGATCATCTGTGCCGGCATTTTGCTGGTGCAATTCGTCACGATCACGCTGGCGGGCTTTGCCTTCGCGCGCCTCGACTTCCTCGGCAAGACGCCGATCTTCTATCTGTTCCTGATGCAGCTGATGCTGGTGCCGGTGCTGCTGATCGTGCCGAACCTGTCGCTGGTGGCGCAACTCGGCCTCTACGACACGCTCACCGGCGTGATGATGCCGTTCTTCGCCTCCGCCTTCGGCACCTTCCTGATGCGCCAGGCGTTCGAGGCGATTCCGACCGAGCTGGAAGACGCAGCCCTGATCGACGGCGCCAGCCTGCTCCAGCGCATCCGCCATATCTACGTGCCGCTGTCGATGCCGAGCTTCTCCGCCTTCGCCATCATCTCCGTGACCAGCCACTGGAACGACTTCCTGTGGCCGCTGATGGTGATTAACTCGCCGGACAAGCGGCCGCTCACGGTCGGGCTCTCCGTCTTCACCAAGACCGCCGAAGGCACGCAGGCCTGGGGCACCATCGCCGCCGGCACGCTGATGGTGATCGGCCCGCTGCTCATCACCTTCCTGATCTTCCAGAAGCGCTTCATCAGCTCTTTCGTCACCTCAGGCATCAAATAGGAGATTCTTCGATGCTGTTTTCCCGCAGGCTCATGCTCGGCCTTGCCATGGCAGGCTCCATGGCAAGTGCCCTCGCCCTTCCGGCGCTCGCCGGCGAAGGCCCGACCGAGATCGATCTGTTCTTCCCCGTCCCCGTCGACGGCAAGCTCGCCCGCGACATGGGCACCTTGATCAAGGAGTTCAACGAGACCCATCCGGACGTCAAGGCGACCGCGGTCTACACCGGCTCCTATGACGACACGCTGATCAAGACGCGCGCCGCGATCAAGGCCGGCAAGCCGCCGTCCGCCGTGATCATGTCGGCGAACTTCCTGCTCGACATGCAGATCGAGAACGAGCTCACCAATCTCGATGCCCTGATCAAGGCCGACGGCACCACCAAGGAGCAGTTCCTCGGCCAGTTCTTCCCGGCGCTGCAGGGCAACGCGGTGATCAACCGCTCGGTCTACGGCGTGCCCTTCCACAATTCGACACCGCTGCTCTACATCAACGCCGATAAGGCCAAGGAAGCCGGCCTCGATCCGAGCAAGCCGCCGCAGACCTGGGCCGAGCTCACCGACTGGGCCAAGAAGCTCACCAAGCGCGAGGGCGACAAGGTGACCCAATGGGGCATCGCGATCCCCTGCGCGTATGACTATTGCGGCTGGATGATGGAAACGCTCACCATGAGCAATGGCGGGCGCTACTACAACGAGGAGTTCGGCGGCGAGGTCTATTACGACACGCCTTCGATGCTCGGCGCACTGACCTGGTGGAATGACCTCGTCTACAAGCACAAGGTCCACGCTCCCGGCGCCACGCCTGGCCCTGCCGTCAGCACTTCCTTCATCTCCGGCAACGCCGCGATGATGATGCTGTCGACGGGCTCGCTCACTTACGTGCGCGACAACGCCAAGTTCGCCTACAAGGTCGCCTTCATCCCGCGCAACGTCCGCAACGCTGTGCCGATCGGCGGCGCCTCGCTGATCGTTCCGGCAGGGCTCGAGGCCGACAAGCAGAAGGCCGCATGGACGCTGATCAAGTGGATGACCTCGCCCGAGAAGAGCGGCTGGTGGAGCCGCGCCACCGGCTATTTCGCGCCCAACATGGCCGCCTACAAAACGCCAGAGATGGTCGACTTCCTCAACAAGAACCCCGACGCCAAGACCGCCGTCGAGCAACTCGACGTCGCAAAGCCCTGGTTCGCGACCTACAAGACCGTGCCGGTGCGCAAGAACCTCGAGGACGAGGTGATGCTGGTCCTCAACGGCAAGAAGCAGCCGAAGGAAGCCCTCGCCGCCGCCCAGAAGGCCGCGGATGAGACGCTGAAGCCGTACAATGCAGAGACGTCGCTGAAGCTGCCGTAAGGCTGCCTTGTAGGGTGGATTAGTCACGCAGTAAGATTAGCCCGCGACCGCGTGAAACGCCGTCGCGGGCGTAATCCATCCTGCGAGCCACGAACGCGATCTCGTAGGGTGGGCAAAGGCACACAATGCCGTGCCCACCTTTCTATCTATTGAGCGATGGTGGGCACGCTTCGCTTTGCCCACCCTACGAAACTACACCTCGAAATGCGCGACCTCAGATCGTCACGACAATCTTGCCGAACTGCGTGTTCGACTCCAGGAAGCGATGCGCCTCGACAATATCCTCGAACTTGAACGTTCGCGCGATGATCGGCTTCAACGTGTCGTCCGCCACCCCATCGAGGATGAAAGCCCTGGCCTGCCCAAGTCGCGTCGGATCGCGGACGATCTCGTGCACGAGGTAGCCGCGCAGGACCAGGCTCTTGGTCAACACGTTGAAGAGTGGGAACGGCGTCGGCTCAGGGCTCAGCCCGCCATATTCGATCAGGATGCCGCCCGGCGCCATCGCCGCAGTCAGCGGCTCGAACGCCGGACCGCCGACGGCATCAAACACCACGCGGACGCCGTTTGAACCGGCGATCTCCGCCAGCCGCGCTGCGATATCCTCCTCGTCTGAGGCCACGACGTAAGCGGCACCGGCATCGAGCAAGGCCCGCCGCTTGGCCGATGTCCGGGTCAGGGCGACCGGGACAGCCCCGATCCGGTTCGCGATCTGGATTGCGGCAAGCCCGACGCTGCTCGATGCCGCCGTGATGGCGACCACGTCCCCTCGCAAGAGTCCGGCGATGTCAACCAGCGCGCCATAGGCCGTCAGATACTGCATCCATAGCGCTGCCGCTGTCTCGAAGCTTAGATCGGGTGGATGCTTTACGACGAGTTCGGCCGGAAAAGTTGCGAGCTCCGCATAAGCCGGCCATCGCACCATGGATGTCGGCGGCACGATACTGACGGCATCGCCCGGCGCAAAGCCGGCCACGCCTTCGCCAACAGTCTCGACAAGACCCGCCGCCTCGAGACCAAGACCGGACGGAAATTGGGCGGTCTCGATATAGGACCCCGACCGCAACAGGGCTTCCGCACGGTTGAGGCCGAGCGCCCTGATCCGAATCTGAACCTCGCCCTTCGCCGGCGGCGGAACGTTGGCGGTCTCGATACCCAGCACTTCGGGACCGCCATGGCGGTGAAAGCGAACGACGCGGGCCATGGATACACTCCAAAACAATTGAACTGAATGGAGCTATGCCGATCCCAAGGAAGTGGATAAATCGGCAAAGTGAGCGAACAGTCGAAACCAGGAGTTTTCAATCATGGACCGCCTGACCAGCATGGCCGTGTTCGTTCGGGCTGTCGACCTCGGCTCGTTCGCAGCCGCGGCCGACGCCCTGGAGATGTCGGGGCCGATGGTCGGCAAGCATGTGCGCTTCCTCGAAGAGCGCCTCGGCGTCCGCCTCCTCAACCGCACCACACGGCGACAGAGCCTGACTGACGCGGGCCAGGCCTATTACGAGCGCTGCCGCGCGGTACTGCTCGAAGCGGACGCCGCCGATGCCGTCGTTACCGACGAACTGTCCGAGCCGCGCGGCAGGCTCCGCGTGACCATGCCAGCCCTGCTGGGCCGGCACTGCATTGCCCCCTTGCTGATGAAACTCGCGCGAAAACATCCGCGGCTCGAACTCGACCTTTCCTTCGGCGATCCGATCACCGACATCATCGAGGCCGGCTACGACCTTGCGATCCGGACCGGCGATCTCATCAACCAGTCCGGCCTGATCGCACGCCGCATCGCAAGCCAGCGCATGGTGGTGTGCGGCGCGCGCTCGTACTTGCGGGCGAGCGGCAAGCCGAAATCGATCGACGATCTCACCGCGCATCAGGCGATCATCTATCGCCGCTCGGGGCGCATCCGTCCGTGGCTATTTCCACAAGGCAGCGGGCCCGTGCGCGAGATCATGCCGTCCGGCAGGCTACGGCTCGACGATCTCGAGGCGATTGCCGATGCCGCCACGCAGGGCATGGGGCTCGCCTGGCTACCGTACTGGCTGGTCCGCGAGCGCCTCGCCACCGGAGCGCTCATCAGGCTCCTCAGCGGCCAACCGGAATTCCTCTACGAATGCCACGCGCTATGGCCGCGCTCACCCCGGCTGCTGCCAAAGGTCCGGGTGGCCGTGGATACCTTGGCCGCAGCCCTGCCGAAGCTGATGACATGAAGGGCGGTTTCCGCCGTTAACCCGCCGTCCACCATCCGCCGCCCCGCGCCGCCGGTAACCATCGCAATTAACAGACCGTCAACGCACCCCCGACAAATCTATCAATGTTTCTGGAGATTTCGCCGTGGATCTGTTGGTTTTCGAGTTCCTGGGGCTGGCGCTGGTCGCCATGTGCGTGGTCGTGGTGGCGTTGCCCTGCGCCCGCAAATCCTCGCACCGGGTCCGCTACGAATAGGAATTTCGTCGGAAAAAGCGATTTCCGTTCAAATACAAGGCTCGAATTCGCATCGAGCCCCTTGACATCACAGCGCTTTCGGCAGAACGGCTGATATCAAGTGTCATGGGCCGTTCATGGATTTGATTACCACCACCGCTGACCTCGCGGCTGCCTGCAGCCGGCTGGCTAAGCACCCCGTCATTACCGTCGATACCGAGTTCCTGCGCGAGACCACCTACTACCCGCTGCTATGCGTGGTGCAGATGGCCAGCGCCGAGGAAGCCATCGTCGTCGATACCCTGGCCGAGGGGATCGACCTCAAGCCGTTCTTCGAGCTGATGGCCAACGAGGCCGTGCTGAAGGTCTTCCACGCTGCCCGCCAGGACATCGAGATCATCTGGCACCAGGCCAACATCATCCCGCATCCGGTGTTCGACACCCAGGTTGCCGCGATGGTGCTCGGATACGGCGACAGCATCGCCTACGACGCGCTGGTCGAGAAAGTCACCGGCCACCGCCCGGACAAGACCCACCGCTTCACCGACTGGTCGCGCCGGCCGCTGACCAAGGAGCAGATGCACTACGCCGTGTCCGACGTCACTCATTTGCGCGACGTGTTCGCAGCGCTCGATGCCGACCTCAAGAAGCGCCGTCGCAGCGAATGGGTCTCCATCGAGATGGAGGTCCTGACCTCTCCCCGGACCTACGACTTCCACCCCGAGCGGGCCTGGGAGCGGCTGAAGACGCGCGTGCGCAAGCCGAAGGATCTCGCGGTGCTGATGGAGGTCGCGGCCTGGCGCGAGCAGGAGGCGCAGAGCCGCGACGTGCCGCGCGGCCGCGTGCTGCGCGACGAGGCCATCAGCGATATCGCGACCCACGCGCCGAACACGCTGGAAAAGCTCGCCCATCTGCGCTCGGTGCCGAAGGGTTTCGAGAAATCCAAATGGGGCGCGGACATCGTCGCCGCGGTCGAGCGCGGGCTGGCGCGGGATTTTTCGACGCTTCCGAAGCTGGAGAAGCCGCGCAACAACAACAACGGCGCCGCCATCGTCGAGCTGTTGAAGGTGTTGCTGCGCATGACCGCCGAGAAGCATGCGGTCGCCAGCAAGGTGATCGCGACCGTCGACGATCTCGAGGAGATCGCGGCCGACGACGAAGCCGACGTGCCGGCACTGCGCGGCTGGCGCCGCGAGCTGTTCGGCGACGCTGCCTTGAAGCTCAAGCGCAGCGAGCTGGCGCTGGCGGTCGAGAAAGGCCGCGTGATCGGGGTTCAGCGGGCGTAGGGCTCACCAAGGCGCAAACTTTTGCTCGTCATCCTGAGGTGCGAGACGTGTGGTGCAGAGCACCACGCGGGGAGCCTCGAAGGATGAACGCCCGTGCTGCTACAGCCGGGCCGTCGCCCTTCGAGGGCCGCTGAAGAAGCGGCCACCTCAGGGTGACGGTGATAGATTTGAGGCCGGCGTACCCTACGCCGGCGTCAGCTTCGCCACTTCCGCCTTCATGTCGTTCAGCACACCCGAGATCGCGGCGACGAGGTCGTCGATCTGGGCCTTGGTGACGATCAGCGGCGGGCAGATGGCGATGGCGTCCAGCATGTTGCGCGAGATCACGCCGCGCTCCTGGAGCATGCGGCTGGCGATGCCGCCGACGGCGCCCGGCGTCGCCGCTGCGGTCTTGCGGCCCTTGTCGAGCACGAGCTCGATCGCCGCGATCATGCCGACGCCGCGAACCTCGCCGACCAGCGGATGGCTGGTGAGCTCACGCAGTCTGCCCTGCATATAAGCGCCGAGCTCGGCCGCATGCGCGACCAGGCCGCGCTCCTCGATGATCCTGAGGTTTTCCAGCGCAACCGCCGAACCGACCGGATGACCGCCCGCAGTGAAGCCGTGGCCGAGCACGCCGATCTTGTTGCTCTCGTCCGCAATCGGCTCGAACATGCGGTCGTTCATGATGATCGCCGAGAACGGGAAATAGCTCGAGGTGATCTGCTTGGAGACCACGAGCACGTCGGGCTTGATGCCGTAGGTCTCGCAGCCGAACATCTTGCCGGTGCGGCCGAAGCCGCAGATCACCTCGTCGGCGACCAGCAGGATGTCGTACTTGTTCAGGACCGCCTGGATCTTGTCCCAATAGGTCGCCGGCGGCACGATGACGCCGCCCGCGCCCATCACCGGCTCGCCGAAGAACGCCGCGATCGTATCGGGCCCTTCCTTCTGGATCAGCGCGTCGAGCTCCTCGGCCCGGCGCGTCGCAAAGGCTTCCTCGCTCTCGCCGGGCGCGCCGTCCTTGTAGAAATGCGGCGAGCCCGTGTGCAGGATGTTCGGCAGCGGCAGGTCGAACGAGCGGTGGTTGTTCGGCAGGCCGGTGAGGCTCGCCGAGGCAATGGTGACGCCGTGATAGGCGCGCATCCGGCTGATCACCTTCTTGCGCTGCGGCTGGCCGAGCGCGTTGGAGCGATAGGCGATCAGCTTGAGGACGGTGTCGTTGGCTTCCGAGCCGGAATTGGTGAAGAACACCTTGCTCATCGGCACAGGCGCGAGCGCGACCAGCTTCTCGGCGAGGTCGATCGAGGGCCCGTGCGATTTGGCGGAGAACGTGTGATAGAACGGCAGCGCCTGCATCTGCTTGTGCGCGGCCTCGACCAGCCGCTTCTCGTTGAAGCCCAGCCCAACGCTCCACAGGCCGGCCATCGCCTCGAAATAGCGCTTGCCCGACGCATCGAAGACGTAAGGACCCTCGCCGCGCTCGATCACCAGGGGACCTGCCTGCTGATGGGTGCGCGCGTTGGTGTAGGGATGGAGCTGATAGGCTACATCCCGGGCCTCTTGCGAATTGGGCAGCATGGACATTTGCGGAGATCCTTGAAAGCGTCTCGTCGCAGGCATAGCCGGCGTCATCACTCGATGATCAAGTACCTTGGCTATTGCGACAGCGCAGAACTTGCAACGCCAATTCGTCGGCAGCAAGCGCTCAGCAGCGATGCACAAAAATGCACGCGACAAAGCTGCACGTGACATTGCCGCACGTGACAAATCCGCTCATGACGAAGCAACATGTGGAGCATCTCTCATGCCGCGTCGTCGTCATGCCCGTCGTCAGTGCCGGCAGCGGCCTCCCTCACCTCCACCAGCGCCATCGAGAGCAGATAGACCGTCGTCGGCAAACCAAGCCCGCGCGCCCTCTCGGCCGCACGCGACAGATCACTCGCCAGCTCCTTGAGCTCGTCTCCCCGTGACAATCTCTCACCCCATCCGCCGGTCGCGGCCGCCTACACCGCAACGGCGCCGCTGGTTCTGATCAGTTCGGCGCTGGACTGGATTGTAGCAAAATTCCCGATGACATTCACTACCGCATGCTTATAAGCGGCGGAATCGCCCGTACCCGGCTGCCGGCAAGCCACGGCGTCAGCGACCACCTGGTAGCGATGGCTGCGGTGAAACCCTTCGGCTGCGGTGGCCAGGATGGTCTCGTCCAGGGAAAAACCGATCAGAATGCAGCGCACGGTCCGGATATTGGACATGTAGTCCACAAACCGCGACGAGCTGTAGGCCGACGGCAGCGGATGATCGAACGTCATCTCTCCCGGCCGCGGCTTGGTCTCCGCGATCCAATCGGTCAGCCTCGATGCCGGATTGAACCACGCCGCCTGCGCGATGCGCTTCAGATGCATCACCGGCCAGAGATTGCCCCGCCACAAGGTCAGCAGTTCCAGGCAGCGCGTCGTGACGGCGTCGCCGTCGAGGACGACGTGGCGGCGCCCAGGGGTCAGATACTCGACCTGGAGATCCGCGCAAATCAGGATCGGCGGATCATCGTGGATGGAAGCCAGCATTGTCTTGCGCAGAGCTGCACCAGTTTCAACGGTCGGCGAGCGCGAGATCCCGCAGCGGTGAAGTCACCGCCCGCCCCGCCGAGGCGTCGAGCACGCCCGGCCGGTCCCAATCGCCTTCGGGGCGGATGATCACGTAGGGATCGCTGTCCAGCGTGATCGCGTCCGGGCCCGGCTCGATCTCCAGCAGCATTTCCGTGTAGGAAAAATCCGAGAATGTGATCTTGCGATTGTGGCCGAGCGGCTTGGCGCCGAAATGGGCCCAGAAATCGACCAGCCTGTCCTGTGCCTGGCCGTAGATCTTGCGAAAGCCCTTGCGCTTCACATAGTCGACGCTGGCCTGCACCAGCTTGAACGAGACGCGCGAGCGCCGGTATTGGTGACGGACCGCGAGCCGCTCCACCTTGGCGAAATCGCCGAAGAAGCGCACCCGCAGGCAGCCTGCGGGCTCGTTGCCGACGAAGCCGATGAAATGGGCCGCGACCATGTCGTTGCCGTCGAACTCCTCCTCGAACGGACAATCCTGCTCGGCGAGATAGACCGCCGAGCGAATGGCGGTGACCAGCATGAGATCGCTTGGATCGCGCGCAAGGCGGATGGTGATGGCGCGGGAACAGGGCTGGGCGACAGGGATCCTAGTACCGTGCATCTGCAAAACTCCTTGCTTGGATGATCGCGCCCGGCATGCGCAGCGGCTGGCGATGCCAGGGCCGCTCGTAGCACCAGAGGTCGGGCTGGAAGCTCGGGACCGGCGCAAAGCCGGTCGCCTTCATGATGTCGCGTCCGGCCACGGTTGACGGCTGCGCATAGCAATCGGCGCTGCGGAACCTTAGCTGTCGCAGATGTGCTGCAGCCTTGCCGAGACCGGCGATACCGCGTCCCGTCGCCGCGATCGCCCAGATATAGATGGCCGCGACCTCTTCGTTCGCGGAAGCGAGATAGCGCGTCTCGGGCGCGGTGAGGCAGATCTCGTCGAGGAGCAACGCATCGTGCCCGCGGTCATTGAGAAACAGGAAGGCCATGCCGCCGACGAGATCGCCCTTCCGGCTGAACGTCAGGATGCTCTGGGGATCGAACGTGAAGTAATGCGCAAGCTCGGCTGTCCCGATCCGCACGCCCGGCACCAGCCGGTGCGCCATCTGCGAAAGCGGTGCAATTTCGGACAATTGCGCGCAGCGGACATCCACATCCGGGCTCAGCGGCAAGGCGTCGAAATCATGCCTTGCGGCAAACGAGCCCCTTTCCATACCCATGTCACGCCTCTATCGTTCGAGACTTTCGTGCCCCGCTACGCCGACGAGCTTAGCGGCTGGGGATCAGGAGTATGCAGCAGTTATTGCACCGGGGTGCTGCGATGACGCAGCACCGTGAAGAAGTCCTGGGCGCGTCCTGGGACGATTTGAAACTGTTTTTAGCGTGCGCAAAGTATAAAAGTTTTCGCAATGCCGCCGAGGAGCTCGGGCTCACCTCGACCACGCTGATGCGCCGCGTCGACCGGCTCGAAGAGAGCATCGGCTGCAAGCTGTTCCTGCGCGACCAGAGCGGGCTCACGCTCAGCGATGAAGGCATCGCGATGATCGCCGACGTTGCGCATATGGAGCGTCATGCCTTCAACGTCTTCCGGCGCGCCGCGCGGTCGTCGAACGACACATCAGGCACAGTGCGCGTCGCGGTGACGGAAGGCCCGGGCAATTTCTGGATCCTGCCGCGACTGATCGACTTCCAGAAGACCTACCGCAGGATCACCGTCGATCTGCGCTGCGCGATGGAGCAGGCCGACGTCGCACGGCTTGAATCGGACATCGCGATCCAGCTCGAGCCGCCGACCAATCCGGATCTGATCGTCGCCAAGCTCGGGCGTCTGCACATCTATCCCTTCGTCTCCAAGGAGTACGAAAATCTCTACGGCGTGCCGGCGACCCTGGCCGACCTGAAGAACCACCGCATCATCAAGCAGAGCGCGCCGCAGGTCGACGACGGCGCCTACGCGCGCGTGCTCGGACTGAAGTCGCTCGAGGGCATCGTTGGGATCAAGACCAATTCCTCGGTCGGCGTGCTCTATGCAGTCGAGCGCGGCGCCGGCATCGGCTTCCTGCCGACGGTCTCGACCGCGCTCGGCGCGCCGCTGATCGCCGTCGATCTCGGCGTCAGCCACCACGCCGATCTCTGGCTCACCTATCACCGGGAATTCCGCACCTCCGAGCGCCACAAGATCGTGGTCGACTGGCTGAAGAAGATCTTCGATCCCAAGACCTATCCCTGCTTCCGCGACGAGTTCATCCATCCGAACGCGCTGGTGCCGATGATGACGGCGGCGCGCGAGGGTTTTGGATTGACGGGATATGTCGCGGCGACGCCGACCTAAAGCATGATCCGGAAAAGTGCGCAGCGGTTTTCCGAAAAGATCATGCTCAAACAACAACCTAAAGCGCGATGGCGATTCATCCTAATCGCATCGCGCTTTAGGAGGCTGCGCCTACCAGCGATATTCGAAGCCGACCGTGCCCTGGTGCGAGGTCAGCTCGTTGCGGAACTTGCCGTCGTAATTGACGTAAAGCCGCGCCACGCTGGTCAAGCTGAGCGAAGCCGAGGCACCGGCATCCACGCCGTAACGGCTCTCGCCGATGCCGGGAACGACGATGTTCTGAGCGCCGAGGCTGACCTGGACTGAGCCCAGATCCTGGTGGAAATTGTCGACGAACTTGCCGTAGCCGGACAGGTCCAGGATCTTCTGGTCGATGATGAAGTAGCGGCCGATCTCGGCCCCGATCATGATGCGTGCGCGTGAGAGCGCCGTCGAGCCGACGTTGAGCGGATCGAGGCCGCCGACCTCCTGGAACGCCGCACTGGTGGCGCGCACATATTCCAGTGCGCCTTTGGGCACGATGCGCATCTGGTCCTTGGTCCAGTAATAGCTGATCTCGGTCAGCGCGCCGTCGACCGCGGCGCGATAGCCCGCGGTCGCAAGGCCAAGGCCGGTGTCGCGGCTGGAACGGACCTTGCCGAAACCGTGCACCACGGCAAAAGCCCAGGTCCATGGCCCCTTGTCGACCGAGCCGTTGAAGCCGATTTGCGTCAGGTCGAGCGTGGCCGATTGCAGCGCCAGCGGCACCTCGATGTCGGTATGGCTCTGGTCGACGGAAAAGCCGAGATTGACGCCCGGGGCCACGCGCGCGCCGAAGCCGGCGACGCCGCCAACCGTCTTGCGCCGGTCGCCGACGAAGTCGCCTTGCGCATCGGTCCGGACCGAGATGCCGTAGCCCTCGAACCAGGTGCGGTAGCGCGGATCTTCAGTGCTGGCGGACGCGCCGCCGCCGCCGGGATTGGTGCGGAATGTCCGGTTGAAACCGTTCGACGCCTGGTTGCCGAGCCGCTCCAGGAAGTTCGAGCCGAGATCGAGCGCAGCGTTGCCGGCCGACGGGGACGGGATCGGGGTGGGTGACGGCGTGGGCGTCGGTGTCGGGGTCGGCGTAGGCGTCGGGCTTTGCGCGAAGACCGGCGACGTGGCCGACATCATCACGACGATCGCAAACGCCGCCGCGATCGCTGCCGCGACCCTGCGGACGCGGTCCAGCCCGATCGTCCGCCGTGTCCCGGAGGGCTGCGATGTGCAGCACATGACGACAAATCCCGAAGCAAATGGCGGCGCGCAAAAATGCAACACGCGCGGCGCACGCATGTCGCGATTTGTGCCGAACTGCTACGGAGGGTCAACCGCTTAGCCCGCGGTCACCGAGGCTATTGCCCTCGATTGTGGTTCCGCGGCCACAGGTCGGAAATTGCAGAACGGCACAATCCGCCCGCCCTTGAAATTTAACCGCAGCTTGCTAACGGGCGATTTTCATGTTGCAATGTTGGACACAATCGGAATTGGCCGCTCTGCTGTGCGTTTCGCGACATTGAGATTCAAGACTCGAACAGACTCCCGGAAGCCCGTTTGTGGCGTGGCACGCGAAAAGCGGCCGCGTCTTTTTTATATCTAGTGGAGGAGACTGAGGATGCCGCAAAAGGGCACCGTCAAATGGTTCAACCCGACCAAGGGCTATGGGTTCATCAAGCCGAACGGCAGCGACAAGGACGTGTTCGTCCACATCTCCGCCGTCGAGCGTGCCGGACTTTCGACCCTCAACGAGAACCAGGTGGTTGAATACGACCTCGTGGAGAACCGCGGCAAGGCATCCGCGGAGAACCTCAAGGTCTCCTGAATTCTCTTAAAGCCAAAGCGCGAGAGATCATGACGTTGCCCCCGGCTCTGCCGGGGGATTTTGTTTGTGAGACCGCCGCGAGGACGGCGCTTCAGCTCACCACCGGCGCAACCAGAAAATTCTCCGACGCGGAGCTTCCGTCCGTCTTGCACACATCGCCCTCGATCCGGACCTTGCCGGTCGCGAGCAGCCGCAGCGCTTCGGGATAGATGCGGTGCTCGACTTCGAGGATGCGCTCCGACAGCGTATCCCCCGTGTCGTGATCGCTGACGGGAACCGCGCCCTGCATCACGATCGGGCCGGCATCGGTCTCGGGGATGACGAAGTGCACCGTCGCGCCTGATAGCTTGACGCCGGCGCGCAGCGCCTGGCCGTGCGGATCGAGGCCGGGGAAGGACGGCAGCAGCGACGGATGGATGTTGAGCATCCGTCCGTACCAGGCCCTGGTGAACTCGGCCGTGAACAGGCGCATGAAGCCGCCGAGGCAAATCAGCTCGATCCCATGCTGGTCGAGCGCCGCCTGCAGCACCTTTTCGAAGCCGGCGCGGTCCTTGCCGAACGGCTTGCTCTCGATCACCAGCGTGTTCACGCCGGCCGCCTTGGCCCGCTCGAGCCCGAGCGCATCGGCCTTGTTCGAAATGACGAGCGAGATTTCCGCCGGGAAATCCGCAGCAGTGGCGGCCCTGATCAGCGCGGACATGTTGGAGCCGCGGCCGGAGATCAGGATGGCGACGCGGCGCTTCATCACAGCGCCAGTCATCACAGCGCCATGTCGAGATGGCCGTTGTAGACGACGCGGTGCTCGCCCTCGGCCGGAATCACGGTGCCGAGCTGCGCCACGGTCTCGCCGGCGTCGGTGAAGACCTGCACGACCTGGTCGACCTTGTCGGGCTCGACGATCGCGATCATGCCGATGCCGCAGTTGAAGGTGCGCAGCATCTCCAGCTCGGCGATGCCGGCCTGCGCCGCCAGCCATTTGAACACCGGCAGCACCGGAAGGCGGGCCAGATCGATGCCGACGCCGAGGTTGCTCGGCAGCACGCGCGGAATGTTGTCGGTGAAGCCGCCGCCGGTGATGTGGGCAAGGCCCTTCACCGCGCCGGTCTCGCGGATCGCGCGCAGGCAGGATTTGACGTAGAGCTTCGTCGGCGTCAGCAGCGCGCCGCCAAGGGTCATGACCGGGGCGAACGGCGCCGGCGCCTCGAAGCCGAGGCCCGATTGTTCCACGATCTTGCGCACCAGCGAGAAGCCGTTCGAATGCACCCCCGATGAGGCGAGGCCAATCACGGCGTCGCCGGCCGCGATGTCCTTGCGCGGCAGCAACGTCCCTCGCTCCGCGGCACCGACGGCAAACCCGCCGAGGTCGTAATCGCCGTCCTTGTAGAGGCCGGGCATCTCGGCGGTCTCGCCGCCGATCAGGGCGCAGCCGGATTCGCGGCAGCCTTCGGCGACGCCTGCGACGATCGAAGCCGTCGCCTCCGGATCGAGCTTGCCGCAAGCGAAATAATCCAGGAAGAACAGCGGCTCGGCGCCCTGCACCACGAGGTCATTGACGCTCATGGCGACGAGGTCGATGCCGATCCCGCCATGCAGGCCGGTCTCGATCGCGATCTTGACCTTGGTGCCGACGCCGTCGGTCGCGGCCACGAGGACCGGATCTTTGAAACCGGCCGCCTTGAGGTCGAACAGGCCGCCGAAACCGCCGATCTCGGCGTCGGCGCCCGGCCGTGCGGTGGCGCGCACCATCGGCTTGATCAGGTCGACCAGGCGGTTGCCCGCATCGATATCGACGCCTGAATCGGCGTAAGTGAGGCCGTTTTTGCGGTCGGTCATGCCCGATTTCCAGTGGGTTCGCGGCTGGTTACGTCGAATTCCGGGGACGCGCAATGGCTCGCATGGCGCACCGCCGTATACTATGTAGAGATATCAACCGGTTCAGCCTCCCGAGAGGCCGGATTCGAGGTCAGACCGGGTGCCGGGAAGCGCTTTCGTGAGTATTCCGAACATCATTACCCTGGGCCGCATCATGCTGGTCCCGATCATCGTCTGGGCCATCGTGTCGAGCCAAATGGAGGTCGCGTTCGCCGTCTTCCTGATCGCCGGTATCAGCGACGCCGTGGACGGCTTCCTGGCCAAGCGCTTCAACATGACGAGCGAGCTCGGCGCCCTGCTCGACCCGCTCGCGGACAAGGCGCTGCTCGTCTCGATCTACATGGCGCTCGGCATCTGGGGCGCAATTCCGCGCTGGATCGTGATCCTGGTGGTCTCGCGCGACATCATGATCGTCGCCGCCGTGATCGTGTCCTGGCTGTTCGACCGGCCCGTCGAGATGAAGCCGTCGAAAGTGTCCAAGCTCAACACGGTGGCACAAGTGGCGTTCGCGGCGCTCGTGCTGGCGGCGCTTGCCTTCGGCTTCAAGCCGGCCCCTTATGATATCATCCTGATGGGCCTCGTCACGGTCTTCACGCTCTCCTCCGTGTCGCTCTATCTGGTCGAGTGGCTGCGGCACATGAGTACGATCGAGGCCAAATGAGAGGGGATGCGGCCCCGTAAAAGGCCAACTCCCGCTCGATACGTCCGACCTCTTCAAATGACGCCGGCGCGCCGGCATGGAGCAAAGCAAGCGTGCCAGGCCGCGTTCACCCCCGACAATTGGCGTTTTCGCTTCCGCATGCGGAGAGCCTCAGCCGGGACAATTTCCTTGAGGGACCGGCCAATGCAGCCGGTCTCGGCCTGATCGACAGCTGGCCGGAATGGCCGAACCGGATCATGTGGCTGGCCGGCCCGGAAGGAAGCGGCAAGAGCCATCTCGCCGCGATCTGGGCCGAGGAGGCCGGCGCCCGCTCCACCACGGCCAATGCGCTGACCGCTGCGGGCGTTCCGGGCACGCTCGCCACCGGTGCGCTGGTGGTCGAGGATCTCAAGGCCAGGGAATTTGACGAACGCGCCCTCTTCCACCTGATGAACCTCGCCCGCGAGGATGGCGCCTACGTTCTGTTCACCGGACGCGAGGTGCCGGCCTCGCTGGAGATCGAGCTTCGCGACCTGCGCTCGCGTCTGCGCGCCGTTCCGGTGGTCGCGTTGTTGCCGCCCGACGACCAGCTCTTCCGCGGCCTGATCGTCAAATTCTGCGCCGATCGCCAGCTCACCGTGGACGAGAGCGTGGTCGGCTACCTCGCCACCCGCCTGGAGCGGTCCTCGGCCGCCGCCCGCCAAGCCGTGGAATTGCTCGACAGCGAAGCCCTGCGACTTGGCCGCCCGGTCACCCGGGCGCTGGCCGCCGAGCTGCTGCGGGACGCTTGATCGGCCACGCGGCCGCGCCCAAGGCCTACGCGCGAGCCCGCTTGACGCGGGGAAGCCGCGGAACATCAATGTCATCGAAACGTCATCGCTCTAACACATGCTCCGGCCGGTTTTGCGCATAAGTCGCAAATTGGGGCGAACTGGATGGACCGACTTCTGATGGACTCTGCGCAAGCTGTTGAAACTAAAGAAAAAGCCCCAGAGACCGAGAGCCTGCCGGCGATCGCATCGAGTCCCGAGCGATTCATCAACCGCGAGCTTTCCTGGCTGCATTTCAACCGCCGCGTCCTGGAGGAATCGGTCAATCCCAGCCATCCCATGCTGGAGCGGGTGCGATTCCTGTCGATTTCCGCAAATAACCTCGACGAGTTCTTCATGGTTCGCGTCGCCGGAATCAAGGCGCAGGTGCGCGAGGGCATTGCCGAACGCAGCCCCGACGGCCTGACGCCATCCGAGCAGCTCGCCCTGATCAACCGCACCGTCTCCGAACTCGCCTCCGACCAGCAGGCCATCTGGCGCGATTTGCGCGGCACTCTGGCCGATGTCGGCATCGTCCTGGTCGACGGCAAGGACGTCACCAAGGCGGAACGGACCTGGATCGAGGACTATTTCCTCAGCAACGTGTTCCCGCTGCTGACGCCGCTGGCGATCGACCCGGCCCACCCCTTCCCGTTCATCCCGAGCCTCGGCTTCACCATTGCGCTCCAGCTCACGCGCGCCGCCGACGGCAAGCAGATGAACGCGCTGATCCGCATGCCCGGCAAGATCGACCGCTTCATCCGCCTGCCGGCCGACGGCAAGGTGGTCCGGCTGATCTCGCTGGAGCAGGCCACCGCCCTGTTCATCAACCGCCTGTTCCCCGGCTACAATCTGCACGGCCAGGGCGCCTTCCGCATCATCCGCGACTCCGAGCTCGAAATCGAGGAGGAGGCCGAAGACCTCGTCCGCCTGTTCGAGACCGCGCTGAAGCGCCGCCGCCGCGGGTCGGTGATCCGACTCGAGATCGATGCCAAGATGCCGGAGGAGCTGCGCAGCTTCGTGCAGCACGCGCTGTCGGCCGCCGACGACGAGGTGTTCCTGGTCGACGGCGTGCAGGCGATGAACGAGCTCTCGCAGCTCACGCGCCTCGATCGGCCCGACCTCGAATTCACCCCTTACGTGCCGCGTCATCCCGAGCGCGTGCGCGAGCATGGCGGCGACATCTTCGCCGCGATCCGGCAGAAGGACCTCGTCGTCCATCACCCCTACGAATCCTTCGACGTGGTGGTGCAGTTCCTGCAGCAGGCGACGCGCGACCCCGATGTCGTCGCGATCAAGCAGACGCTCTACCGCACCTCCAACAACTCGCCGATCGTGCGCGCGCTGGCGGAAGCCGCCGAGGCCGGCAAATCCGTCACCGCGCTGATCGAGCTGAAGGCGCGCTTCGACGAGGAAGCCAACATCCGCTGGGCACGCGATCTCGAACGCGCCGGCGTGCAGGTCGTCTACGGCTTCCTCGAACTGAAGACGCACGCAAAACTCTCGATGGTGGTGCGTCGCGAGGGCGGCAGCCTCACGACTTACGTCCATACCGGCACCGGCAATTATCATCCGGTCACCGCGCGCATCTACACCGACCTCTCCTACTTCACCTCCGATCCGACCATCGGCCGCGATGCCGCGCGCGTGTTCAATTTCATCACCGGCTACGCCGCGCCGAGCGATCTGGAAAAAATGGCGGTGTCACCGCTGACCTTGCGCAAGCGCATCATCGAGCACATCCAGGGCGAGACCGCGCACGCGCGCCACGGCCGCCACGGCGCGGTCTGGATGAAGATGAATGCGCTGGTCGACCCCGACATCATCGACGCGCTCTACGAGGCCTCCCAGGCCGGCGTGCAGGTCGAGCTCGTGGTGCGCGGTATCTGTTGCCTGCGCCCCGGCATTCCCGGCCTGTCCGAGAACATCCGCGTCAAATCGATCATCGGACGCTTCCTGGAACACGGCCGAATCTACTGCTTCGGCATGGGCCAGGGTCTGCCGAGTGCCAAAGCGGCTGTGTATATCTCCTCCGCCGACATGATGCCGCGCAACCTCGACCGCCGCGTCGAGGTGCTGTGTCCGCTGCAGAATCCCACGGTGCATCAGCAGGTTCTCGAACAGATCATGGTCGCGAATCTCAAGGACAATGAGCAGAGCTGGCAATTGTTGCCGGACGGGTCCTCAACGCGTATGAAGACCGCGAAGGGCGAAGAGCCTTTCAACGTCCACAACTACTTCATGACAAATCCGAGTCTGTCTGGCCGTGGAAAGTCGCTCAAGGAATCCTCGCCGCGTCGTCTTACGCGCCGGAACGAACGCCATCAATCCTGATCGGGGATGTTCGGCGTGAAGCGGCCGCGCAAGCGCGGCTCGAGCGTCGCGGTCATCGATATCGGTTCCAACTCGGTCCGTCTCGTCGTCTACGAGGGGCTGACGCGGAGCCTCATTCCGATCTTCAACGAGAAGACGCTGTGCGGCCTCGGACGCGAGGTGCAGAGCACCGGCCTGCTCGCGCCCGACGCTGTCGACAAGGCGTTGACCTCGTTGAGGCGCTTTCGCGCGCTGTGCCGCGTGATGCAGGTCGGGCGCGTGTTCGCGATCGCGACCGCGGCCTGCCGCGACGCCTCCAACGGCCCCGACTTCATCGCGAAGGCCGAGCGCATTTGCGCGGTGAAGATCGAGATCCTGTCGGGTCCGCGCGAGGCGCGGCTGTCGGCGCTCGGCGTAATCTCCGGCATCCATCATCCCGACGGCATCGTCGGCGATCTCGGCGGCGGCTCGCTCGAACTGATCGACGTGCGCAGGAACAGCGTGCGTAGCGGCGTGACGCTGCCGCTCGGCGGGCTCGCGCTCCAGGACCTCGCGCACAAATCGCTCAAGCGCGCCGACCGCATCGTGCGCGAGGCGATCGACGAGGTGCCACAGCTCACCGCGGGCCGCGGCCGCACTTTCTATGCGGTCGGCGGCACCTGGCGTGCGCTGGCGCGCATCCACATCATCCAGAGCGGCTATCCGCTCCAGGTGATGCACGGCTATTCGCTGTCCGCGGCTGAAGCGCTCGACTTTTCGCGTCGTCTGCGTCGCCTTGCGGCCGCGGACATGCTCGCCGACATCGAGATCGTCGCCGATGCGCGGCGCCCGCTCCTCACCTATGCGGCGTTGGTGCTCGAGCACATCATCCGGGTGGCAAAGCCGAAGACGATCGTGTTCTCGACCTTCGGCGTGCGCGAGGGCCTGCTGCACGAGAAGCTGTCGGAGCCGGAACGCAACAAGGACGGCCTGATCTGCGCCGCGGAAGAGCTGAACCAGCTGCTGTCACGCTCGGCCAAGCACGCCCACGAGCTGATCGCCTGGACCGACCGCCTCGCGCGCGTGGTGAAGCTGCGCGAGAGCGAGGAGGACCGCCGCTTGCGCCACACCGCGTGCCTGCTGTCCGATATCGGCTGGCGCGTGCATCCCGATCACCGCGGCGAGCAGACTCTGAGCCTCGTCGTCAACGGCAATTTCGGCGCGATCACCCACACCGAGCGCGCCTTCGTCGGCCTGTCGGTGTTCTATCGCTATGCGGGCCTGAGCGAGGAAAACCAGCCGCCGGTCACCATGCAGGAGCTGCTGACGCCGGCGCAGCTCGAACGCGCGCGCCTCTTGGGCGCTGCGTTCCGCGTCGCGCATCTGATCTCGGCAGCGCGCCCTGGCGTGCTGCCGGCCACGCATTTCCGCAGCCAGGGCCGCAAGCTGATGCTGGTGTTCGAGCATCGCCTCGGCGACCTCGTCGCCGACCGCGTCGGCAGCCGCTTCCGCGCACTCGCCCGCCTGGTCAGCCGCGCCGGCTCGATCGTGCGGCGCTAGCGCATGATCCGGAAAAGTGCGTAGCGGTTTTCCGAAAAGATCATGCTCTAACAATAAACCAAAGCGCAACGAGACAGGTGCAAGCGACAGGCATCTGCACCGACATTTACTTCGCGACGAATCGGCTGCCATTCCAGCGCAGCTTCCGGCTGGTTCCATTGCGGTCGAGGAGCTCGACGAAGGCCTGGTTGTTGACGGATGATAGTCGGATGTCATAGGTGCGCACCGTGAGCACGCGGCGGTATCGGCCGGCCGTCGCGACATACACTTCGTGAAGACATCCCGCGGAATTGCAAAGAACGGCTCTGCTGCGGCATTGAAAATCGTCGAAGTGAAGGGCCACGAACTCGGCGCCTGGCACGGTCAGATAGAGCGCAAAATGTTGGGCGGCCGCTATCGAGCCCCCGCACGTAGCGTTCCATTTCTGCACGTCTGCGCGGATTTCGTCCGGGAGCATGTCAATGTGCGCGGGGCTCCAAGGATCCTGCGCCGTTCCACTGTGGGAAAGCGCGGGCTGCACGAGAGCAAGCGCCGCAATGACACTGCCCAGCAGTGTGCACAAGATTCTGCTCAATTTCACGACTTTGCTCCTGCGTAGTTCAGAACAGCCTTGGCTGTTGCGCCCCCCGATAAGCAAACCACCCGGAGCCCACCTCGGCCCACAGCCGGATCGATGCCATCTCCGGCGCGCCTCGTGCAAAAATATCCTGCGCAGGCCAAGCGCGCTTGATGCACATCAACCCACCACCGTCGCGCCGGCGTTAGCGAGATACAAATGCGGCGCTCCGGACGACTTCCGCCATGCAACTGCCCCATGGGATTTTCCGTCTGAGCCCCGCTCGGAGCGCGACTGCCCGTGCTCTCCTAGCGCTTGTATTGAGTCTTTGGCCCTCCGCGCCGAATGCGCAGGACGAGGTGAAGCTCAGCGATGCGCAGGCGCGCAATCTCGGCGTCCGCGTCACCCATCCGGTCGCGAGCCGGACCGATCTGACGCTGCCCTATCCCGTCCAGATCGTCATCCCGACGCAGCAATTGTGGGTCGTCAGCGCGCCGGTGGCCGGCATGGTCGCCAATCTCCTGGTGGGGCGCGGTGACCGCGTCACAGCCGGTCAGCCGCTGGTCACGCTGGAGAGTCCGAGCTTCGTCTCCCAGCAACGCGACTATCTCCACGCGATCGCGCAGGAGCACCTCGCCAGCCAGCAGCTCAATCGCAACGTGGATCTGTTCGAAGGCAAGGCCGTGCCGCAACGCGTGCTCGAAGCCAGCCAGGCCGAAGCGCGCCAGGCCGCCCTCGTCGTCGCCGAACGGCGTCAGATGCTGCATCTGAGCGGGATGTCCGACGATGCAATCTCCCGGCTGGCCCAGCAAGCGGCGATCAGCGGGACGCTCACGGTCAATGCCCCGCAAGCCGCGTCCGTGGTCGAGCTCGCGGTGTCACCAGGGCAGCGGCTCGAACAATCCGCACCGCTCGTCAAGTTGGCGCGGCTCTCGCCGCTATGGGCGGAAATCGCGGTCCCTGCCGCCAATATTCGAGCGATCCGTACCGGCGCGAAAGTCGAGATCGAGGGCTATTCCACCCCGGGCAAGGTCGTGCTGGTCTCAGAGACCATCGATCCTGCCACCCAGACTATTCTGGTTCGCGCGGAAGTCCCCAACGACGGCGAGCTGCATCCCGGCCAGACCACCGCGGCCCGCATCGGATTTCTCTCGACCGGCGAAAGCGCCTGGGAGATCCCTTACAGCGGGCTGGTCCGGCGGGGCGAGCAAACGTCGGTCTTCGTCGGCTTTGACGGCGGCTTCCGGCTGGTGCCGGTCAAGCTGCTTGCGGAAGATCAGGACCATGTGGTCGTAGCGGGCGCCGTCTCGGACCGGGATGAGATCGCGATCGGCGGCATCTCGGCGCTTCGCGGCATCCTCTCCGGACTGGGGCAGTAAATGCTCCGGCGCCTGGTTGCGTTCGCACTGTCGCAGCGACTGTTCGTCATGCTCGGCGTGCTGCTGGTGATCGGCGCCGGCGCTGTCCTCCTGCCCGGCTTGCCGATCGATGCCTTTCCTGACGTTTCGCCGGTTCAGGTCAAGGTCATCATGAAGGCGGCGGGCCTCACTCCCGAAGAGGTCGAGCAGCGCATCACCGTTCCCGTCGAGCTCGAACTGCTCGGATTGCCGAACAAGAAGGTGCTTCGTTCGACCACGAAATACGCGCTGGCAGACATCACCGTCGATTTCGAGGACGGCACCGACATCTACTGGGCGCGCAACCAGGTCTCGGAGCGGCTGTCGAACATCTCGCGCGATTTCCCCGACGGGGTGAGCGGCGGTCTGGCGCCGATCACGAGCCCTCTCGGCGAGATGTTCATGTTCACGATCGACAGTCCCGAGCTGTCGCTCGCGGAACGCCGCACCCTGCTCGATTGGGTGATCCGCCCGGCCTTGCGGACCGTCCCCGGCGTTGCGGACGTCAATGCGCTCGGCGGCTATGTCCGCGCCTTCGAGATCGTGCCGCGCAACGATGCGCTGGCCGCGCGCGGCATCACCTACGATGTGTTTCGCCGGGCCATCGAAGCCAACAGCCGCAACGACGGCGCCGGGCGGGTGAACCAAGGCGAGGACAGCGCCCTGGTCCGGATCGAAGGCAGCGTCCGCTCGATCGAGGACATCAAGGCGATCGTCGTCGACACCCGCGAGGGCGTACCGATCCTGGTCAACGACGTCGCGAGCGTCAAAGTCGGGACGCTGACCCGCTATGGCGCCGTCACGGCGGACGGCCGCGGCGAAACCGTCGAGGGACTGGTCCTCGGCTTGCGCGGCGCCAACGCGGGTCAGCTGATCCGTGACGTGCGTGCCCGGCTCGCGGAACTGCAACCCTCGCTGCCGAAGAGCGTGTCGATCAACGTGTTCTATGACCGCAGCCGCTTGGTCAACCGCGCCGTCGGCACCGTGGTGCGGGCCCTCGGCGAGGCCACCGCCCTCGTCATCGTCCTTCTGCTGCTCTTCCTCGGCAACTGGCGGGCCTCGCTGGTGATCGCTCTCAGCCTGCCGCTTGCCATCGTCATCGCCTTGATCGTCATGCGCGTGGTGGGAATGTCGGCCAACCTGATGAGCCTCGGCGGACTTGCGATCGCGAT
Source organism: Bradyrhizobium sp. SBR1B (assembly GCF_014198205.1). Taxonomy (NCBI): domain Bacteria; kingdom Pseudomonadati; phylum Pseudomonadota; class Alphaproteobacteria; order Hyphomicrobiales; family Nitrobacteraceae; genus Bradyrhizobium; species Bradyrhizobium sp. SBR1B. Next base: position 33,890 of record NZ_JACIHC010000013.1, read on the forward strand.
CGGCATGCTGATCGACGCGCTGGTGGTCGTGGTCGAGAACATCGTCGGGAACCTCGGCAAGCACGAGCCGGGCAAGGCCACTCCGCTGATCCACCTGATCTACCGGTCGGTCTGCGAAGTCCTGGAACCGGTCGCCTCGGGCGTGCTCATCATCATCATCGTGTTCGTCCCCCTGCTGACGCTGCAGGGGTTGGAGGGGAAGCTGTTCATCCCCGTCGCGCTGGCCATCATTTTCGCGCTGGGCGGGTCGCTGCTTCTGGCGCTCACAGTGATCCCGGTCGCGACCTCCTTCGTGCTCAAATCTGCATCGCATCGCGATCCCCTGCTGGTACGCGCGGCCCAACGGGTCTACGCGCCGGCATTGACCTGGGCGCTCAACAACGAGCACAAGGTGATGACTGTGGCACTGATCGGCCTCGTCGCGGCGGGCTTCGCCTATACCAAGCTCGGCAAGACCTTCATGCCGACCATGGACGAAGGCGACGTCATCGTCAGCGTGGAGACGCTTCCGTCCGTCAACCTCGACGAGTCGCTAGCGATGAATGCAAGGCTGCAGACCGCGCTTCTGGCCGTGCCTGATATTGCCGGCATCGTCGCGCGAACCGGGTCGGACGAGCTCGGCCTCGACCCCATGGGCCCCAACCAGACCGACACGTTCCTCGTGCTCAAGCCGGCCGCCGAGCGTGCGACCGACAATCGCGAGGCTTTGCTGCAGAAGCTTCGCGAGGTCCTCACCGGCTTCCCCGGCATTTCGCTCAGCTTCACCCAGCCCATCGACATGCGTGTGCAGGAGATGATCAGCGGCGTGCGCGGTGACGTCGCCGTCAAGATCTTCGGCCCCGACATCGCCAAGCTGAACGAAACCGCGGCAAAGCTGTCGGCGATCCTGTCCAGCATCGACGGTGCCGAGGATGTCTACACCACGCTGAACGAAGGCGCTCAATACTACACGGTTGCGGTCAACCGCATGGAGGCCGGCCGCCTCGGCCTGACCGTGGATTCCATCGTCAACTCGCTGCGGACGCAGATCGAGGGCCGGACCATCGGGACCGCGCTCGAGGACGGACGCCGCACGCCGATCCTCATCCGGGGCAGCGAGACGACGCGGGAAGCGCCGACGCTGCTGGCGAGCCTGCCGCTCACGCTCGTCTCCGGACGGCACGTCGCGCTGTCGCAGGTCGCCCGCATCCAGCGCGTGGACGGCCCGGTGAAGATCGACCGCGAGGACGGCGCCCGCATGAGCGTGGTGCGCGCCAACGTCCGCGGTCGCGACATGGTCGGCTTCGTCGAAGCGGCCCGCCAGAAGGTCGCGACCGAACTGCCGCTGCCCAGCGGTTACCGGCTGACCTGGGGCGGGCAGTTCGAGAACCAGCAACGCGCCGCCGCGCGCCTATCCGTCGTGGTCCCCGTCGCGATCGGCCTGATCTTCGTGCTGCTCTTCACAACATTCGGTGCCATCCGCCAGGCCCTGCTGGTGCTCGTCAACATTCCCTTCGCCCTGATCGGGGGCGTCTTCGCCCTGGTCGTGACGGGCGAGTACCTGTCGGTGCCGGCTTCGGTCGGATTCATCGCGCTGCTCGGCATCGCCGTGCTCAACGGCGTCGTGCTGGTCTCCTACTTCAATCAGCTCCGCGCCCACGGCCTTCCCGAGGATCGCATCGTCGTCGAAGGCGCCATGCGCAGGCTTCGCCCCGTGCTGATGACCGCGAGCATCACGGCGCTCGGCTTGATCCCGCTGCTGTTCGCCACCGGCCCGGGATCCGAGGTGCAGCGACCGCTCGCAATCGTCGTAATCGGAGGACTGCTGTCCTCCACCCTGCTCACCCTGATTCTCCTGCCGATCCTGTATCGCCGCTATGGCGGATCGTCGAAGGTGGCCAAATGATCGAGCAGCCGGTCTGTCTGACGCTGATTGTGCCGCATCTCCTGCGCGAGGAGGTGCTCGACTATCTCGCTGAGCAGACCGACCTGGTTTCGGGATTCACGGCATCGCACGGAGCCGGTCACGGCACTGAGATCCGTTTGCATACGGCCGCCGAACGCGTGAAGGGCCACGCCGATCAGGCCGTCGTGCAAGTGGTTCTGTCGAGCAGTGATGCCGGCCGCTTGCTCGACCGTCTGCGGGTTTCGTTCGCCGGAACCAAGCTGGTCTACTGGACGATACCCGTGACGGAACTCGGCACGATCGACTGAGCGGGCCTACTCCGCCGACGCCCGGGCGTGCCGCTCGGACGATTCCAGCGCCGCTGCGGTCAGCTTGCGGCGGCGCCAGATGGTGCCGACCACCAGCACGACGATGACGCCTAGCGCGGCGCAGAAATATTCGCCGCCGGCTCCGCCATGGCCGAATTGCGGCGGGATGCGCAAGGCGCCGAGCATGCTGTCCAGCGAGGCGCCGAACGGACCGTCGAACAGCGTGTGCAGCTTCGGCGCGACACCGGGATCGGTCGCCATCACCTCGCCCGCGATCCAGCCGAGCAGCGCAGCACCGGCCCAGACCAGCACCGGCAGCTTTTCGAGCAGCGCCATGATCAGCGCCGCACCGGCGACGATCAGCGGCACGCTGATGGCAAGGCCGAGGATCAGGAGCGGCACGCTGCCATTGGCGGCGGCTGCGACCGCAATGACGTTGTCGAGCGACATGACGATGTCGGCGACCACGACGATCTGGATGGCCTGCCACAGATGCGAGGCCGCGTCGACGTCGTCGTCCTCGTCATGCTCCGGCACGAGGAGCTTGGCCGCGATCACGATCAGGGCGAGACCGCCGATCAGCTTGAGATAGGGCAGCTCCATCAGCGTCGCGACGATGCCGGTGAAGATGATGCGCAGCAGCACTGCGGCGCCGGCACCGAAGATCATGCCCCACAGGCGGTGTCGCGGCGAGAGGCCGCGGCAGGCGAGCGCGATCACCAGCGCGTTGTCACCGGACAGAAGGATGTTGATCCAGATGATCTTGCCGACCGCAATCCAGAAGGTCGGTTCGGCCATCTCGTTGCGAAACTGGGTGAAGAATGCCCCGATCGTCGCGGGATCGAAGATCTGCCAGAGCCAGCTCACAATAGGTCCCCTCGCCCAGTCTCTAAATTACGGCCGGATGATCAGCCGACGATCTCGTTGCCCGAGAAGAACTGCGCGATCTCGATCGCGGCGGTCTCCGGCGCATCCGAGCCATGTGCGGAATTCTCGCCGATCGACTTGGCGTAGAGCTTGCGGATGGTGCCGTCGGCGGCCTTGGACGGATCGGTCGCGCCCATCGCGTCGCGGTACTTGGCGATGGCGTTCTCGGCTTCCAGCACCTGGACGACGACCGGGCCCGAGGTCATGAACTCGACGAGCTCGCCGAAGAACGGCCGCGCCTTGTGGACGGCATAGAAGGTCTCGGCCTGTTCCTTGGTCATGCGGATGCGCTTCTGCGCGACGATGCGCAGGCCCGCCTTTTCGATCACGGCGTTGACGGCGCCGGTCAGGTTACGCGCGGTCGCGTCGGGCTTGATGATCGAGAAAGTGCGTTCGATGGCCATAATCTTGTCCTTGGAAGAAAAGCGGTGGTTGTCGAGTTGCGGGGCTTATATCGGCGCCTTTGCCATCCGGCAAGCGACCGCCGGTATGACGTCACAGACGCTTCGCCGCAGGACCGGACCCCTGCAGTTTCAATCTGGATTACGACAATTTCACCCAGATGAACCCAATCTGAAGCCCCTGTCAGGATTCGGTTCAGCCTCGCCGGCGTAGGGTTGGCCCCATCGAAACCGAGCCCGATCACAGGGCGGACCGTTTCGGCGGCCTTTCCATCGACGCGGATGCCCCCGCGCCGGCAGTTTTGAGGAGATCACCATGTTGAGGAAACTTTCGCTTGCCGCTGTCGCTGCGGTTGCGCTGGGTGCCGCGCTGGCGCCGACCTCGGCTTCCGCCCACTGGCATGGTGGCGGCCCGGGCTGGCACGGCGGCGGCGGAGGCTGGCACCGCGGCCACGGCTGGGGCGGACCGCGCTTCTATGCCCCCGTCTCCTACGGTTATGGCGGCTGCTATGTGCGCCGGCTGGTCCCGACCCCCTGGGGACCCCGCTGGCGGATGATCAACCGCTGCTACTGAGCCCGACAGCACCTTAAACCTAAAGGCTACCGCCCCACACGGTTGCCTTCCAAGAGAAGCCCCGGCGATCCCCCCGCCGGGGCTTCGCATTTTGGGCGGATATTGCGGGATTCATACAATTTTGACGAGAATGCCGGCATTCCCCTAAAAACCGCGAAACCATTTTGGGGGCCAATGACTTGGTACCGTGTCCTTACTTTGAGCACACGGAACCTGCGCGATGGCTGGCCTTTTTGCCAATGACAGCGAACAGATCGATCGGCGGACCAGCCGCTCGATTTGCGATGCGGTGGGCGAACGGCTTCAGCAGAGCCTGCGTCCCGAACCTCAGCTCCCGACCCACCTCGAGCAGCTCATGAACGAGCTGAGGCAGCGCGACCGCGACTCGCATTGAGCGGCCAAGAAAAACGGGTTGCGTTCGACGCGCCTTGCGGTGACAAGGCCGCATGCTTGTCATCACCGATCTCTCCCTCCGCCTCGCCGGACGCCTTCTGATTGACCAGAGTTCCGTGCAGATCACGCCGGGATCGCGCGTCGGCCTGGTCGGACGCAACGGCACCGGCAAGTCGACGCTGTTCAAGGTGATCCGCGGGGAGCTCGCGGCCGAGCACGGCTCGGTGACCCTGCCGCCGCGCTGGAGCGTCGGCAGCCTCGCCCAGGAAGCCCCGAACGGACCCGACAGCCTGATCTCCGTCGTGCTCAAGGCCGACCTCGAACGTGACGCGCTGCTCGCGGAAGCCGAGAGCGCGACCGACCCGCACCGGATCGCCGAGATCCAGACCCGGCTGGTCGACATCGACGCGCATTCGGCGCCGAGTCGCGCCGCCGCGATCCTCTCCGGTCTCGGCTTCTCCGCCGCCGATCAGCTCCGCCCCTGCGCCGAGTTCTCCGGCGGCTGGCGCATGCGCGTCGCGCTCGCCGCGACGCTGTTCGCAGCCCCCGATTTGTTGCTGCTCGACGAGCCCACCAACTATCTCGACCTCGAGGGAACGTTGTGGCTGGAGGATCACCTCGCGCATTATCCGCGCACGGTGATCGTGATCAGCCACGACCGCGACCTCCTCGAAAGCTCGGTCGACCAGATCCTGCATCTGGAGCGCGGCAAGCTCACGCTCTACAAGGGCACCTATTCCTCGTTCGAGGAGCAGCGCGCCGCGCGCGAGCTGCTCGATGCCAAGCAGGTCAAGCGCCAGGAAGCCGAGCGCGCCCGGCTGCAAGCTTTCGTCGACCGCTTCAAGGCCAAGGCTTCGAAAGCCCGCCAGGCACAGTCTCGCGTGAAAATGCTGGAGCGGCTGAAGCCGATCACGGCGCTGGTCACCGAGGACGTGCGCGAGATTAGCTTTCCGGCGCCGGAGAAGATCCTGTCGCCGCCGATCATCGCGGTGGACAACGCTTCCGTCGGCTACGATCCCGCGGCGCCCGTGCTCGGCCGCGTCACGCTGCGCATCGACAATGACGATCGCATCGCACTGCTGGGTGCCAACGGCAACGGCAAGTCGACGCTCGTCAAGCTGCTCGCCGGAAGGCTCGCGCCGTTCTCCGGCAAGGTGACGCGCGCGGACAAGCTCTCGATCGCCTATTTCGCGCAGCATCAGCTCGACGAGCTGAACGAGGACGCCTCGGCCTATGACCACGTTCGCAAGCTGATGGGCGATGCGCCCGAAGCCAAAGTGCGGGCACGCGCCGGCGCGATCGGTTTTTCGGGCAAGGCGGCCGACACCAAGGCCGGCAAATTGTCCGGCGGCGAGAAGGCGCGGCTGCTGCTGGGCCTTGCGACCTTCTTCGGCCCCAACATGATCATCCTGGACGAGCCGACCAACCATCTCGACATCGACAGCCGCGCCGCGCTGGCCGAAGCCATCAACGAATTCCCCGGCGCAGTGATCATGGTTTCGCACGATCGCTATCTGATCGAGGCCTGCGCCGACCGGCTCTGGATCGTCGCCGACCGGACCGTCACCAATTACGACGGCGACCTCGACGAATATCGCCGCCTGGTGCTGTCAACGCGTAACGCCGAGCCCGCCCCGCGCGAGCGCAGTGTCGCGAGCGAGAAACCGCAGCGCGCGCGGCCCGACAATCGCGGCTCGCTGAAGAAGCGCATCACCGAAGCCGAAGCCGAGATCGCCCGCGTCAGCGACATCATCACCAAGATCGACACGGCCCTCGCCTTGCCCGACATTTTTACGCGCGATCCCAAGCAGGCCGCACAGCTGTCAAAGGCGCGCGCCAATGCCGCCGATGCGCTGGCGCGCGCGGAGGAGCAGTGGCTCGAGGCGAGCACGCAGTTCGACGAGGCTGCGGGCTGAATCCAAATCTGGGAAAACAACCCCATGCACAGTAGCGGTAATAAATCACCCTGGATCAAGTAGCTGGCCAAGCTACTCTTCATGGGATTGTCCGCTCAGTCCGCGAACTGCCCGGCCGCCTTGATGATCGGGGCCCAGCGGTCGACTTCGCTCGTCAGCATCGCGCCGAGCGCCTCGGGCGTCGCCTTGTCCTGCGGCACGGGCTCGGTGTTGATGTCGTTGAACCGGGCGATCAGCGCCGGATCCTTGAGCGCCGTCTGCAGCGCGGCCGTCAGCTTCTGCACGACCGCGGGCGGAGTGCCCTTGGGAGCATAGAGGCCATGCCAGACGCCGAGCTCGAACCCCTTGAGGCCCGCCTCATCGGCCGTCGGCAGATCAGGCAGGCTCTTCAGCCTCTCCTTGGTGGTGATCGCGTAGGCCTTGACCTGCTTGGCCGTGATCGGCCCGGTGGTGTTGGTCGCCTGGTCGCAGGTGAGATCGATCTGCTTGCCGAGCAGATCGTTCATGATCGGGCCGTTGCCCTTATAGGGCACCGTGGTGAGCTGCTTCTGTATCGCGGTCATGAACAGCATGCCGCAGAGATGCGATGCCGCACCTAACCCGGCATTGGCATAGGTCAGCTTGTCGCCCTGCTGCTGGGCGTAGGCGACCAGCTCCTTGAGCGTGTTGGCTGGAAAATCCGGACGCGCAATGATCGTCATCGGCGCGTTGGTCACGAGGCCGATCGGCGCAAACGCCGTCTTCGTGTCATAGCTGAGATTGCGGTACAGCGTCGCTGCGGTCGAGATGCCGACGTGATGGATCAGCAGCGTGTAGCCGTCGGGCTGGGCGCGCGCGGCGCGGGTCGTGCCGATGGTACCGCCGGCGCCGGTCGCGTTCTCGACAACGATTTGCTGTCCCAGCGACTTCCCCATGCCTGCGGCCGTCAGGCGCGCGATGGTGTCGGTCGGCCCGCCCGCCGCGAATGGAACCAGCATGGTGATGGGCCTCGTCGGATAATCCTGGGCAACGGCCGCGCCAAGCGGCAGAAGCAGAGCCGATACGAGGGCAATCGAGAACCGCATAGTCTCCTCCAGATTTTTATGGCTCCATATGAGCGCATTCCTGGCCGCAAGACCATCAGGAAAGCGACTCATCAGAAGCGTGCTGCAATTGTTCGGCCGCAGCGGCGTTCCGGGAACATGTCGCGAAGAGCTGCCGTCAATTCCGCCCGCTCGCCCTGCGCTAGGTCTGGCTCTCTGTCTCGTTCTCGAGCTTCGTCCGCAGGTCGGCAACGACGCGATGAACGGTTTGCAGGTCCTTGACCGTAAGCCCCTCCGAAAGGCCGTTGACCCACGGCGCCTGCAAAGCCATGGCGGCCTCGAAAGCGCGCCGCCCCTTGTCGGTCAGGACGACAAGCTGCGCCCGGCGGTGATGCGGGTTCGCCTCGAAAGCAACGAGGCCTTCCGCGTGCAGGTCATTGACGATCCGCTGCACGTTCTGGCGATTGGCCCCCAGATCGCGGGCAAGCCAAGCCACCGGCTGGGGGCGCTCCGCGTGCACGATGGCGCCGAGAATCTGCCAGCGAGCGCTCGTGAGCCCGAGCCGGGCGACCAAGCGGTCCCCTGCGGTCAAGAGCAGGCTATTCAGCCGGAACAGGTCAAGCACGAGGTTCGACAGCGCATCACCGGCCGGCGTTCGCAAGGATTTCGGCATCCGTCACCATAAACTGTTATTGACATCATAATGTCAAATCAGTACATTGCTCATAGTACCATATTGACATCATAATACCACAACGAACGGAGCCCACCCATGACGCACCTGCGTCCCCTGGATCCTGACTTTCCCATCGAACGTCAGCTTGGCATCGACACCAGCCCCGTGGTGCTCGTGAATGTGTTCACGCTCGACAAGACCGACGAGCAGAGCTTCCTCCAGGTTTGGCAGGACGATGCAGCCTTCATGAAGCGGCAGCCGGGCTTCATTGCCACCCAGCTTCACCGCGCGATCGGCGATAGCCCGACATATCTGAACTATGCCGTCTGGGAATCGACGGCCCACTTCCGGGCTGCATTCACGCATCCTGAGTTCAGATCGAAAATCGCGGCCTATCCCTCATCTGCCGTCGCCTCTCCGCACCTGTTCGAAAAGGTCGCCGTGCCCGGCATCTGTGTGGCATAGCGCGCTTCGAAACGGCAGGACCCCGATGACCAGGATCATCCACCCAGTCGCGGGCGCGGTCGCGCTGACGACGATTGCGACCTTCTGGCTCTCCACGGCTCTCACCGAGCTATTTGCGTCGCACGCGAGCATAGCCACGGTGAAAATGGCCATACCCTGGGGCTTCCTGTTGCTGGTTCCGGCGTTGGCGGTGACGGGAGGCTCAGGATTTTTCCTGGCAAAGGGACGACGTGGTGGCGTGATCGGCGCGAAGATCAAGCGCATGCCGTTCATCGCCGGCAACGGCATCCTGCTTCTCATTCCTGCCGCGTTGTTTCTTGCGTTCAAGGCGAAGGCCGCGGAGTTCGACACCACGTTCTATGCGGTACAGACTCTCGAATTGTTGGCCGGCGCGATGAACATCGCTCTTCTCGGCCTCAATATGCGCGACGGCTTCAAGATGAAGAGCCGGTTCCGCGTTCGCCAGCCCGATCGCTTGCCGGTGCTCTGACGGCGCGCGCAAACCCGGCTTTCGATCGGGTCCGCCACGCTCGCAGGCGGTCCCGCCTACGCGTGCTTCTTCTTCGGCTTCACCGCCCTCGGTGTTGGCTGCGGATCGGGATTGCCCTCGATTGACGACAGACGTCCAGCCGTGAAGGTGTAGATGCCGGCGCGCGGTCCCGTGGCCCAAGTGACGACGGCAACGCGGCGACCGGCGGCGTCATTGGAGAGATTGATGTTCGATGGCGCGCCGATGCCGCGCACCACGTCGCATTCGGTATGGCCCAGCGCGACCGTACCGCCCATCGGCGCCGGAGCCGTCGTCGATGCGTTGGCATCGGCCGGCCCGGGAGGCGGCGCCATGCCGGGACAGGCGCCGTCAGCGCTGACGAGATCCTCAGCTCCGACCGGCTTGTCGGGGGTCAGCGGCGGGGATTCGATCGAGATGTTCTTGATGAACAGCCGGCTCGGCGTGTTGAACCATTGTGCGTCCTTCGACAGCAGATCGGACGCGCCCGAGCAGCCGGCGAGCAGCGGAGCCGCGGCAGCCAAAGCAACAAGAAGCGACCTGGGAAGCTTTTGATGTCGCACGATAAACCAAATTCCCCGCGTGAAGGACCAGCCCTAAGCGATTGTCCCAACATCACTTTGCGGCACGAAGGTGACAAAAGCCAGCATCGCCCGAAAAGTGCAAATTATCATTAATTGCGAAGGACCCCTAATTCCGACGCTGCCACCGGCCCCGCTCGTCGGCCTGCCAATAGGTGACATCAAATCCCCGCTCCTTGCAATCCGTCCAGGCGCTGCGGGCAAGCGCGAGTGCATCCGGATCGTCGCCGTTGAACAGCAGCACCATGCGCGCATAACCCTGCGCGTCCTGCGGCAAGGCCGCATTGTCGACCAGGAATCGGACATGGGCGCCGTTGGGATTGCCCTCCTCGATCGCCAGCACGATCGGCTGATCGGCGGCATCGTTCACGCGCCATGTCGCATGCGGCAGGAAGGAATCGTCGCGGTAGGTCCATAAATGCGCGTCGAGCGCATCGGCGCGCTCTTCCGAGGTCGACTGCACCACGACGCGCCATCCGCGCTCGAGCGATTTCTCGAGAAGCGGCGGCAACACGTTCTCCACCGTCATGTTTTGCAGATGATAGAACAGGACTTCGGTCATCTCAGATCATTTGCGCTCGTAATGGTCGGCGACGAGACGGTCGAGCAGGCGGACGCCATAGCCGCTTGCCCAGCTCTGGTTGATGTCGGTCTTCGGCGCGCCCATGGCGGTGCCGGCGATGTCGAGATGGGCCCAGGGCGTGCCATCGACGAAACGCTGCAGGAACTGCGCGGCGGTGATCGAGCCGCCATGGCGACCGCCGGTGTTCTTCATGTCGGCGAACTGGGAATCGATCAGCTTGTCGTATTCGGGACCGAGCGGCATGCGCCAGACCTTGTCGCCGCTCTCGATGCCGGCCGCCAGCAGGCGTTCGGCGAGCTCATCATTGTTGGAGAACATGCCGGCATGCTCGGTGCCGAGCGCGACCACGATCGCGCCGGTCAGTGTCGCCAGATCCACCATGAATTTCGGCTTCACCTTCTTGGCGACGTACCAGAGCACGTCGGCCAGCACGAGGCGGCCTTCCGCGTCGGTGTTGATGATCTCGATGGTCTGGCCCGACATCGAGGTGACGATGTCGCCCGGCCGCTGCGCATTGCCGTCGGGCATGTTCTCGACGAGGCCGATGGCGCCGACCACATTGACCTTGGCCTTGCGCGCGGCAAGCGCGTGCATCAGGCCGACGACGCAGGCCGCGCCTCCCATGTCGCCCTTCATGTCCTCCATGCTGCCGGCTGGCTTGATCGAGATGCCGCCGGTGTCGAAGCAGACGCCCTTGCCGACGAAGCTCACGGGCGCCTCGCCCTTCTTGCCGCCGTCCCAGCGCATGATCACGGTGCGGCTCGGCCGCGCCGAGCCCTGGCCGACGCCGAGCAGCGCGCCCATGCCGAGCTTCTGCATCGCCCTGACGTCGAGCACCTCGACCTTGACGCCGAGCTTGCGGAGCTGACTGGCGCGGCGAGCGAATTCCTCGGGGAAGAGCACGTTCGGCGGCTCGTTGACGAGGTCGCGCGCGATGATCACGCCGTCGACGACGTGGCCGGCCGAGGCAAACGCCTTCTTCGCGGCAGCGGCATCGCCGACCGCCAGCGAGATGTCGGCGCGCGAGCCGCCCTCCTCGCCGTCCTTCTTCTTCGTCTTGTAGCGGTCGAACTTGTAGGCGCGCAGGCGCAGGCCCGAGGCGATCGCGACCGCCTGCTCGCTCGTCATCGCGCCACTGGGCAGTTCCGCCATGATCGTCATGGCGGCCGCCCCGGCGGCAAGCTTGCCCGCCGCCACACCACCGAATTTGAGGAAATCGTTCGCCTTCAGGCCGGCCGCCTTGCCGGCGCCGATCACGAGCAGACGGGTGGCCTTGACCCCTTCCGGCGCCAGGATGTCGAGCGCTGCCCCGCTCTTGCCCTTGAAGGCGGCGGCGGCGGCCGCACGCTTCACGAGTTCGATAGCGCCGCCCAGCGCCTTGGCCGTCGCCGGACCAACCTTCAGACTGTCGTCGCAGAACACGACCATGATGCCACGGGCGGCGGCAGACAACGGGACAAAGCCGACCTTGATGGCATCGGACATGGGTAACTCCTTCAAAAAACTTGGTCTTTTTGCTGCTCACGGTCCCTGGCCAGGGCCGGACATGAACGGCGATTCACTGAGCCATCTGCACTATGGGCCAGCGCCCCGGCAGATGCCAAGCACCCCCCGTGGCCTCAAGGTCACAACGAGCGAAATATTAACCATATATTGAGGGTGCCACGGGGCAGCCATTTTGTTGACGGATCAAAGGGATGGTAGTGAGAGAGTGAGCTGGCGGAAGAGGCGCTGGCCAACCTTGGGGATCCCCTGATCGGGGATTGGTTGGACAGCGGAGTTTCGGCCGACATTGGGGACTTGGTGGGATTCGTGCGGTAGCGCATGGGGTCGATCGATAGGTATATCTTCCGCACGACGCTGGCGTCGTTTGCGCTGATCCTGGTCAGCCTCACTGGCGTGATCTGGATTACGCAGGCGTTGCGCGGCATCGACCTGATGACGAGCCAGGGTCAGACCATCCTCACTTTCCTGGGCATCACCAGCCTCGTCGTGCCGGCCCTGGTCCTGATCATCTCGCCGATCGCGCTGATGATCGCGATCTCGCACACGCTGAACAAGCTCGCGACCGATTCCGAGATCATCGTGATGAATGCCGCCGGCCTGTCGCCGTTCCGGCTGTTCTATCCGTTCTTTTACGCCACCTGCGTGGTGGCGCTGCTGGTTGCGTTCATAGCGGCCTATCTCGCCCCCGACGGCATGCGGCGGATCAAGCAGTGGGATGCCGAGATCACCGCGGACGTGCTCACCAACATCCTGCAGCCCGGCCGCTTCGCCCAGCTCGACAAGAACCTCACGATCCGGATTCGCGAACGCCAGCCCGGCGGCATCCTTGCCGGCATCTTCATCGACGACCGCCGCGATCCGAACGAGCGCGTCTCGATCGTCGCCGAGCACGGCGAGGTCGTGAAGAACGAGACCGGCTCGTTCCTGGTGCTGGAGACCGGCAATCTCCAGCGCTTCGAGGCGGGCAAGCGCGATCCCGCGCTGGTGGCCTTCGGCCGCTACGGCTTCGACATGTCGAAGTTCTCCAACCAGGGCCGCGACGTCACCCTCGGCATCCGCGAGCGCTATCTCTGGGAGCTGCTTGCGCCGTCCGATAACGACCCCGTCTACAAGCAGATTCCCGGCCAGTTCCGCTCGGCCCTGCATGACAGCCTGCTCGCGCCGATCTATCCCTTCGCCTTCGCCGTGCTGACCTTCGCTTTCCTCGGTGCGCCCCGCACCACCCGCCAGAGCCGTAATTTCTCGATCGGCACTTCGGTCGTTGCGGTGTTTGGCCTGCGCATGGCCGGCTTTGCCTGCTCGGTGATGGCGGTGAAGTCGCCGAGCCCGGTGCTGGTGCAATATGCGATGGTCATGGGCGCCATCGGCGTCGGGCTGTGGATGATCATCCGCGGCGTTGTGGTCGAGCCGCCCCCTGGCCTCATGGAGGCCATCAACAGGTCGAACGCGCGCATCGCGCGGCTGTTCGGACGGCCGGCCACCGCATGAGCATGCTCACCAACACACTCGGACGCTATTTCGCCGGCCGCTTCGTGGTCGCGGCGCTCGGCGTGTTCTTGGGCATTTTCCTGCTGCTGGTGCTGGTCGACTACATCGAGATGGTGCGCAAGACCTCGGGGCTGGCGTCCGCCTCGGCACTCATGGTGGCCGAGACCTCGCTGTTCAGGGTGCCGCAACTGCTGGAGAAGCTGACGCCGTTCTGCATGCTGATCGGCGCCATGACCTGCTATCTCGCCCTCTCCCGCCGGCTCGAGCTCGTGGTTGCGCGCGCCGCCGGCATCTCCGCATGGCAGTTCATCTCACCGGCGCTCGGCAGCGCGCTCCTGATCGGGGTGATCGCAACCGTCGCCTACAATCCCATGTCGGCGAATCTGCGCGAGCTCTCCAAGCGCATGGAAGCCGAGCTGTTCGGCTCGGCGCCCGGCGGCGGCATCCAGGACGCCTCCGGCTTCTGGCTCAATCAGGTGACCAGCGACGGCCAGACCATCATCAACGCCGCGCGCAGCGAGCAGCAGGGCGTCCGACTCACCGGCCTGACGCTGTTCCGCTTTGACACAGACAGTCACTTCAAGGAGCGGATCGAGGCGCGCGAGGCGACACTGGAGTCCGGCCATTGGCTGTTCAAATCCGTTCGCCGCTTCTCGCTGGACTCCCCGCCGATCGACCAGGCCACCTTGGAGATTCCAACGACGCTCACCGAGGCGCAGGTCCGCAACAGCTTTTCCACCCCCGAGACTGTGTCCTTTTGGCAACTACCGAGCTACATCCGCTCATCCGAAAGCTCAGGCTTCGCGACAGCCGGATACCGACTCCAGTATCAAAAGCTTCTGGCACAGCCGTTTTTGCTTGCGGCCATGGTGATGCTCGCGGCCTCCGTGTCGTTGCGCTTCTTCCGGATGGGCGGCGTGCAGAAGATGGTTTTGAGTGGCGTGGGCGCAGGCTTTCTGCTCTACGTTCTGTCGAAAGTGACTGAAGACTTGAGCAAGGCTGAGTTGATGCATCCGATCGCTGCGGCGTGGTTGCCCGTAGTGGTGGGCGGCCTCACCGGCTTTTTGGCCTTGTTGTACCAGGAGGACGGTTAGTGACTGCCGTCCATCGAGGACCCGTGTCTCGTTTGACGCGCCGCATCGTGATGCGCGCGAACGGGTCCGGCTTGTCTCTTCGCAGGCTCATGATGGCTGTCGCTGCCGTGGCATCGCTCGGCGCGCTGATCGATGTTGCCGCCGTGGCCCCCGCCTCGGCCCAGAGCTTCACCTATAATCCGCTGCCGCCGCGTCCGAAGCCGCCGAAAGCAGCCAACGACAACCAGATGCTGGTTCAGGCGACCGAGGTCGACTACGACTACAACAATTCGCGCGTCTCCGCGGTCGGTAACGTCCAGCTGTTCTACAACGGCACCAGCGTCGAGGCCGACAAGGTCATCTACGACCAGAAGACCAAGCGGCTGCATGCCGAAGGCAACATCCGCATGACGGATGCTGACGGCAAGATCACCTATGCCGAGATCATGGATCTCTCCGACGATTACCGCGACGGTTTCGTCGATTCGCTGCGTGTGGACACCGCCGACCAGACCCGCATGGCCGCGAGCCGCGCCGACCGCTCCAGCGGCAATTACACGGTGTTCGAGAACGGCGTCTACACGGCCTGCGCGCCGTGTAAGGACGATCCGAAAAAGCCGCCGCTGTGGCAGGTCAAGGGTGCGCGCATCATCCACGACCAGCAGGAGAAGATGCTGTATTTCGAGACGGCGCAGATCGAATTCTTCGGTGTGCCGCTCGCCTACATGCCCTATTTCTCGACGCCCGACCCGACCGTGAAGCGCAAGAGCGGCTTCCTGATGCCGGGCTATGTTTCCGGCACGTCGAACACGGGTTATGGCGTCGAGGTTCCCTATTATTGGGCGATCGCGCCCGACATGGACGCGACCATCAACCCCCGCTTCTTGTCGCGGCAAGGCGTGCTGCTGCAGGGAGAATTCCGGCAGCGCCTGATCGACGGCGCCTACCAGATCCGCGCCTATGGCATCGACCAGCTCGATCCCGGCGCGTTTGCCGGGCAGCCGGGCGACAAGCAGTTCCGCGGCGCCGTCGACACCAAGGGTCAGTTCGCGCTGAACGACAAATGGGTCTGGGGTTGGGACGGCGTCCTGATGTCCGACTACTATTTCTTCTCGGACTACCGGCTCTACCAGTACCGCGATCCGCTCGGCTCGTTCCTGCTGCTGCCGACGGAGGCGCTGTCGCAGCTCTATCTGACCGGCGTCGGCAACCGCAGCTTCTTCGACGCGCGCACGATGTACTGGCTGAGCTATTCGGGTAACCAGAGCCAGGTGCCGATCGTCTATCCGGTGATCGACTACTCCAACGTGCTCAACTACCCGGTGTTCGGCGGCGAGTTCAGCTACAAGACCAATTTCGTGAACCTGTCGCGTGACCAGGCGGTGTTCGATCCGATCACCACGATCGCGAACACCAACAGCCTGTGCACGACGGCGTCGGCCGATCCGCTCGCCCGCACGCCGTCACAGTGCCTGCTGCGCGGCTTCCCCGGCACCTACACCCGCCTCACGGCCGAGGCGCAGTGGCGCAAATCCTTTACCGATCCGCTCGGCCAGATCTGGACGCCGTTCGCCAGCCTGCGCGCCGACGCGATCAACTCCTCGGTCTCCAACCAGCCGGGCGTGTCGAACTATCTTCCCATCGGCGACACCCAGGCGTTCCGCCTGATGCCGACCGTGGGCCTGGAATACCGCTACCCCTTCATCAACGTTCAGCCCTGGGGCTCGACCACCGTCGAGCCGATCGCGCAGATCATCATCCGGCCGAACGAGACCTATGCAGGCAAGCTCCCGAACGAGGACGCCCAGAGCATGGTGTTCGACGCCTCGAACCTGTTCAGCGTCGACAAGTTCTCCGGCTACGACCGCGTCGAGGGCGGCGGCCGCGCCAATGTCGGCGTGCAGTCCACCACGCAGTTCGACAAGGGCGGCGCCGTCAAGGCCCTGTTCGGCCAGTCCTACCAGCTGTTCGGCATGAACTCGTTCGCGGTCCAGGACCCCATCAATACCGGCCTCAATTCCGGCCTGGACAAGCCGCGTTCCGATTACGTCGCGAGCGCCAGCTACTCGCCCAACAGCACCTACACGTTCAGCGTCCGCTCCCGCATGGACGAGCAGACCTGGAACGTGCAGCGCTTCGAGGCGGAAGGCCGCGCCAACTTCAATCGCTGGGCGGTCAGCGTGCTGTACGGCAGTTACGCGGCGCAGCCGGAGCTTGGCTATCTGACCCGCCGCGAGGGCATCCTGACCTCGGGCTCCATAAAGGTTGCGACCAACTGGGTGGTGTCGGGCTCGGCGCGGTGGGACCTCGAGGCCAACAAGATCAACCAGTATGTGCTTGGTGCCGGCTATGTCGACGATTGCTTCGTGCTGGCGGCGAACTACGTAACTTCGTATAGCTATTCGGCGGGCACCGCGCCGCCCGTGCTGAGCCATGCGTTCATGTTCCAGATCGGCCTGCGCACGCTGGCGACCTCGTCGACGACCAGCAGTTCCGCCGGCCTCCAGTGAACGGTTTGAAGTGCCGGCCGCGCTTGCCCCCATCACAGGCTCGACGCGGCTGACATGCGAGCGACAATCATGACGACCCCATTGCCCGTCTTCCGCCTCCTCCTCGCCATCGCTGCCGGACTGGTCCTGACCGGACTGCCCTCGCCGTCGCGCGCGCAGAACATCGTCGTCATGGTCAACGGCGACCCGATCACCGATTTCGACATCGAGCAGCGCTCCAAGCTCGACCAGCTGACGACGCAGAAGACCCCGAGCCGGCAGGAGGTCATCAACGAGCTGATCGACGACAAGGTGAAGATGAAGGAGGGCAAGAAGTACGGGGTCGACCCCGGCATCTCCGACATCAACCAGTCCTACGAAGGCATGGCGCAGCGCATGCGCATCACGCCGGACCAGCTCACCAAGTCGCTCGAATCCAAAGGCGTCCGTCCCGAGACGCTGAAGGGCCGCATGAAGGCCGAGATGGTCTGGACCAGCCTGGTGCGCGGCCGCTTCAAGGAGAAGCTGCTGGTCGGCGAGCGCGACGTCGCGCAGGCCGTGCAGGCCCAGACCGGCGACAAGCTCCAGATCGAAGGCACCGAATACAAGATGCAGCCGATCGTGCTGATCGTGCCGCGCGGCTCGTCCGCGGCGTTCCTGGAAACACGCAAGAAGGAAGCCGAGAGCTATCGCGCGCGCGTCGGAAGCTGCGAGGAAGCCAACTCGCTGTTCCGCTCGACGCCGAACGCCACCATCCGCGACAGCGTCACCAAGACTACCGCAGAGCTGCCGGAAGCGCTGCGCAAGGTGCTCGACGACACCCCGATCGGCCATTTGACCGCGCCCGAGATGACCAAGAACGGCATCGAGATGGTGGTGCTGTGCTCGCGCAAGCCGACCATGATCGACACGCCGAAGAAGCGCGAGGTCCGCGAGAAGATGTATCAGGAGAAGTACGAGAAGACCCAGAAGGCCTATCTCGACGAGCTCCGCAAGGCGGCGATGATCGAATATCGCAACCGCTGATGGCCAATCGCGCAGCCAAACCGCATAGCCTTCCCCTTGCCCTGACCCTGGGAGAGCCCGCCGGCATCGGCCCCGACATCACGATCGCAGCCTGGCTCCGGCGCCGTGAACTGAACCTGCCCGCCTTCTATCTGCTCGGCGACGAGGCGCTGATCGCCCGGCGCGCCAAGGCGCTCGCCGCCGCGCTGGGGGCCGACGTCAGGACCGCGGCGGTGAGCCCCGGCGAGTCCGCTTCCGCCTTCACCGATGCCCTCCCCGTGGTCGCCACCGGCGAGCGCGCGACCGCCGAGCCCGGCAAGCCCGACGCATCGAGCGCGCCGGCCGCGCTCGCCTCGATCCGGCAGGCGGTCACCGATGTCCGCGAGGGCCGCGCCGGCGCCGTCGTCACCAATCCGATCGCCAAGAGCGTGCTCTACCGCTCAGGCTTCCGTCATCCCGGCCACACCGAATTCCTCGCCGAGCTCGCCGCGGAAGGCGGCCGCGTGCCGCAGCCGGTGATGATGCTGTGGTCGCCTCGGCTTGCCGTGGTGCCCGTGACCATCCACGTCTCGATTCGCGATGCGCTGGCAGAGCTCACCAGCGAGCTGATCGTCTCGACCGTGCGCATCGTCGCAGCCGAGCTGAAATCGCGCTTCGGCATCGCGCAGCCGCGTATCGCGGTCTCCGGCCTCAATCCGCATGCCGGCGAGGACGGCTCGCTCGGTCACGAGGAGCAGACGATCATCGCCCCGGCGCTTAAGGTGTTGCGTGGCGACGGCATCGAGACCAGGGGGCCGCTGCCCGCCGACACCATGTTCCACGAGGCCGCGCGCAGCACCTATGACTGCGCAATCTGCATGTATCACGACCAGGCGCTGATCCCGATCAAGACCGTCGCCTTCGACGACGCCGTCAACGTCACGCTCGGCCTGCCCTTCATCCGCACCTCACCCGATCACGGCACCGCCTTCGACATCGCCGGCACCGGCAAGGCCAATCCGGCCAGCCTGATCGCGGCGCTTCAGCTGGCCAGCCGCATGGCGGCTTCGCAAAGCCGATGAGCGCGATCGACGACCTCCCGCCGCTCCGCGAGGTCATTCGCCAGCACGCGCTGTCGGCGCGCAAATCGCTCGGCCAGAATTTCCTGCTCGACCTCAATCTCACCGCCCGCATCGCGCGCGCCGCAGCACCGCTCGACGATTCCACGATCGTCGAGATCGGCCCCGGCCCGGGCGGGCTGACACGCGCGCTGCTTGCGCTCGGCGCGAAGCGCGTCATCGCCATCGAGCATGACGAGCGGGCGATCCCGGCCTTGCAGGATATTTCCGCGCGCTATCCTGACAGGCTCGAGATCGTGCATGGCGATGCCATGACCTTCGATCCCCGCCCGCTGCTCAATGGCGAACGCGCGAAGATCGTCGCCAACCTGCCCTACAACATCGCGACCCAGCTCCTGATCGGCTGGCTCACCACCGAGCCCTGGCCGCCCTGGTACGATATGATGGTGCTGATGTTCCAGCGCGAGGTCGGCGAGCGCATCGTCGCGCGCGAGGACGAGGAGGCCTATGGCCGGCTCGGCGTGCTCGCCAATTGGCGCTGCGAGACCAAGATCCTGTTCGACATTGCGCCGTCCGCCTTCGTGCCGCCGCCGAAGGTCACCTCCTCCGTCGTGCGCCTCACGCCGCGCGCCGAGCCTCTCCCTTGCGATCGCAGGCTGCTCGAACAGGTCGCCGCCGCCGCCTTCGGTCAGCGCCGGAAAATGTTGCGGCAGAGCCTGAAATCGCTCGGCGCCGATCCGGCGCGGCTCGCCGCCGCCGCCGGCGTCGATGCGACGCGTCGCGCGGAGACCATTCCGATATCCGGCTTTGTTGCCATGGCCTGTGAATTGGCCAATATACGAACCGAAGAAGCATGATCCGGAAAAGTGTGAAGCGGTTTTCCGAACGAGATCATGCTCAAACAATGAGATAATTTCGGAGGAAGAAATATGGCGTTGATGCGTCGGCAGTCCCTGGTCAAGTTCGATGCGCCGCTGTGCGAGACCATCGTCGACACGCCCAAGCCGAAAGGCGCCGAAGTGCTGGTGCGCATCGAGCGTTGCGGCCTCTGCCATTCCGACCTGCACATCCAGGACGGCTACGCCGATCTCGGCGGCGGCAAGAAGCTCGACACCACGCGCGGCATGACGCTGCCCTTCACGCTCGGCCACGAGATCGCAGGTGTCGTCGACGAAGTCGGCCCCGACGTGCCGGCCGGCCTCATTGGCGCGAAGAAGGCCGTCTTCCCCTGGATCGGCTGCGGCCAGTGCCGCGACTGCGCCAATGGCGACGAGAATCTCTGCGTGAAGCAGCGCTTCCTCGGCGTCTCCATCGATGGCGGCTTCGCCACCCACGTGCTGGTGCCCGACGCGAAATATCTGCTCGACTACGATCCCCTGCCCGTCAACCAGGCCGCGACCTTGATGTGCTCCGGCGTCACCGCCTATGGCGCGCTCAAGCGCCTGGTCGACCGCCCGCGCCAACGCAACCTGCTGCTGATCGGTCTCGGCGGCGTCGGCATGATGGGCCTGTCGTTCGCGCAGGCGATGTTCAAGCAGCCGATCACGGTCGCCGACCTCTCGCCGGCCGCGCGCGAGACCGCGCTGAACAACGGCGCCGCCAATGCCTATGATCCGTCCGAGCCCGACGTGATCAAGCGCATCCTGAAGGAGACCGAAGGCGGCTTCGACGAGATCGTCGATTTCGCCGGCAACGAGAAGTCGATGGCCTTCGCGGTCGCGGTCGCCGCGCGCGGCGGCAAGATCGTGGTCTCCGGCCTGATGGGCGGCCAGTTCACATTGCCGATGGTGCAATGGGTCTACAAGCGCATGACCATCGAGGGTTTCATGGTCGGAACGCTCAACGAGGCCCAGGAGCTGATGGCGCTGGCGCGCGCCGGCAAGATCAAGCCGACGCCGATGCGCGAGGAGCCGATGGGCGATGTCCAGAAATGGATCGACCAGCTTCGTGCCGGCAAGGTCGTCGGCCGCATCGTGCTGAAGAACTGAGCCGCGCGCAGCGGGCCCGACGCAAGTTGGGCCCGCGTGACGGAACGCCTGCGGCCCCGCCGCGTTGGCAGCGCATGTCCATTCGCTGCACCGTCGAAAGCGCATTCTTCATCGCCTGGAGCTGCCTGGAGCAGAGCGGCGAGCTCGGCCCGCCAGACGAGAGCGCCAACGTCATTCTCGACGCCATCGAAGGTCAGCTCAAAACCGGCGAACGCCGGCAGCTGATGCTCGCCAACAAGGCGATCGACGCCTATCGCGCGCACGCGGCGATGCGCCGATCCTCGTGGGATCGCGAAGCACGCTTCGGCTGATGATCTTCGCCGCCCCTCGGGCCGCCGGCCCGGCGGCGTTTTGGCGGATTGAGGCCAGCGGTCCTCGGGCAAAGCGCACGAAGTACGGCGCTCGGCGCCACACGCTACGCCAATCCGCAAGCCCGCTATGTTCACTCCTGAACAGACCTCGCCAGATCAACGCTGCCGGGCAGCGCACGCATGCAGCCTCGCTCCCAACCTTCCGGAAGTCCGCAAAGACCGCGCGCCAGCATCTCAACTATGCAACGGCCGCTTGTGTGCACTTTGGAACCGTCGGTTCCGCCATGGAAACGTAGGGTTCTGGCTGGCGCCGATTCCCGGCCAGCCCAGAGACGCAACTGTGACCGGTCGGCCCCCGAACGATCTGCTCCGGCAGCTCACCCACCAGGATTTCGAATTGCTCGCGCCTCACCTTCAGCCGGTCGAACTCGCGGCGAGCCACGTTCTGCATCACGCCGGCGACGACGTGGCGGCGGTGCATTTTCCCTGCGGTCCCGCACTCGTGTCGTTCGCCGTGCCGGTCGAGGACGATCGCGAGGTCGAAAGCCTGCTGGTGGGCCGCGAGGGTGCGGTGGGCATTGCCGCAGGCCGCAACCCTTCGCTGGCTTATTCACGCATCGTCGTGAAGCTGGGCGGCAGCCTCGTCCGTCTGCCGCTGCGCGCGCTTGAGCAGGCACAGCAGCGGTCAGCCACGCTCCACGAGGTCTTTTCGCGCTACGCCGACTGCCAATTCGCGCAGCTGCTGCAGACGGCGGCCTGCAACGCGGCGCATTCGATCGAGCAGCGCGCCGCCCGGTGGATCATCTCCGCGAAGGAGAGTATCGGCGGCGCCGAGATCCCCCTCACCCACGAGCAGCTCGCCGGCATGCTCGGCGTCTCCCGCAGCTATGCCAGCCGCGTCATCCAGATGTTCAAGGCAAGGCGCATCCTCGCGACCCGCCGCGGCGCCATCCTGATCCTCGACGGGACAGCGCTCGAAGCCAGAGCCTGCTGCTGCAATGATTGGGTGAGGAAGCACTTTGACGAGGTGCTGGGCGGAGCGTCACCTGCCGATGGCTAAAGCGCGATGCGATCAGGATGCATCGTCATCCCGCTTTAGGTTGTTGTTCAATCATGATCTTTTCGGAAAACCGCTGCGCACTTTTCCGGATTATGCTCTAGCATCTTTGCGGCCTCACCCCTCCGGTGGCGACTGGCGTTTCAGATGCAGATAGGCCGGGCTGAAATCGCCGAGCCGCTGCAGCTCGCGCCATTTCAGGACGATGAGCTCCCCGTCGCGCAGATCCATGGTGCCGCCCCGCCTGAGGTCAGCGAGCGTCCGGTTCACGGTCGCGATCGCCATGCCGAGCGTCTCGCCGAGCTGCACCAGGCTGATGGGCAGGCGGAAGCGATTGCCGCGGACGAGCTGCGCGGCGCGGGCGCGGTAGAACAGTTCGCAGAACAGGTGCGCCATACGCGCCTGCATCGGCCGGGCGCTGTTGTTGGTGATGGCCTCGCGAAAGATCGAGGCATCGAGCAGCGTCTCGCGCCAGACCGAGAGCGCGAAAGTGGGCCGGCGCCGGAAGGCTATGAACAATTCGCGATGCGGGATGAAGGCGACCGAGGCGTGCCCGAGCGCGGAGAGCCCATGGTCCATCTGGTCGATGAACAGCCCCTGGGAGTCCGGGAGGTCACCGGAGATATGGAACGCGAGATATTGCCGTCCCCCGCTGCCGAGCAGATGGTAACGCGCCACCATGCCGGAGACGACCAGCGCCGAATGTTCAGGCTCCTCGCCCTGGCGGATGAAATCCTCGTTGGGCGCGACATCGCGCTGCGTGAAGGTGAGCGCGCGGATCTCGTCGAGATCCTCCCCGGTGAGCGCGGTGTGCTCGCTCAGGTTCCGGATCAGCACGTCGTGGGCTTTTTCCATGAGACCACCAAAAATCGCGCCGGATCTATCAAATGATACTTCTGGCCCTGGTTCAGCGGACTAGAACGCGAGACGGACGCACTGGTTGCTAATCCGTTTGCGATCATTCGGGTCGCACTCACACCATCACCTCGACCACCAACCGAGCCCGCCCTTCTCATGAGTCCTACGACGATCCTGGAGCGCATCCGCGGCCTGTTCGCATCCGATACCAGCGAACACCTCGACTGCATCAGCGATGCCTTCAAGAACGGCACGCTGCGCGAGCCGGCGCATCCGATGTCGGATCAGGAACTCGCCCACGCCATCCGCGAGTTCCGCAGCACTGAGGTCTCCGACTGGACCATCGCAAAGCTCTCGCGGCGCTTCATCGACGCGCCGCGAGAGGGCTGAAGCGCGCCACGAGACTCATGCCGCATCCGAAGTTCATCGCGCGTCTCCAGGCCATCGAAGGCCTGTCCGAGGACGAACGCCAGCAGATCGCGGGCCTGCCGTCCACGCTACGCCAGGTCGCGGACGGCGAGATCGTGCTGCGTCAGGGCGAGGCCGCCTCGCGCTGCGTCTTCGTCGTCAGCGGCTTTCTCTACCAGGCCCGCATCGTCGGCGATCGCAGCCAGATCCTCGCGTTCCACGTTCCCGGCGACATGCCCTGCCTGCACACGCTCCTGGTCACGCCGATGGATGCGGATCTCGTCGGCCTCGGCCCGACCATCGTCGGCTACGTCGGGCACAGCCAGCTCCGTCAGCTGCTCGACGGCTCTATCCATCTGACCCGCGCGTTCTGGCGCGAGACGCTGATCGATGCGGCGATCTCGCGGCAATGGATCGCCCGCCTCGGCGCGCAGGCGGCCCTGCCGAAGGTCGCGCATCTGATCTGCGAGCTCGCGGCGCGGCTGGAGATCGTCGGCCTTCTCAAGGACGCCTGTTTCCAGATGCCGATGACGCAGCGCCACGTCGCCGATGCCTGTGGCCTGTCGATCGTGCACGTCAACCGCACCATTCAAGAACTACGGCATCGCGGGTTGATCGCATGGGAGGGCAGCGAGATCGAGCTGCTGCAGCCTGAAGAATTGCGCAGGCTTGCCGATTTCACGCCCGACTATCTGACCTGAGCGCGGAGGGCGAGCGCAGAGGATGGGTGAGCGGACCGCTCTCCCTCGCGTCACGATCGCGGCCGCGCGGTCCGCCATGATGTGAACAGCGGACCACCGCGGCCGAGGACGGGATCCGTCTTCGGCCTGCGGACCTTGGCGATGCGCTTGACGGCATCGGGACGCTCGCGCGTGTCGGTGCACTCGTCGTACGTCCCGTCCTGCGGATACGCTCCGACGACCCCAAAGTCCCGGCTGGACTCGATCAGCCTGTGTCCGGTGCCGGCGGGCAGCACCAGAACGTCGCCGGCTTTCACGCGGAGGACGCGTCCCTTGACCCCGCCGCACTCAAGCCTGGCCGTGCCGCGCGCCACGCCCATCACTTCGTGGACCTGCGAATGATAATGGACGAAGTCATACACGGTGTCCCGCCACGACCGGCCCCAGCCGTTTGTATCGAACAGCGTGTCGATGATGACCTCAGGGGGATAGCGCCTGGACTTCAGATTGACCGCGCCGCGATAGAGCAACACCGGAAAACGCGGATTGTTCGGCACGATGCCATCGTCGCGAAAACGGATGGCTGCCGGCTTCCGGGCCCGCACCAGCGCCCGCAGCGTTGCCGCATCGGGATGCTCCTCCACGAGCTTCTTGGCGAGATTCTTGATCTGGTCCTTGATCGGCATGGCCTGTCCTCAGCCACGGTTCAACGACGCTGGAGGTGAGAAGTTTCAGGCGAACGGGCTTGATCGGCAGGCCCCACTCCGTCCTGCGGATGATCTCTCTAGCGATGCCTCGCACCTCCTTAGATCACGCTACGGCGTGATGATATCCAGCCTGTCCCGCGACGGGAGCGTTGCCTTGAAGGCCCGAAGCGCGGCGTCAACCGCCGCCGCATCGGCCAGCGGCGTGCGGTAGAAATCGACGTTCTGACGCGACAAGGTTACGCTTCTCGTTTGGAGCACGGCGACCTTCGTCCAGCTCGATGGCACGCCTTTCTCGAACCAGCCCTCGTAAATCATGACGAGACCGACGTCGTGATCGTGGGCAAGGGCCGCCATCTCTGCCGGCCCATAATCTCCCGCCATTCTCGCCTTGCGCACCTGCTCCGAACCAAGGCCCCAGAGATCGAGCGTATAGTTGGTATTGCGATATGCAACCAAGCCGAGATCGTTGACCCCAACCGCATCTCTGTAAAACGATTGGGCGAAACGAGCCATCTGGTATTGCTGCTCGTAGATATCGCTTGCGCCTAGCGGCGAGACCACTGCCGCTGTCATGTAGGGAATCGCCGCGGTGCCGAGCCCGAAGACCACGCCGACCTTCACACGAGACCATTGCAGCGCAGAGAGCCGTGGCTTGAGTTGTGCGATGCCCCACAGCAACGCGGCTGCCGCGAGAGCCATGATGTATACCTCATACCGATTGAACCAACCGTATTGACCGCACACCAGATGGGCTCCGGCGGCAACAAGAACAGCCAGAAGGACGATCAGTACCTTGCGATCGGCGCGTAGCAGACTGGCGCACCAGGCAACAGCGAGACCGAGTGCGATGAGCCGCAATCCATACGACGTCATCACGCTCCGCAGCATGTTTCTGACGATAGCGGGTAGCTCGCTCGCGGGCTGATCAAGAGTCGTCAGATAGCCTTTCAACAAGACGGAGCTCGGCAGCAACGGCAGGCCACGCGAGGCCATGAGAACGGCATAGCCCGATAGAGTGACGACAATGACTAGCGCTGCGCCGGCCGCGAAGCGGCGCTGGTCCAGCAGCGTGAACGCCGCGATTGCGGCACCGGCGAATGCGATCCCTTCGAAGCGGATGAGCGGAAGCAGCACCAGGGCGAGGAAATGGAGTGATGTTGGTGCGAACCCGCGCGCAGCCGCCACGAGACCAGCAAAGGTCACGATTGAGGCCCAGACGTGAATACTGTGCTCCATGCCGGTCATGGGCAGCGCGACGGCGCTGACACTGAAGATGAGGAGCAGCGCGATCACGCAAGCGAACGGAAGCTCGCCCACACCATCGAACAGGCCATTCGCCTCCAAGAGGCGTGTGATAGCCAAGATCGCCGCACCTGCGGCTGCAGCGTTGATCAACAACGGACCAAATGCACCGAGATGAAGCGCTTCGGTCAGAGCCAGACAATATGGCCAGATGATCGATGAGCTAGGCGATGAATATTCCCCGGCGTTGATCCCATATCCGCCGGACAGGATCTGGTCGGCGACCGCAAGGTGGATATACGCATCGTCGAGCGTGAAGAAGAGCCTGAAGTCGCACAGCGCCAGGACTGCGATGATCTCCATCGCAAGCAATCCCAGCCAAACGAGTATGGCTGCAGTTGAGGGTTGAATCCAGGTATCGGCACCCAATTGTCCCGACGACGCCCTGCCTGTCTTGTCGGGGCAATCGCATTGATCGACGACAGCCATCACACTCCCCTGTCAGTCGCTCGATCACGATTGACGCCTTGCCGGGGTCCATTCCCACATCCTGCGGTTTATCTTAGCCTTCCTAACAGTCGGTGACTGCAAGGCTTGAAATTCAGGTTTCCCTTGGGCAGTCGCAGAGGTAAAGGTTTGGAACTAGGGAACGCTGGTCCGCTAGGCCGCTTGGGTCATTTGCGATGATGGGGCGCGTTTCCGCGATGTACACGACAAACGGAGCTGACGGCGGTTCCTTGAGAGGCGTCGGGCAAAACACCCGGTCAAGCCCAACGCGCAAAAATATTCCACTTTCCCGAATTTCGGATTTGTGGCATATGCGCCTCATCCCGGCCCTGCCAAAGGGGCGCTTCGCGATCGTCACGAGATGCGGGCCGGGTGGCGGTGGACGCGGTAGCGCCGGCGCGATCAGCCTGATGACAGGGCGGGCAACCGTGAGTCTTCAGGGGACGCGATACGACCCGGCGCGGTCACAGCGGTTTCGTCGATGCCTGG
Organism: Bradyrhizobium sp. SBR1B; assembly: GCF_014198205.1. Taxonomy (NCBI): domain Bacteria; kingdom Pseudomonadati; phylum Pseudomonadota; class Alphaproteobacteria; order Hyphomicrobiales; family Nitrobacteraceae; genus Bradyrhizobium; species Bradyrhizobium sp. SBR1B. The sequence goes on from NZ_JACIHC010000013.1 coordinate 60,995, forward strand.
GGGCGAGCACACGCAAGCTTCCGGATATTCCGGCGGGATCGTCCGCGGACGGAGAAGTCGTGTGGTCCTGACGCCCGGGGTCTGTGCGTCAAGGCTTGCGGTGATGCGGCGGTCCGACCGGGCACTGCATCGATCATTCCCGCAAGGCGACGGGGGCAATAGTGCATCGCTCCCCGGGGAGAGCACGAAGGACACCGTTAAAACCAGCCGCGCAGGGAAGGCCGGGCGACCGGCATCACCTGTGGTCCACCCCGTGTGCATCTTCGTCGCGCACGGACTTGCGGGTGCCGCCGGCGCCCGGCCTTCCCTGCGCCCTTTGGTCTTCATGGAGCGCGACGACAGCAAGCCTCGGGCGAAATGCGCCGCGAGAATGGGAAGCCGTGTCTGCGAGTTACGAAAGCCGATCGAGCGCGATCTATTTGCCCCATACTCGTCATTGCGAGTGCCCCCACTGTCACGCACCTTTCGCCCCGTCACTGGAACCGTCAGCCCGAGCGGCTCGCACGGTCGGGCGAAGGCGACGGTGTGACTTTCACCGGCTCTGGCTGTCTCGGCGCCCGCAGCGGCTCCGGAACCGGGGGGCGCTCCGATGGTTGCGGCGGAACCTGGAGCTCGGCGAAGCAGTAACGCCCAGGAAAATGCCTGATCTCGCGCCGGAACGAATGCGCTGCGAGCCCAATTCAAGCCACATCCTCTCCGGATTTGCGGCTCATTGCCACCCAAGTCTTTGATGACAAAGGGCTGGTTGAGAGTTGCGTCATGCGTAACCGGGAGACCAGGATGGGCAACCGCACCGCAAAATTCGTATCCGCGCTGGTCGGCAGCATCATTGCCGGCGCACCACTGGCTGCCGTGTCGCAGAATGCGCCGGCGCCATCGAGCACAGCCAACGCGGCCGCCGACTGCCTCGCCTCGCCGAAGGGTGCCGCGCCGCAGGGGCAACACTGGTACTATCGTCTCGACCGCACCACCAAGCGGCAATGCTGGTATCTGCGCGCCGCAGGCGGCAAATCCTCCCAGACCGCGCAGGCGACGACCGACGCACCCGAGGCGGATTCAGCCGCGCCGCAAACGATGCAGAACGCGCGCGCCGAATACATCGCTCCGCAGACGAGTGCCGCACCTGGCATGCCCAACACGAGCGCGCCCGCGCCCGCCGCAACCAATGCGCAGCCGGTCGCCCAGCAACCACCAAGCGGCGCGCCCGAGACCAACGCGCAGCAGCCGGCCGTGACCGCGCGCTGGCCCGAGACCTCCCCGGCCTCCGCCGCGCCCGCCCCGCGGCCAGCTCCCGTTGCGGCCACCGCACCACCAAGCGCGAAGCCGACAAAGCCTCCCGCGCCGATGGCGCTGGCCGGGCCAGACGGCACCGCCGACAAGCCGGCCGGCTCGGTGCAGATGCTGCTGCTCGTGATCGGCGGCGCGCTGGCGCTCGCCGGCATCCTCGCCAGCATCATCTACCGCTTCGCCGGCGGACGCGTACGCGTCCAGGCCGCCGTCGACCGCCGCGGGCATTGGGACGATTGGGCGCCGCAGGACCAGGACGGAAGCCGCGCACCCTGGCTCGGTGCGGAGCCCGCCGTCACGCCGCGCGCAAAGCAGGGCCCCGTCGACTTCGATGAAGTTCGGCCGCCGCAGACCGCGCAAATCGCAGCCTTCACCAGGGAGATCGGCAGGATCGCGGCGCAATCCGCGTCCATTCGCAACAAGGCCGCCGAACTCGACAAGGCCGACATCTTCAACGGAAAGTTCGAGATCGAGGCATCGCCCCCGCGGCTCGCAGCCAAGGACATCGGCGACGAAAAGGCCGTCGATCACCATGAAGATGCGCCGGTAGACGCGCAGGCCGGAGAGGCCGTCGACGTCGACGTGATCACCGCGATGCTGGAACGGCTGGCGAAGCAAGGGCCGCGGCTGCCGCAGCCTAGCCCTGCAGCTGCCCTTGCAAACCTCGCACGAAGCCAACGAGGCCAATCCGCCGCTCGCGCTTGAGGCGCTCGGCTTTCAGGATCGACTGCACCTCGGCAAAGGCCTCGTCGACGTCGTGGTTGATCACGATGTAGTCGTACTCGGCCCAGTGACTCATCTCGTGGCTGGCGCGGCTCATGCGCTTGCGGATCACCTCGTCGGAATCCTGCGCGCGCGAGTGCAGACGCTTTTCGAGATCCGCCGCCGAGGGCGGCAGGATGAAGACGCTGACGACGTCGGCGCGGGCTTTTTCGCGCAGCTGCTGCGTGCCCTGCCAGTCGATGTCGAACAGCACGTCCTGCCCGGACGATAGCGCGGCTTCGACGGGGCCACGCGGCGTGCCGTAGCTGTTCTCGAACACGGTGGCCCATTCCAACAGCTCGTCACCTTTCACCATCGCCTCGAAGCGGGGCTTGTCGACGAACAGATAATCCTTGCCGTTGACCTCGCCCGGCCGCATCGGGCGCGTGGTCGCGGACACCGACATTTTCAGGCCGGACATCCGGTCGATCAAAAGACGCGACAGCGTCGTCTTGCCCGCGCCCGAGGGCGAGGACAGCACGAACATCAATCCGCGCCGCTCGACACCGTCAGTTCCGTGACCGCCGCTCGTCATCGATCACTCCAGATTCTGGACCTGCTCGCGGAACTGCTCGACCACGTTCTTCATGGCGAGGCCCGTATTGGTCAGCTCGATGTCGTTCGACTTCGAGCAGCAGGTGTTGACCTCGCGGTGAAACTCCTGCGCCAGGAAGTCGAGCTTGCGGCCGATCGGGCCGCCCTTGCCGATCAGCTCGCGCGCCTGCGCGATGTGGGAAGCAATGCGGTCGAGCTCCTCGCGGATGTCGGCCCTGGTGGCGATCAGAATCGCCTCCTGCATCAGGCGGTCGGAATCGAAACGGTCAGAGGTGTCGAGCAGGCTCGCGATCTGCTCGGCGAGCCTCGCCTTGATCGCCTCCGGCTTGCGCCCCGGTGCGACTTCGGCTTTCTTCGCGAGTTGCTCGACCTCGTCGACCCGCTGGGTCAGGATCTGCCCGAGCGAAGTGCCCTCGCGCTTGCGCATCTCGACGAGATCGGCGAGCGCCTTGTCGAAGGCTTCGGCTGCGGCAGCGCGCGCGGCCTTGTCCTCCTCCTCGTCGCCCTCGGGCTCGGCAACCTCGACGACGCCCTTGATGGCGAGCAGGCCGTCGATGCTCGGGGCCACCGCATCGACCTTGCCGGCGATGACGGCGGCGGCCTTGAGCACGGCGTTGAGCACGTCCTCGTTGACGCGAACGGTGGCCGCAGCGTTGGCGCGCTTGACGGTGAGATTGGCATAGACGGTGCCGCGCGACAGCAGCTCGCCGGCGCGTTTCTTGGCGTGGGCCTCGAGCTCGTCAAACCCCTGCGGCAGCCGCACCCTGAGGTCAAAGCCCTTGGCGTTGACCGACTTCAATTCCCATTCGAACGTATACGGCCCGCTTGCGCCGTGGCATCTCGCAAAGCCGGTCATGGACGACAGCGCCATCAGGTCAAATTCTCCAGAAACACGGGATTCGCGAGGCATCAAGCCACGCGAATCTTAAGACTATTTTGCAGGAAAGTGGAATCCGCAAAGCCGGCGAGCAGGTCTGCAACGCGCCTAGCGCTGGACCACCGGCGGCGAGGGTTGCACCGCGCCCTGCCGCGCCGGTGCTGGAGCTGCGGGGCGCGCCGCCGGCGGCTTTTTCTGCTGGTTGGGCCGGGCCGGCGTGGTCGCCGTCGGCGTATCGGCGGCTCCGGGCGCGACGGCAGCGGGCGGTGGCGCATCCTCGGCCGGCTCCACCGTGTCGTTCTGGATCTGCTTTTCCATGGCGCGGAGCTTGGCGACGTTCTTCTGATGCGCGTCGTAAGTCTCGGTGAAGGCGTGCCCGCCGGTGCCGTCGGCGACGAAATAGAGGTCGCGGGTGCGGGCCGGGTTGGCGGCGGCCTCCAGCGAGGCGCGGCCGGGATTGGAGATCGGGCCCGGCGGCAGGCCCTCGATCACATAGGTGTTGTAGGGCGATGGCTGCGTGATCTCGCTGCGCTTGATCGGCCGGCCCAGCGTGCCCTTGCCGCCGACGAGGCCGTAGATGATGGTCGGATCGGACTGCAGCTTGATCCGCTGCTTCAGGCGGTTGACGAACACCGCGGCGACGCGGCTGCGCTCGTCGGGCTTGCCGGTTTCTTTCTCGACAATGGAAGCCAGCGTCACCAGCTGCTCCGGCGACTTGACCGGAATGTCCTGATTGCGGCGTTCCCAGATCTCGGCGAGCACGCGCTTGTGCGCCTGCTGCATGCGCTGGACCACCTGCTCGCGCGGGGTGCCGCGCGGGAATTTGTAGGTCTCGGGCAGCAACGTGCCCTCGCGCGGCAGCTCGCGCACGCTGCCGGTGAAGATGTCGTTGTCGGACAGGCGCGCCACGATCTGCTCGGAGGTGAGCCCTTCCGGAATCGTGACGGCGTGCTGCACCACCTTGCCCTCGACGATGGTGGCGATGACGTCGCGGAGCGAGGCGTTCTTCTGGAACGAATATTCACCCGGCTTGAGGTCCGAGCTCGCCTTCAACGCGGCAACGCTGGCGATGAACACCCACGGGTTGATGTCGGTCACGCCTTCCCGGTTCAGCGTCTCGGCGATGTCGCGCTTGCCCGCGCGCTGGGGAATGTTGACGATCTTGTCATCCTTGAGCGGCCCGGGCGCCTCGAGCACCTGCCGGCCGTAATAATAGACGCCGCCGGCGCCGAGCATGGCGATCAGCAGGAGGGTGATGATGGCGTTGCCGACGATCACGAAGGGATTGCGCGCACGGTCCGATCGCTTCGGCGGCGGCGGGACCTGCTCGGGCTCGAGCGCTGCCCGCGGACTCCGGGGCGAAATGGGCGGCCTTTCACTCATCGAAACAACCTGAATCCTGCCGGTTCAATCGCGGCCCGACAATCGCTTGCCCTGCCAAATGCACGCGCCCACTTCCATGACTATCGCCGAATACGGCAAAACGGTGGATTCGGCTCAAACTTAAACTAACTGGCGAGGCGCCGCACGATCACCGACGCATTGGTACCGCCAAAACCAAACGAGTTCGACAAGGCGACGTTGACCTCTCGCTTCTTCGCCGTATGCGGCACGAGATCGATCGCAGTCTCCACCGACGGATTGTCGAGGTTGATCGTCGGCGGCACGACATTATCGCGAATCGCGAGAATGGCGAAAATCGCCTCGATCGCACCCGCCGCACCCAGGAGATGGCCCGTCGACGATTTGGTCGAGGACATCGCAACCTTGGAGGCAGCATTGCCGAGCAGACGCTCGACGGCACCGAGCTCGATCTCGTCGCCGAGCGGCGTCGAGGTGCCGTGCGCGTTGATGTAGTCGAGATCGGAGGCGGTGAGGCCAGCGCGCTTGAGCGCGGCCGACATACTGCGGAAGCCGCCATCGCCATCGGGCGACGGCGAGGTAATGTGATAGGCATCACCCGAAAGACCGTAACCGATCACCTCGGCGTAGATCCTGGCGCCACGGCGCCGGGCGTGCTCGAGCTCTTCCAGCACGAGGACGCCGGCGCCCTCGCCCATCACGAAACCGTCGCGGTCCTTGTCGTAGGGACGCGAGGCCTTTTCGGGTGTCTCGTTGAAACCGGTCGACAGCGCGCGCGCGGCGTTGAAGCCGGCAATGCCGATGCGGCTGATCGGCGATTCGGCGCCGCCGGCGACCATCACGTCGGCGTCGCCCAGCGCGATCAGGCGGGCGGCATCGCCGACGGCGTGCGCACCGGTCGAGCAGGCCGTGACCACCGAATGGTTCGGCCCCTTCAGCCCGTGCGCGATCGAGACGTAGCCGGAAGCCAGGTTGATCAGGCGGCCCGGAATGAAGAACGGCGACACCCGGCGCGGTCCGCGCTCCTTGAGCAGGATCGCGGTCTCGGCAATGCCGTTGAGGCCGCCGATGCCCGATCCGATCATGGTGCCGGTCGCGCATTTGTCCTCTTCGGTCTCGGGATGCCAGTTGGCATCGTCGAGCGCCTGGCCGGCGGCGGCCATGCCGAAGATGATGAAGTCGTCGACCTTGCGCTGGTCCTTCGGCTCCATCCACTTGTCGGGATTGAAGGTATCGTTGCTGCCGTCGCCGCGCACGACCGTGCAGGCGTATTTGGTCTGAAGATCGGAGACATCGAAGCTCTCGATCCTGCGCGCACCACTCTCGCCGTTGAGGATGCGCTTCCAGGTTGGCTCGACGCCGCAGCCGAGTGGCGACACCATGCCGAGACCAGTGACGACAACCCGCCTCATATCCGAAAACTCCGCATCGAAAGATTCACGGCCAATAACAAGAAACCGGCTGACCGCTGGGAAGCGGCCCGTCCGGTTTCAATGTTGTCCCCGCGAAAATGAAGAGCCTTAGCTCTTCGCGTTCTTCTCGAGAAACTTCGTGGCGTCGCCGACGGTGAGAATCGTTTCCGCAGCGTCGTCCGGAATCTCGCAACCGAATTCTTCTTCGAACGCCATCACCAGCTCGACGGTGTCCAGACTGTCGGCGCCGAGGTCGTCGATGAAGCTCGCGGCGTCGACAACCTTCTCGGGTTCAACACCAAGGTGTTCGACCACGATCTTCTTAACCCGTTCGCCAATGTCACTCATTGCATAACCTCGTGTTGTTCCCTGTAGACCCGACCCCCCGGGACGATACGAGCCGTCGTGGTCGTGTTACTTGCCTTCGCTTACGAACTTTGATTTGGCCCCATCCTAACCGATACAGGGCCCGGCGAACGACGGCCAAGGCTCCGCATCGCCAATATACAGGGTTTCAAAAACCTGCAATGGCGTTCTTTGCCCATCCGTTGAGCGTCCGGTTATCATACTTCAACTGCCTTGACTATAAGCCTCATTTCCCTCCGGAAACGGCCGTTTGCCGCATCCGCACAGCCCATGTGGGCAGTGCGGAACGAGCGCTTCAGATCATGGCCATGCCGCCGTTGACGTGAATGGTCTGGCCGGTGACGTAGGCTGCTTCGTTCGAACTCAGGTAGACGGCGGCCGCCGCGATATCCTCGGGCGTCCCCAGGCGGGCGGCCGGAACCTTGGTCAGAATCGTTTCGCGCTGCTTGTCGTTGAGCGCATCGGTCATCGGCGTCTTGATGAAGCCCGGTGCGATGCAGTTGGCGGTGACGCCGCGCTTGGCGTATTCGGCACCAAGCGTCTTGATCATGCCGATCAGGCCCGCTTTCGACGCCGTGTAATTGCCCTGCCCGGGATTGCCGGTGACGCCGACCACCGAGGTGATGGCGATGATGCGGCCGAAGCGCTTGCGCATCATCAGCTTGGTGGCGGCGCGCGCCAGCCGGAAGGTCGCGGTTAGATTGACGTTGATGACCTCCTCCCAATCCTCGTCACGGAGCTGCACGAAGAGATTGTCGCGGGTGATACCGGCATTGGCGATGAGGATGTCGACCTGGCCCATTGCCGCTTCCGCAGCGGGCACCAGCGCCTCGACCTCGTCGGCTTTGGAGAGATTGCAGGGCAGCACATGGGTGCGCTCGCCGAGCTTGCCGGCAAGCTCGTCCAGCACCTCCTTGCGCGTTCCTGATATCGCAACGGTCGCGCCCTGCGCGTGCAGCGCCTGCGCGATCGCGCCGCCGATACCGCCGGTCGCGCCGGTGACGAGCGCCTTTTTGCCAGTCAGATCGAACATCGAAAACTCCTCCAAAGCACGATCCGGAAAAGTGCGCAGCGGTTTTCCGAAGATCGTGCGTAAACTGAAAAACTCAAGCGCGACGAGAAATCGCGCTTTAGCCCTGCTTGGCAGCGGCCAATGCATCCTTGGCGGCGGCAATGTCGTTCGGGCCACCGACCGAAACGCCGACGGCGCCGTCCGCGATGCGCTTGACGAGACCGGATAGCACCTTGCCGGCGCCGATCTCGAAGAACCGGGTGACGCCCTGCCCCGCCATATAGGCAACCGACTCGCGCCAGCGCACGGTGCCGGTGACCTGCTCGACCAGGCGGCGACGGATCTCGTCGGGATCGGTGATGGCGCTCGCCAGCACGTTCGACACCAGCGGCGAAGCCGGGGCCTTGATCGTGACCTTCGACAGCGCTTCGGCCATGGCGTCGGCAGCGGGCTGCATCAGCTTGCAATGGAACGGGGCGGACACCGGCAGCAGCATCGCGCGCTTGGCGCCCTTGGTCTTGGCGATCTCGACGGCGCGATCGACCGCGGCCTTGTCGCCCGAGACGACAACCTGCCCGCCGCCATTGTCGTTGGCGGCCTGGCAGACCTGCCCCTGCGCCGCCTCCTTGGCGACCTCCATGGCGGCCTCGTAGTCGAGACCGAGCAGTGCGGCCATCGCGCCCGCGCCGACCGGAACGGCCTTTTGCATTGCGAGACCGCGGGTGCGAAGCAGGCGGGCGGTATCCGAGACCGTCAGACTGCCGGCCGCCGCCAGCGCCGAATATTCACCGAGCGAGTGGCCGGCGACGAAGGCCGCATCTCGTCCCACGGAAAATCCAGCCTCAGCCTCCAGCACGCGCAGGGTGGCGACGGACACCGCCATCAGCGCCGGCTGGGCGTTTTCGGTGAGCTGGAGGGTTTCGGCCGGACCATCCCAGATGATCGCCGTCAGCTTCTCCCCGAGCGCGGCATCGACCTCGTCGAACACGGCGCGCGCCACCGGAAAGGCATCGGCCAGGGCCTTGCCCATGCCGACCGCCTGGGAACCCTGCCCAGGAAATGTGAATGCAGCCGTCATCGGCGCTCCCTGCTTGTCGGACACGATCCCCGCGAGAACCGGCAGCCGATTACGCACGGCGTTAGGCCATGGTTCCGGATCGTGCTCCAAAGGGGGCCGTAGACACTGTCCGGGGCCGGACTGTCAAGCCGAGATGGGAACTTCGAGCAGCACTCAACTGGGGATGCGCCCCCTCAAAACCCACCGGCGGTCTGGTTGGCGTCGACCTCCGCTCCGGCCTGCGCACGGCGCGCGCTGCTCGCCAACTGCCCCGGCCGATCCTCCCTGTCAGGCTTTGCCGTCGCCAGCCGCAACACCGCCGCGTAGTTTGGCTGCACCTCCATGCGGCCGGCATGCCGGCTCTCACTCAGCAGGCGATGGACCTTCGGCAGATTGTAACAGGGCACGTAGAACAGCAGATGATGCTCGAGGTGATAATTGACGTAGTACGGCGCGATGAACAAGCGCTCGAGAACATTGGCATGCGTGGTGCGGGTGTTGCACAGGGGATCGCTGCTGTCGGGGACGACGGCATGCTCTGCAATGTTGCGGATGCGGGTGATGACCATCATCCAGGTCAGGAGCGGCACCAGCCAGAGCAGCGGATAGGCCCACCATATGCCGGCCGCCGCGAGCGCGGCGAACATCGCGGCGTTGAGCAGGCATTGCGGACCTAGCTTGTCCCAGAAATGCGCCAGACGCTGCCGCCACGGCCAGTCCTTCGGACCGAGCGCATTGAGCAGCTGCGCCTTGCGCTGCTGGTAGCCGGTCTGCCCGGTGATATCGCGAATGAACTTGCGGCGATAGCTCAGCTTCGTAATCGGAAACGGTGCCGACAGCACGAGATCGGGATCATCCTCCTGCTGCGTGCGCGCATGGTGCTGCAGGTGGTAACGCCGGTAGCTGCGCGTCTCCGCAAACAGCGGATAGGCACAGAGCCACTGGCTCAGGGCCAGATTGGTTTTCTCGTCGGCGGACAGGCAGCCATGTGCGCCATCATGCATCAGGATCGCAAGGCCCAGTTGGCGCGAGCCGATGATTGCAACGGCAAGGACATAGGTGACCGGATTGGGCCACCACGCGACCAGGGCGATCGCGCCAATGATCAGCGCCCAGGCGTGCACGATCAGAGCAACACCTTTCCAGGTCACACGCTCTCGCACGTCGGCAAGCTGGTCGTCGGTCAGGAAATCGCGGGCACGCATGCGAAGAGCGGTCATGGCCTAGCCTTCCTCGTTCGAATTGCTTGATGCCTCGCGGCCCTCGACAAGACGCAGGCGCGCTGCGTCATCAGATTTCGCTTGCTCGCCCAGCACGCGCAGCATCTCGGCACAGAGCGCCTCGGGCGAACGGCCCATGGCGTAGCCTTCGAGAATGACGCCGATAGCGACGGCCCAGAACCGCCGCGAGCTTTCGTCGGGCGCGCGCAGGGAGCGCCAGCCGTGCCGCGCCACCTGGCTCGCATAGGCGCGCGCGCCTTCGCCGTGCAGGCGCTCGATCGTGCGCTCGACGAGCGGTGCAAGATCCTGGCGGCGCCGCGTCAATGTCAGCGCCTCGGCGAAGAAAGCCACCGAATCGCTCGCCGTCACGGTCTCCGCCAGCGCATGCGTGTATTCCCGTGGCGTGCGCGCCTTCAGCGCCGCCTGCTCGGTCGCACGCGCCAGATACAAGAGGTCGCGGCAGGCGCATTCGACGAACAGCGCCTCCTTGGTGCGGAAGTAGTAGGTGATCTGGCTTGGGAAGGCGTCCGCGGCGGCCGCGATGTCGGTGATCGCCGTGCCCGACAGCCCGCGCTCCCGGAACAGCGGACTTGCTGCATCCAGCAGCAGCGAGCGCATCTTGCGGCCGGCCGACCGTGTGGCCCGCGCAGCGTGCTTCGGATCACCCGCCGACGCCTCAAGCGGAGCCTGGACCGATTCACCCGCCATCAGCACCTCCCGATCCATTATTTGTATGACATACAAACAAATAGGTCAAGCTGGTACGGGAGGGTGGTTTGGACGCGCCTGTCAGCACCGTCTGGCCGAAAACGAGGCGCTCCAACCTTGCCAAGTCAGCCAAAATCCGTATAAGGCGCGCATCCGCAGACCCCGGCCGGGAGCTGAACGGACGGTCTCAGCAAGTCATTCGTGATTTTGGTGTGGCAGGGCCAGTCGGCCCGTCGTCCCGTGTTTCCGCCTTCTGAGCTTAATCCCAGAGTCCTTTCCGAAGGCCTCTTAAGGGCTTGACGCCGGGCGATGCGCCAACATGAGGAAAGGACCACCATGGCTCTTTATGAGCATGTCTTTCTCGCGCGTCAGGACGCGAGCACGCAGCAGGTCGAAGAGCTGACTGCGCAGATGACCGGTATCGTCGAGGGTCTCGGCGGCAAGGTCACCAAGACCGAGAATTGGGGCGTACGCTCCCTCACCTACCGCATGAACAAGAACCGCAAGGCGCACTTCGTGCTGCTCAACATCGACGCGCCGTCCGCGGCGATCGCCGAGATCGAGCGCCAGGAGCGCATCAGCGAAGACGTGATCCGCTATCTCAGCGTCCGCGTCGAGGAACTCGAGGAGGGCCCGTCCGCGATGATGCGCAAGGCCGACCGTGACCGCGAGCGTGACGATCGTGGCGGCGGCTTCCGCGGCGAGCGTGAAGGCGGCTTCCGCGGTGACCGCGAGGGTGGTTTCCGTGGTGGCGATCGTGAAGGCGGTGGCTTCCGTGGCGACCGCGGCCCGCGCCGTCCACGCGAAGAAGCTGAAACCACCACGACGGATGGGGAGTAAGAACAATGGCTGAAGCTGGTGCACGCCGCCCGTTTTTCCGTCGTCGCAAGAGCTGCCCGTTCACGGGCGCCAATGCTCCCAAGATCGACTACAAGGACTCCAAGCTCTTGATGCGTTACGTCTCCGAGCGCGGCAAGATCGTGCCGAGCCGCATCACCGCGGTGTCTGCGAAGAAGCAGCGTGAGCTCGCCCGCGCCATCAAGCGCGCGCGGTTCCTGGGCCTGTTGCCCTACGTCATTCGCTGATACGACCAATTCGACCGGCGGCGCCAAGCCGCCGGTCGCGACTTTTCTGAACTCATAAGGCTTCCGGATCGTCCGGTCGCCGATGGTTGGGGCGAGATGCCTCTAACCGCTCGAAGGGAGCGGGACAGCTGATGATGGCCTTTGTGCTGATAGCCTTGATCGCCGGCGCTGCGTCGGCCCTGATGTTCGCCTCGATCATTTCGGGCGCGCTGATCTCGCTCGTCCTGTTCTATCTCGCACCGCTGCCGCTGATGGTCGCCGCGATCGGCTGGGGACCGCTTTGCGCAAGCCTCGGCGGCATCGCTGCTGCGATCGGCCTCGGTGCCCTGTTCGGCCTGCCCTATTGCATCGCATTCGCCCTCACCGTCGCGCTGCCGGCGTGGTGGCTCGGCCATCTCGTGCTGCTCAGCCGTCCTGTGGGAAAGGTTGCCGTGGGACATGTCGCGCCTGACGCCACCGCGCCCGCCGAGCCCGAGCTCGAATGGTATCCGGTCGGCCGCATCCTGCTTTGGCTCGCGGGCTTCGCCACGCTGACCACGCTCGCCGCCCTGCTCACGCTCGGGACCGACGCCGAGACCATCATCGGTACGCTCAGACGCGGCCTGATGCGCCTGCTCCGGGCCACCGACCCGCAAAGCTCCGGCGAAGCCGGACAGTTCGTCGACGCGCTGGTGCGGATCGCACCAGCCGGGGCCACCATCATCGCGATGATGACGCTGACCCTCAACCTCTGGCTCAGCGCCAAGGTCACGGCGACGTCGGGCCGGTTGCGACGCCCGTGGCCGGATATGAGGACGGCCGAGCTGCCGCCGATGACGCTGGTGGCGCTGTGCATCGCACTCGCCTTCTGCTTCACCGGCGGGCTGCTCGCGATCGTCGCCCAGATCACCGCGGCCGCGCTCATGATGGGCTATGCGGTAACCGGCTTTGCCGTGCTGCATACGCTCACGCTGGCACTGAAGAGCCGCACCTTCTGGCTCGGCTCGGCCTATGCCGCCGTGGTCGTGTTCGGATGGCCCGTGATCGCGATGGTGATCCTCGGCCTTGCGGATGCCGTGTTCGGCTTCCGCGAACGCTTCCTGCGCAGCCGGCAACCGCCGCCGCTGCCGACCCCTTGAGTTCAACCCGAAACCGAAACCTTACAGAGCACTTCAAAAGGAGAACGAATATGGAAGTCATTTTGCTGGAACGCGTCAACAAGCTCGGCCAGATGGGCGAAGTCGTGAAGGTTCGCGACGGCTATGCCCGCAATTTCCTGCTCAAGCGCGGCAAGGCGTTGCGCGCCACCGCCGACAACCGTGCCAAGTATGACGGCATGAAGGCCGAGCTCGAGGCCCGCAACCTCGCCTCGAAGGGCGAAGCTGCCAAGGTCGCCGAGAAGATCGAAGGCAAGAACATCATCGTGATCCGTCAGGCCTCGGAAGCCGGCCAGCTGTTCGGCTCGGTCAACGTGCGTGACATCGTCATCGCGTTCGAGGCCGATGGCGTTTCGCTCGCCCGCCCGCAGATCCAGCTCGACGCGCCGATCAAGACCATCGGCAAGCACGCGATCACCGTCGCCGTCCACCCCGAGGTCGAGGTCGAGATCACAGTGACGGTCGCGCGCAGCCAGGACGAGGCCGAACGCATCAACCGCGGCGAGGACATCTCGACCCGCAACGAGGACCGCGACGCAGCCGCCGAGGCGATCGCCGCCGCCGGCGAGTTCTTCGATCCGGAAGCCGAGCACGACGACGTCGCGCCGGCGCCGGCCGCGGAAGAGAAGTAAGCGGCTCAACTCGTCATTCCGGGATGGTCCGAAGGACCAGACCCGGAATCTCGAGATTCCGGGTCTGGCGCTTGCGCCCCATCCCGGAATGACGGGCACGATTAAGGCCCGGTCGCCTCAGGCGGCCGGGCTTTCGTTTTGGCGGCGACGTCCTCGCTCAACATCGCGATCGAGGCCAGCGCCGTTGCCGTGTGCTTCTCGACACCGCCGCTGACACAGAACACGTCGGCCGCAACCACCGACACCTGGCGGCCCGGCTTGATCACCCGGGCACGGCAGATCAGCTTCTCGCCGACCGCGGGCGACAGCAGGTTGAGCTTGTATTCCGCCGTCAGCGCCGGCTGGCCGCGCGAGGTCGCGGCTGCGATCGTCGTGGCGTTGTCGACCAGGAAGGCGGTGACGCCGCCGTGGAAGAAGCCGTGCTGCTGCAGCAGCTCCGGCCGGCGGTCCACGGCGATCGTGCAGGTGCCGCGCGACAATTCCGAGAGCTCGGCGCCGACCAGGTTCATAAAACCCTGCCGGCCGACATTGGCATGGATGTGCTCGGCGATCGGTCCAAATTCAGGATCTGCGTCGTTGCGCATGCAGCCTCTCCTTATTGTTTGTTGATGCGATCGGGCGGGACCAGCGCGCGGACTGCGCAGGCGATCAGCGTATCGGCCTCGACGCGCGGATCGGCGCGGTCGCGTCCCGACAGGAACGCACGGCAGAAGATCTGCGCGGGACCGATGAGCTGGCTGACGAACATCACCGGCGTCATCGGCAAGAGTTCGCCATTTGCAACCAGCGGCGCGCGCCAGCGCTCGATGCCATCGGCGAGCCGCGCATTCTGAGCGCGTTGGGCGTCGCGAACCTCCTCGCCCCACTCGCTCCGCGAAATCTCGAACAGGTAGCGCGCCTCGCGCCGGCTGGTCACAACCCAGTCGAGATGGGCCCGGATCAGCCGATCGATGCCCTGCTTCGCATCGGGCGCGGGATCGAGCGCCGCCAGCACCGCGGCGTGATAGTGCCGCAAGACCTCAAGAAACAGCGCACCGGCAAGCTCCTTCTTCGAGCCGAAGGCGTGAAAGAAGCTGCCATTGGAGGCGCGCGCCCGGGTGCGGATCGCGGCCACGGTCGCGGCTTCGAAGCCGACGCGGTCGAACACGATCAGCCCGGCTGCCAACAGGTCGTCCCGCACGCTCGCCGTCATCGAGACTTCCTCCTAGAGCAATACTCTAGAGCAATACTCTAGGCGTGGTCAACAATGCGGAGGCCGCGATGAAGGCGGCCTCCGCATGTCGATCAAAAAATAGCTGGCTTAGCGCGAGATAGGCGGCGTTGGCGGACCGGACTGCTCGGCCGGCGCAGCAGGTGGGGCTGCAGCGGTCGCGGGCGGTGCGGGCTGCGGCTTGGCCGCCGGTTCGGAGCTGGCCGCAGGCGCGGCCGGCTTGGGAGCAGCCTCTTCCGCCGGCTTGGGTGCGGCTGGCTCGGCAGGCTTTGCAGCCGGCGTTACCGCCGGGACCGGATCGGGCCGCAGCGCCGGAGCGTCACTGCCGCGGGGCTCGACCCTGGCGCTATCGGGCCTCGTCTCAACGGGCTTCTCGGATGCCTTGCCGCTGTCGGGCTTGGCCTCGTCGCGACCGGGCTCGACCTTCGCCGCGTCGGGCTTGGACTCAGGCTTGGATTCGGACTTGGATTCAGGCTTGGGCTCGCTCTTCTTCTCGTCAGTGGCTGGCGCGGCGGCATCGATCTTCGGCGCCTCCTCGGTGCCGGGCTTGGCGCGGCGCTTGCTCTTGCGTCCCTCGGGCGCAGCTTGTCCCTCGGGCTTCGTGCCCTCCTCGGCCGGCCGCGCAGCGCGCTTCTGGCGCGCACCCTCGGCTGCGGGAGCAACAGCCTCGCCGTCCGGCCTGGCCGCGTCCTGGGCGCGCGGGCGGCGGCCCTGATGCTCGGGATTGGTGCTCGCGTCCTTCTCCCTGGCGCCGTCCTTCTTGCCGTCCTTGGCCTGGTAGCGGGTGTCGGTGGCACCGTTGGAGACGAGATAGGAGGCGAGGATGCCCGCCATGTCCGAGCTCGTGGTGTAGTGCTGGCGCAGGAAGCCCGGCAGCGAGCCCGGCGCGACGGACTTCAGAAGTCCGCGCGGGCTCTTGTGGCACGCATTGCAGGTCTGCGCGAACAGCTGGGACGGGGTTTTGCCGGCCTCGAGATTGGTCACCTGCGCAAAAACGGCATCGGCCGCGCCGAAGCCGATCAGAAGCAATACCGTCGCGAGGCTGAGCGCTCGGCTCGACATTCCCATCATCTCCATTGAATTCCGAGAGGTGCAGCCGGCGTCCGGCGCGGCGCGGTCACCTTTTATCCGATTGAGCCACGAATGGAAGCAGGCACCACGCGCAAGGATGTGATTAAGCGGTTTGCGAATATCGGCTGTGAACTCAGCGCATTAGCGTAGCCGATCCTGCCTCCCCAAATTTGGATGCAAGCGCATAGGAACCGCCGCGTCACCTGGGCGTCAGAAGTGAAGGCCGGGTTAGTCGCATCCCTTCGGGTTCGCTCGAGAGGAAGGTGTCGATGGACCTCTTGTTGCGTAGATTTCTGTCTCAATTCATCCGCCGCGGCACGATGACGGTGACCGGCTCGCGCGGATCGAAGTTCACCGTCGGCGACGCCACTGGCGAGCCGGTCGCGGTGCGCTTCGTCACCGCGGAGGCGGAGCGGAAGATCCTCGTTAATCCCGAGCTCGGGCTTGGCGAGGCCTATATGGACGGCGAGTTCGTCGTCGAGCGCGGCACCATAGCTGATGCCCTCGCGATCCTGCTCGATCAACCCGACCTATTGCCGCAGTGGGCAAAACCCTGGTGGCGCCTGCGCTATCTGACGCGGCATCTGAAGCAATTCAATCCGCGCTCGCGCTCCCGCCACAACGTCGCGCATCATTATGATCTCGATGCCCGGCTCTATTCGCTCTTCCTGGACGCTGACAAGCAATATAGCTGCGCCTATTTCGAGACGCAGGACGCGACGCTCGACGACGCGCAGCTCGCCAAGAAACGGCACATCGCCGCAAAGCTGCTGGTCAGGCCCGGCCAGCGCGTCCTCGACATCGGCTCGGGCTGGGGCGGGCTCGGGCTCTATCTCGCCGAGATCGCCGGCGCCGACGTCACCGGCGTGACGCTGTCGAGCGAGCAGTTGCAGCTCGCCAACGCGCGCGCGGCCGAAAAGCGCCTGACCGGCTCGGCCAGATTCCTGCTCCAGGACTATCGCGACGTCGAAGGCCCGTTCGACCGCATCGTCTCGGTCGGCATGCTCGAGCATGTCGGCGCCCGCTTCTACGACACCTACTTCCAACGCTGCGCCGAGCTGTTGAGCGAAAACGGCATCATGCTGCTACACGCGATCGGCCGTTCGCAGGGCCCGGACTCGACCAATCCCTGGATCGCCAAATACATCTTCCCCGGCGGCTACATCCCGGCGCTGTCGGAGGTGCTGCCGGCGATCGAGCGCGCCGGCCTCCTGGTCTGCGATATCGAGATCCTGCGCCTGCATTACGCGGAAACGCTGAAGGCCTGGCGGGAACGTTTCATGGCGCGGCGCGAGGAGGCCGTGCAGCTCTACGACGAGCGCTTCGCACTGATGTGGGAATTCTATCTGGCGGCCTGCGAGATGACGTTCCGCAAGCAGGCCATGATGAACTTCCAGATCCAGCTCACCCGGCGCCAGGGCGTGGTGCCGATGACCCGCGACTACATGCCGCGTGAAGAAGCCCGGCTGCGAGCTCGCGAACGCACGAGCAAGCCCAGGCTGAAATTGGCTGGTGAATAGATCCTAGTCTGGTGAATAGATCCTAGTGACGCAGGGTCGAAAGTTGGGAGGAGCGGAAACTGGCCGTTAACGCCAGTTGCGCCCTCAGCGCGACCAGGATTTCCGGGGCGACCGGCTGGCGACGTATTTCCGGCCGTTCCGCGTGCTCCATGGCCGCAATCAGCCCTGAGAGCCAAAGCCGGCTACCTGCCTCGCTCCGCCAAATCTGGTGCTGCCGTTCTGGCCGCATCGCCTGCCTCGTTCCCTGTTGACGGATCGCGGGAGACAATTCCCTCCCCGCCTGCCTGTTCCCGTCTTACCCCCGAAAGATTCCGGGGAGATGTGATCCAATTCACATAAGTCTGGTCGGGCCTGGCCTAGACCGTCGCCATGAGCAAAGAGACCCAAACCTCATTCGACGTGCAGGACGACCTCCGCACCGATTACGCCCTGATCGTTACCGGCGTCGGGGCGGCTCTGGTTGCGCTGGTCTACCTCCTGCTGGTCTGAAGGCGAGCCCAAGGCCGCCAGCGTGCGTCATTTCGCGCGCCTCCGGATTCGTCTGCGCGCCCATCCATCAGGTTCATGCCATAAGGTTCATGGTTTCAGGATTTTTCCATGGTGCGGGCGCGGCCGCTTTCCAGGCCGGGACGAGTTCCGCAAAAATCCGTCAAGCGCGACGCGTGCTGCGAGCGCTAATCATCCACCATTTTAACTGAGCGGTTGATAGCGGTCAGCTTTCGCTTCCGCTTTGCACCGAGGCGGCGCTTTATCCCGGCCCCGCATCCGCCCAAGAAAATTGCTAAGCACGTCCGACCATGGCCCTGACTGATTCGAACGTCCTCAAACTCGCACACGAGCCCGGAACTCCCGCCTATCGGAGCGCGCCGCATAATATCGAAGCGGAACAGAGCCTGCTGGGCGCAATCCTGGTCAACAACGATGCGTTCTACCGTGTCTCCGACTTCCTCGAGCCGAAGCATTATTTCGAGCCGCTGCACCAGACCATCTACGAGACTGCCGGCAGCCTGATCCGGATGGGCAAGATCGCCACGCCCGTGACGCTGAAGACGTTCCTGCCCGCCGACACCGATGTCGGCGGTATGACCATCGGGCAGTATCTGGCGCGCCTCGCGGCCGAAGCGACCACCATCATCAATGCCCAGGACTACGGCCGCACCATCTATGACCTTGCGCTGCGACGCGACCTCATCGGCATCGGCGAGGACATGGTCAATGTCGCCTATGACGCCCCGGTCGATTTCGCGCCGCGAGCGCAGATCGAGGACGCCGAGCGCCGTCTCTACGAACTCGCCGAATCCGGCCGCTATGACGGCGGATTCCAGAAATTCTCGCAGGCGCTGGCGGTCGCTGTCGATCTCGCTGCAAAGGCGTTCCAGCGCGACGGCAAGCTGTCCGGCATCTCGACGGGCATGCGCGACCTCGACACCAAGATGGGCGGCCTGCAGCACTCCGACCTCATCATCGTCGCGGGCCGTCCCGGCATGGGCAAGACCTCGCTGGCGACCAACATCGCCTACAATGTCGCGCAAGCCTATGTGCCGGAACTCCAGGCCGACGGCACCACGAAGGCCGCCAATGGCGGCGTGATCGGCTTCTTCTCCTGTGAAATGTCGGCCGACCAGCTCGCGACCCGTATCGTGGCCGAGCGCACCGGCGTTCCCTCCTCCCACATCCGCCGCGGCGGCATCTCGGAAGCCGATTTCGAAAAGATCCGGGAGGTCTCGATCGAGCTGCAATCGCTGCCGTTCTATGTCGACGCGACCGGCGGCCTGTCGATCGCGCAGCTGATGGCGCGCGCGCGCCGGCTGAAACGGCAGAAGGGCCTCGACCTGCTTGTGATCGACTACATTCAGCTGCTGTCGGGCTCGGGCAAGCGGAGCGATAATCGCGTGCAGGAAATCACGGAGATCACGACCAGCCTGAAGGCGCTGGCGAAGGAACTCAACGTTCCCGTCATCGCGCTGTCGCAGCTTTCACGACAGGTCGAATCCCGCGACGACAAGCGGCCGCAGCTCTCGGACCTTCGTGAATCCGGCTCGATCGAGCAGGACGCCGACGTCGTGCTGTTCGTGTATCGTGAGGAATATTACCTCGCCATGAAGGAGCCGCGCCCGGGCACGCCTGAACACGAGAAGTGGCAGCTTGACATGAGTCTTGCGCACGGAAAGGCCGAGGTCATCATCGGCAAGCAGCGTCACGGCCCCACAGGCACCGTCGACCTGGCCTTCGAAGCCTCGGTCACGCGGTTTGGCGACCTCGCCCCTGACAGTCAGCTTCCGGTTCGCAGCGGCAACGACTACTGAGTTCCTTGAACAGGACCTGCCTCTTGCGTAAAACGGCGTCATGACAATGGCGTCCGACCCGAAAACCATCTCACAATCCGGCCTTCTCTCCGCGGAGGCCAACCAGGCTGCCGCGCTCGCTGCCTATGGCGGCGTGCTGACCGTCGATCTCGACGCCATCATTGCCAATTGGCGCAAGCTCGAGAAGACCGCGGTACCGGCCGAATGCTCGGCGGTGATCAAGGCCGACGCCTATGGCTGCGGCGCCGCCGAGGTCGCGCGCGCGCTGAGCAAGGCCGGCTGCAAGACCTTTTTCGTCGCCACCATCGAGGAAGCGCGCAAGGTGCGCGCAGCCGTGCCGGAACCCACGATCTACGTGCTCGGCGGCTATTTCCAGAACACCGGCGAGCACTACGCCAAGATCAATTGCCGTCCGGTCATCGGCGATCTCAACGAGCTCGCCGAATGGGACGTGTTCTGTCGCCGCACCGGCTGGACCGGGGGCACGGCGGTTCACATCGACACCGGCATGAACCGGCTTGGCCTGACGCTATCGGAAGCGCAGGCCATCATCCCCCGCATCAATGCCGGCGATCACGGCATCACGCTGGTGATGAGCCATCTGGTCTCGGCCGAGCAGCTCAACAGCCCGGTGAACGCCAAGCAGCTGGCAGCCTTCCGCGGCATCGCCAGCGAATTCTCCGGCGTGCCCGCGGCGCTCGCCAATTCCTCCGGCATCTTCCTCGGCGCGCCCTTCCAGTTCGATATGGTGCGGCCGGGCGCTGCGCTCTATGGCGTCAACCCGACGCCGGAGGCCGACAATCCGATGCAGCCGGTGGTCGACCTCAAGGCGCGCATCGTGCAGATCCGCACCATCGAACGCGGCGAGACCGTCGGCTATGGCGGCACCTGGACCGCGCGGCGGCCGACGAAACTGGCGATCATCGCTGTCGGTTATGCCGACGGCTATTTCCGCGCCGCCAGCTCCAATGACGGCACCCGCGGCGCCGAGGTTATCGTCGCCGGCAAGCGCTGCCCGGTCGCCGGCCGCGTCTCCATGGATCTGATCGCGATCGACATCACCGATCTGCCGCCGAACGCAGCGCGGCGCGGCCACATGGTGACGCTGCTCGGCGAGGGCATCACCGTTGACGAGCTCGCGCATCATTTCGGCACCATCGGTTATGAGGTGCTGACCAGCCTCGGCCACCGCTACGCCCGCCTCTACAAGGGCGGCAATGTGGAGGAGCCGCTGGTGAAGCCGGCTCCGGCGAGCACGGCAGAGCAACCGCCCTCCCCGCCGCCGATCGAGCAGCCCGCGGCCCCGCCGCCGCTACCGGGCTGAACTTTCGTGCCCCGGACGCGGCGCAGTGCGCTGCACTTTGCGGCGTAATGCTGCTG
The DNA here is from genome assembly GCF_014198205.1 of Bradyrhizobium sp. SBR1B. Taxonomy (NCBI): domain Bacteria; kingdom Pseudomonadati; phylum Pseudomonadota; class Alphaproteobacteria; order Hyphomicrobiales; family Nitrobacteraceae; genus Bradyrhizobium; species Bradyrhizobium sp. SBR1B. Next base: position 81,953 of record NZ_JACIHC010000013.1, read on the forward strand.
GGCCGGGGCCCATCTCTCAATAGCGCACCGTGTCGCCTTCTAGGTCCCGGCTCGCGCTGCGCGCGTCCGGGACACGGAAGGGATCGCTTACTTCTTCTTCCTGTTGTCCAGCGCCGCCTTGCAGGTCGCGCTGAGCTGGTCGTGCTTGTCGGTGAGGCAGGCGACGACGCGCCCTCCACCCGGCGCGATGCCGGCGCAGAATTTGTCATAGTCTGCCTTGCACGCGCCGCGCGGGTCGGAAGATTGTGCCGACGCGGCCCCGGAGAACGCGAGGGCGACGATGATGGCGGCAAAGTTCAACTTGGACATTGTATCTCCGGGTACGGAAGGCAGGAGCCGGTAGCTCTACATGAAGATCGCGACATTCAACATCAACAACGTCAACCGCCGCCTGCCCAATCTGTTGGCATGGCTGCGCGCCGCAAAGCCCGATGTCGTCGCGCTTCAGGAATTGAAGGCAAGTGATGGCGAATTTCCGGCGGCCGCGATCGAAAAGGCCGGCTATGGCGCGGTGTGGCGCGGACAGAAGGCCTGGAATGGTGTCGCGATCCTCGCCCGCAATGCAGAGCCCATTCTGACCCGCGACCGCCTGCCGGGAAAACCGAGCGATCTCGAAGCCCGCTACATCGAAGCCGCCGTGCGCGGGATCATCGTCACGAGCATCTACCTGCCGAACGGCAATCCGCAGCCGGGACCGAAATTCGACTACAAGCTGGACTGGTTCGCGCGCCTCAGGCGCCACGCCAAGAGCTTCATCAAGCAGGATCTGCCGGTCGTGCTCGCCGGCGACTACAACGTCGCGCCTACAGAGATCGACATCTATCCGACGCGCTCATGGGACAAGGATGCGCTGATCCAGCCAAAGAGCCGCGCAGCTTTTGCTTCGCTGGTCGAGCAAGGCTGGTGCGATGCGATCCGCGAGCTGCATCCGGACCAGCGCATCTACACGTTCTGGGACTACAAGCGGAACCGCTGGCCGCGCGATGCCGGGCTGCGGCTCGATCATCTCCTGCTCAGCCCTGCTCTCGCCCCGCGCCTGGCCAAGTCCGGCGTCGACAAGAAGATCCGTGGCGAGGATGGCGCCAGCGATCACGCGCCGGCATGGGTGGTGTTGAAGTAACCTCAATGGTGGGCAAAGCGACTTGTCCGCCGTAGCTCGACGAGCGAAGGCGGAAGCGTGCCCACGCAATCCCGGCTTACGGAGACAGATGGTGGGCACGGCGCAAGTGCGCCTTTGCCCACCCTACGAGATCACGCGAGTTCAGCGCCCGTAATAGTCCACACCGTCTCCCACGCCGCCTTTTGCAGAAGCTGCGCCGTCCCCGCATCCAGCCCCATGGTGTAGGAACTGTCGACAAGAGCACGAACGTGCTGCGGACATCGGCGCGCATGCATGCTCACCACAAGTTCTTGCCGTCGATCATGTTGACTGGCACCGCCTCCAGATCGAAATCGTCGAACAGGCGCGCGTTCACCGCGACCTTGGGATTGTCGAAATCCGGCTTGCCGGTCGACCAGTCCGGCGACTCCGAATAGGTGCCGCAGCCGCAGCTTGCACAGAAATGATGTTTGACGGTGCGGCTACCCCAAAGATAGGTCGCGACATTGTCCGGCGGTGACAGCAGACGAAACTGCGCCGGCGTGTAATAGGCCCACAGCGCGCCGCGCTTGGCACAGAGCGAGCAGGTGCAGCGCGTCACGCTCGAAGGCACCTCCGTCACCTCGAACACCGTCTCACCGCAATGACAACTTGCCTCGATCGGCATGACCCGCTCCCCGTTGTGTCAGAGCTGGGGCATAGCCAGCTCCTGCTGCCAACATGCTGTCAGCAGCAGGACGCCTCAACCAAAATATGAAAAACAACCCCATACACAGTAGCCGACCGCTGTCGGATCAATGAGTTACTGATTCCGCAATTCGACCTGCCTGCCGTCGGGCAAAACACCGGCACGATGCCTCCGTCGGGGATTCAGGTGGCGCCTTCGTCGGGAATATTGAGAACAACGCCACAGGCCTTGCAATGCACGGCGTCGGCATCGTGCCTCTGGAGCCCGCAAGCCGGGCACGGAAATCGCACCTTGTGGGGACTGAGGAGAGCGCGTGCGAGATTGAAGAACAGCGTCACGCCGAAGATCATGATCACGACGGTGATGAGACGACCGAGCGTGCCCGGCAGGGTAATGTCGCCAAAGCCGGTCGTTGTCAGCGCCGTGACGGTGAAATACAGGGCATCGGCATAGTTCCGGATCTCATCGTTGCGAAACTTCTGAGTCTCGTAAACGATCCCGGTCATGACGAAGATGAAAACGGCCAGGTTCGTGACGGCGAAGATGACGTCTTCGTTGCGACGGAAGAACGGAGAATCGATGCGCAATCTCACCAGCATCTGGTAGTCGCGAAGCAGGCCCAACGTTCGCAGGATCCGGAAAAAGCCGCCCGCCTCGCCGGCAAGCGGTGCCAGGAACGACACGATCGCAACCATGTCAGCCCAAGTCGCGAGTTGACTGAATTTTCGAAACGGATGCCGATCGACCAGAAGCCGCGCCGAGAAGTCGGCAAGTAACGTGACGCCGAACAGGACGTCGAGCGTTTCAACGATCTCACTGGGAGGCAGGAACGAGGTTGCAATGATGAACAGCACCGTCACGATGTCGAAGGCGAGCAGCGCGTAGCGGAAGCGCACGCCGCTCGGCGTTGCGCCCTCGTAGAGGCGACGGACATTGCTTCTGAGAGAAGTGAGGGTCACGGCATCATGATCGCGGTTTGCACGAATGATGGCAACCCGGAGAGCGCGCCGCAACGTGACCAATGACCATTTCTTCAAGATGCGTTTTCCGAAACTCCGACCGCAATGGGTGTCAGTATCGCTGCGAGGATCGTCCGCTGAGTTGAAGCCGACGCGATCGACATTGTTGCGGATGTCGGATCGGTAACTCGTCGTTGTCGAGAATGAACGTCTTCGTCGAATAGGTGCTGCCAAGGTCGATGTGGAGATAGTCGAGCTTCGCCGTCCAGTTTGCCGCGAGCGCCGCCTCGATGCCGCCCTGACGACCCGATCACGGACTGGGCGATGTCGACATCGACGGCCAAAAGCGGCTCCGCTGGTGGACCAAGGTCGGAACCGAGGCCGGCTTGAGAGCTGAACCTCTTGACCTCGGCCCATTGGTCAGCATACTGGTCTGACCAAGATCAGACCAGTGGGACGGAAATGGAGCTGAAGCGGGCCACCGAAGGCGAAAAAGGGTTCGAGAAGGTGTTCGCCTTCCTGCGCGAACGCCTGCTTGCGGGCTCGCTCAAGCCCGGCGACCGCCTCATCTCGGAACGCGAGCTGGCAACTCTCCTGGGCGTCAGCCGGCCGATCGTGCGCGAGGCGCTACGCGCCCTCACCGTGCTCGGCATCGTCGAGATCCGCGACCGCATCGGCACCGTGGTGACCCGGCCGGACGTGTCGGTGCTGAACGACTTCTTCACCTTCGCGCTGGCCCAGCAGGCCGACATGCTCGACGACGTCATGCAGGCGCGCGTCGCGATCGAATGCCAGGCGATCCGCCTCGCCTGCGAGCGCGCCAACATTGCCGATTTCGAACGCCTGCAGCGCGCGCTCGTGAAGATCGGCGAGACGATCGACGAGGCCGATGCCGGCGGCATGGCCGATTTCGACTTCCACCGCGCCATCGTCGTCGCCTCGCATTCGGAGACGCTGACGGTCCTGCATGGTTCGTTGGCCGGCCTGTTGACGCATTCGCATCGCAGCCGCCGTGAGCTGGTGCAGGCCTTCCCGTCGATGAAGACCTATCTGATCGACGATCACCGCCGCATCTTCGAGGCCGTTATCGCGCGCGACCCGGAGCGGGCGGACGCGACCCTGCGCAAGCATTTTGCCATCGGCGACGAGTACCGGCGGCGCGCCATCGTCGGCGACATCGACAAGACCAGCGCCTCGGGATGATCGCGGCAGCGCGATCAACCAAGAAGCCAATCAACCAAGAAACGGACTGATCACATGGGACGGAACGACAAGGGCAATGTCGGCTTCATCGGCATCGGCACGATGGGCCGAGAGATGGTGCGCAACTTGCTGAGGGCCGGCCACGCAGTTCGCGTGTTCGATCTCAATGAGGCGGCACTTGCCGACAGCGCCAGGGAAGGCGCGACTCGCGCCGACAGCCCTGCCGATGCCGCGCAAGGCGCCGACATCGTCATCACCATGCTGCCCGACACGCCCCATGTCGAGGCGACCATCTACGGCGAGCACGGCCTGCTGAAGTCGCCGCCATCAGGCAAGCTCATCGTCGACATGAGCACGATTTCGCCGGTCGCGGTCCGCAAGATCCACGCCGACCTGCAAAAGGGCGGCGTCAGCTTCGTCGACGCGCCGGTCTCGGGCGGGCCGGTGGGCGCCAAGAATGCCGCGCTCTCGATCATGGCCGGCGGCGACGCCGACGCGTTCGCCAAGGCCGAGCCGTTCTTTCGTGCGATGGGCACCACCATCACGCATGTCGGCGCGTCCGGCGCCGGCCAGACCGTCAAGCTCTGCAACCAGCTGATCTGCGGCATCAACATCCAGGCGATCTGCGAGGCGCTGGCGCTTGGCCGCGCTTCGGGCCTCGATCTCAATCTGCTGCGCCGGGTGCTGCTCGGTGGCTCCGCCGCCTCCTGGATGCTCGACAAGCTCGGCCCCCAGATGATCGCCGGCGACGTCTCCGCCGGCTTCCGGATCGATCTCCAGCTCAAGGACCTTCGTCTGGTCCAGGAGCATGCGCAGGCGCTCAGCGTGCCGCTCCCCGGCACCGCGCTCGTGACCAGCCAGTATGTCGATGCGCGCGCGCATGGCGAAGGAAGCAACGGCAACCAGGCGCTGTTCCGCGTCTACGACCGCATGACCAACCAGACAACCGGCTGAACGGGCGCCGATGAGCCTTCAACTCGACTTTCCCGCAGTGCTGGAGCGTTGGACGAGCTTTCTCGCCGGCGCCGTCCTCACGTTGGAGCTTGCCGCCTTCGCGACGGTGCTCGGCGCCCTCCTCGGCACGCTCGCGGCGGTCGGGCGCGGAACGCACAACGCGCTGATATCAGGCCCCTGCAAGGTCTATGTCGAGACCATCCGCAACACGCCGCTCTTGGTGCAGATCTTCCTGGTCTATTTCGGCCTTGCCAGTCTGGGGCTGAAATTCTCCGCTTTCGCGGTGGCCGTGGCCGCGCTGACGATCAATGTCGGCGCCTACACCGCCGAGATCATGCGCGCCGGCTTCGAGGCGATCCCGCGCGGACAGATCGAGGCGGCCGAGGGCCTGGCGCTGTCGCGCCTCCAGATCTACTGGCACATCATCCTGTTGCCGGCGATCGAGAAGGTCTATCCGGCGCTGACCAGCCAGTTCGTGCTGCTGATGCTGGCCTCTTCGGTCTGCTCGCAAATCTCGGCCGAGGAGCTCACCGCCGTCGCCAACTACATCCAGTCGGATACCTATCGCGCGTTCGAGACCTACATCATCGTCGCAGTTCTCTACGTCATCCTGTCGCTGGTGATGCGCGCCGGCTTCTGGGGTCTCGGCCTCGTGCTGTTTCCGCGCCGTCGCCGGCTCGGCACGCCATTGTGAGATGATCATGGGCGGACATCTCAACATCAATCATCTGATGTTCCTCGGCCAGGGCGCGCTGTGGACCATTGGCCTGTCGGTGATCGCGCTGATCGGCGGCGGCATCGTCGGGTTCGTGATCGCGCTCGCGCGGATCTCGCCGCTGAAATCGGTGCGGATCGCCAGCGCCGTCTATGTCCAGCTCATCCAGGGCACGCCGCTGCTCGTCATCCTGTTCCTGGGCTATTTCGGTCTCGCCGCGATCGGCCTCAAGGTGTCGCCGCTCGCTGCGGCCGGCGCCTCGCTGACGCTGTACGTCGCCGCCTATCTCGGCGAGATCTGGCGCGGCTGCATTCAGTCGGTGCCGAAGCCGCAATGGGAGGCCGCCGAAGGCCTGGCGCTGAGCCGGACCCAGCGCATGATGAAAGTTATCCTGCCACAAGCCATTCGCATCGCGACGCCGCCCACCGTCGGCTTCATGGTGCAGATCGTCAAGAACACCTCGCTCGCCTCCGTCGTTGGCTTCGTCGAGCTGATGCGCTCCGGCCAGATCGTCAACAACTCGCTGTTCGAGCCGTTCGCCATCTACGCCATCATCGCCGTCATCTATTTCGCCATGTGCTATCCGCTGTCGCTGTTCAGCCAGAGGCTGGAACGGCGGATGGGGCGTGGCAGATCCAACCTCGCGCCAGCCTGACATGCAACAGAACCCCTCCTCCGATTCAATCGTGTCGCTCCGCGACGTGCAAAAGAGCTTTGGCTCGCTCCGGGTCCTCGATGGCGTCAGCTTCGCAGTCGAGCGCGGCGAAGTGCTGGCGCTGATCGGCCGCTCAGGCTCCGGCAAAAGCACAGCGCTGCGCTGCATCGACCGTTTCGAGAAGGTCGACGGCGGCGAGATCGTCGTTTGCGGGCATCGGGTCGACCGTCCCGACGTCGATCTGCGCGCGCTACGCCAGGACGTCGGCATCGTGTTCCAGAGCTATAACCTGTTTCCACACCTGACAATCGAGCAGAACATCACGCTGGCGCCCTGCGCGGTGAAGGGCCTGGCGCACTCGCAGGCCAAGGACCTCGCGCGAAAAGTGCTGGCGCAAGTCGGGCTCGAGGAGAAACTGCACGCCTATCCGGAGCAATTGTCGGGCGGCCAGCAGCAGCGCGCCGCGATCGCGCGCTCGCTCGCCATGCAGCCGAAGGTGATGCTGTTTGACGAGGTCACCTCTGCGCTCGACCCCGAGCTCACCGCCGAAGTGCTGAAGGTGATCGAGCAGCTGGCGGCGGACGGCATGACCATGGTGATGGTCACGCACGAGATGGGCTTTGCCAAAGGGATCGCCGACCGGATCGTGTTCATGCACCGCGGCAAGGTTCACGAAACCGGCCCCGCCTCGATCCTGACATCGCCGACGACGCCGGAACTCACGCAATTCGTGGGCACCGGAAATCTAAAATCATAACAGGGAGAGGAGAACTAGGGATGACCAACAAGACACTGCTTGGGACCGCCGCCGCGCTGCTCGGCCTCGTCATTTTGTCCACCACGCCGGCATCGGCCGACCTGCTCGACGACGTGATGAAGGCCAAGAAGATTCGCATTTCAACCGACCTTGCGATTCCGCCCTCGGGCATGATGGATTCCAGCATGAAGCCGACCGGCTCCGACGTCGAGGTGGCCCAGCTGCTCGCCAAGGACTGGGGCCTCGAGCTCGAATTCATCCAGACCACCGGCGCGACCCGCATCCCGAACGTCCTGACCGGCAAGGCCGACATCATCATCTCGACCCTGTCGGTGACGCCCGAGCGCGCCAAGGTCATCGACTTCACCAAGCGTTATGCGACGCTGCAATCCGACGTCGGCTGCCTCAAGTCGATGAACGTCAAGGACTGGCCCGACCTGAAAGGCAAGACCATCGGCGTTTCGCGCGGGACCACGCAGGATACCACCCTGTCCAACATGAAGGACAAGGAGCTGACGATCGCCCGCTATGACGACGACGCCACGGAAGTCACGGCGGCCGTCTCCGGTCAGGTCGATTGCGTCGGCACATCGGCCACGATCATCAACCAGATCGGCGTCAAGAATCCCGCCCGCATCTTCGAGTCGAAGATTCCGCTCGCAACCTTCGACCTCGCCATCGGCCTGAAGAAGGGCGAGCAGCGCCTGATGGACAAGCTCAACGGCTGGATCACCGAGAACGTCAAGAACGGCAAGCTCAACGCGATCTACAAGAAATTCCACGGGGTCGAGCTGCCGCCCGACATGCGTAGCTGAACGAAGAGAAGCCGTGACAGCCGCTTTCCGGCTGTCACGGTCAATGCAAAATCAAGAAGGACACCACATGCGTCTCGTCATCGGATCCGACCACGCCGGCTGGCCGCTCAAGCAGACCGTCATCGACCACATCCGCAAGCTCGGCCACGACATCGTCGATGTCGGCTCCCATGACGACAAGCCGGTGGACTTCCCCGACATCGCGCGGGCCGTGGCGCAGAAGGTGACGTCGGGCGAAGCCGCGCGGGGCATCATGGTCTGCGGCACCGGGGTCGGAGCCTCGATCGCGGCCAACAAGATGAAGGGCATCCGCGCCGCGGTCTGCCACGACGTTCATTCCGCCCATCAGAGCGTCGAGCACGACGACGTCAACGTCATGTGCATCGGCGCGCAGATCGTCGGCGCCTGGCTCGCCGTGGATCTCGTCTCGTCCTACCTCTCCGCGGAATTCTCGACCGACGAGGATTTCCGCCGCCGGGTCGAGAAACTGCGCGTCATGGACGAGCAAGGCTGAAGGCCTCTCCGCCATGATCCTGGTGTTCGGATCGCTCAACATCGACCTCGTCGCGAAGGTCCCGATCATTCCCGGCCCCGGCCGGACGGTGCTGGCGCCGTCCTACCAGACGCATTTCGGCGGCAAGGGCGCCAACCAGGCTGTCGCCGCCGCGCGGATCGCGCGACCGGGTCAAGTCCGGATGGCAGGCCGCGTCGGCCGGGACGGGTTTGGCGACAGCGCGATCGAGAACCTCCGGACAAACGGTGTCGACGCCGATCTCATCGCCAGGGCCGACGAGCCGACCGGCTGCGCCTTCATCACGGTCGATCAGGCCGGCGAGAATGCGATCACGGTGGCGAGCGGCGCCAACATGGCCGCGAGTGCCGGAGATCTTGGTGCCGCACTCTTCACGCCCGACACGGTGCTGGTGCTTCAGATGGAAGTGCCCTTCGCGCAGGCGCTCGAGGCTGCGCGCAGGACGACATTGGCCGCCGGCACCGTCGTCTGGAATCTCGCGCCCGTCCCGGAGAGGATGACCCGCGAGATGGTGACAAAGCTTCTTGCCGTGACCGACCATCTCCTCGTCAACGAGCACGAGGCGCAGGACGCGGCCGCAGCCATCGGCATCGTCGCATCCGACTACGAAACCGCAGCCGCCGAGCTCGCCAGGGCCGGCGACCTCACCTGCATCGTGACCGCCGGTGCGCAAGGCGCGCTGGCCGTGACGGCCGACGGCACCCGCCTGCGTGCGCCCGCCCCGCGCATCACGCCGGTGGACACGACCGGCGCTGGCGACACCTTTGTCGGCGCGTTTGCGGCCATGCTGAGCGAAGGCGTGTCGCTGCAGATTGCGCTCGATGTGAGCTGCGAAGCCGCCGCATTGAAATGCCTCAAAGCCGGCGCCCAGACCGGCATGCCGATGCGCAGCGCAATAGGTTCCCTCGCCTAGCACGAATCGCCCATATCGCTGCCCGCGGCTAAACTCTCCCGATTCGTGGAGAGCGTTTTGGCCTTCCTCTTCGTCCTCACCGTCGGCCTCGTCGCCGGCACCATCTCAGGCATCGTCGGCACCGGCTCGTCGATCATGCTGATGCCGGTGCTGGTCTACGCCTATGGGCCGAAGGAGGCGGTGCCGATCATGGCGGTGGCGTCCGTGATGGCGAACTTTTCGCGGATCCTGGCCTGGTGGCGCGAGGTCGACTGGCGGGCCTGTGCGGCCTACTCGGTCACGGGCATTCCGGCGGCCGTGCTCGGCGCACGGACGCTGCTGGCGCTGCCTTCGCATGCGGTGGATCTCGCCATCGGCATGTTCCTGATCGCGATGGTGCCGGTGCGGCACTGGCTGGCGCGGCACGACCTCAAGGCCAATCTTTGGCATCTCGCCGTCGGCGGCGCCGTGATCGGCTATCTCACCGGCATCGTGGTCTCGACCGGCCCGCTCAGCGTGCCGCTGTTCCTGTTCTACGGACTCAGCAAGGGCGCTTTCCTCGCCACCGAGGCGGCCTCCTCGCTCGGCCTCTACTTCGCGAAATCCGTGACCTTCGAGCGCTTCGGCGCCTTGACCGGCGATGTCTTCATGAAGGGGCTGATCGCGGGCGCCTCGCTGATGTCGGGCGCCTTCATCGCAAAACGCTTCGTGCTGCACCTGAAGCCGGACGTGTTCCGCCTGCTGATGGACGCGATCATGGTCGCGGCCGGGCTCTCCATGCTATGGAACGCGACGCAATCTCCCTGAGCACGATTGACGCCCCATGGCCAAGAACACCCTTTCCTTCGTCTGCCAGAACTGCGGCGCGGCCTATAACCGCTGGCAGGGCAAGTGCGAATCCTGCGGCGAGTGGAATACGCTCGCGGAAGAAGACACCAGCGGCAGCGTGCCGGTGTCGATCCGCTCCAAGCGCAAGGGACGAACGTTTGCGCTGGAGAGCCTCTCGGGGAAAACCCAGGATGCGCCTCGCCTGTCCTCCGGGATGACCGAGCTCGACCGCGTCACCGGCGGCGGCTTCGTCCGCGGCTCGGTGCTGCTGGTCGGCGGCGACCCCGGCATCGGCAAGTCGACATTGCTGACGCAGGCCACCAGCATGATGGCACGCGCCGGCCACCGCATCGTCTACATCTCCGGCGAAGAGGCGGTCGCGCAGGTGCGGCTGCGCGCCGAACGGCTGGGGCTGTCGGATGCGCCGGTGCAGCTCGCCGCCGAGACCTCGGTCGAGGACATCGTCTCGACGCTGTCGGAGGGCGCGGTGCCGCGGCTGATCGTGATCGATTCGATCCAGACCATGTGGACCGACACGGTGGAATCCGCGCCCGGCACCGTCACGCAGGTGCGCGCCTCGGCACAGGCGCTGATCCGCTTTGCGAAGAAAACCGGTGCGGCCATCATCCTGGTCGGCCATGTCACCAAGGACGGCCAGATCGCCGGCCCCCGCGTGGTCGAGCACATGGTCGACGCCGTGCTGTCGTTCGAGGGCGAAGGCTCGCAGCAATTCCGCATCCTGCGCGCCGTGAAGAACCGTTTCGGCCCGACCGACGAGATCGGCGTGTTCGAGATGACGGGCCTTGGCCTGCGCGAGGTCACCAATCCCTCCGAGCTGTTCCTGTCCGAGCGCGATCTCGGCACGCCCGGCACCGCAGTGTTCGCGGGAATCGAGGGCACGCGGCCCGTCCTGGTCGAATTGCAGGCGCTGGTGGCGCCGACCTCGCTCGGCACGCCGCGGCGCGCGGTGGTAGGCTGGGATCAGAGTCGGCTCTCGATGGTGCTGGCGGTGCTGGAGGCCCATTGCGGGGTCAAGCTGTCGGGCCACGACGTCTATCTGAACGTGGCGGGAGGCCTGCGCATCCACGAGCCCGCGGCCGACATGGCCGCCGCGGCCGCGCTGGTGTCCTCCCTGGTTAATGCGCAGTTACCCACCGATGCGGTCTATTTCGGCGAGATTTCACTTTCTGGCGTGATCCGGCCGGTGGCGCAGACCCCGGCCCGGCTCAAGGAGGCGGTCAAGCTGGGCTTCAAGCGCGCCGTGCTGCCCGAATCGGCCCGAGGCGGGGATGCCGGCGGTGACGCCGGACTGGCCCTGAATGCGGTCAACAGCCTGACGACATTGGTCGCAGAGATTGCCGCCAAGGGCTCCCGCCGGGGCGAATCGAACGCGCCGGCAGAGAAAAACGCCACACCGGCAAGATTCCGCCGTGGAGAGGGTTAGGTGGAGGTGACGTCGGAGGCCCCCGCCGCTATACAGCCGTCACAAAAGCAGCATGGGATTGCGTGGTTGCGGCCTTGCCGGGAACGCCGTCTGCCCCTCTTTTAGGGCAGCGGCCAAACACCGATTCGCTAGAGCACCTTCGACGTACGAGCGGACCAGACCAGCCGATGCCAGTAACACTCCTCGACCTGATCCTGCTCGGTGTGATGCTGATCTCGGGCCTGCTTGCCATGGTCCGCGGCTTCATGCGCGAAATCCTGTCGATCGCGGCCTGGGGCGCCGCGGCGATCGTGACGCTGTACTCGTTCTCGAAGCTGCTGCCGACCGCCAAGACCTATTTCAACAACGACACCGTCGCGAGCGTGGTCGTGGTCGCCGGCGTGTTCGTGGGCACCCTGGTCGTGGTTTCCGTGATCACGGTCCGGATCTCCGACATGATCCTGGATTCCAGGATCGGTGCGCTGGACCGCACCCTCGGCTTCCTGTTTGGCCTGGCTCGCGGGCTTTTGATCGTCGTGGTCGCCTTCCTGTTCTTCACCTGGCTGGTTCCGGACAAGCAACGCCCGGACTGGGTGACGGGGGCCAAATCCCGCGTCGTGCTCCAGGGAACCGGGGATTGGCTGATGGCCCTCTTGCCTGACGACCCCGAGAACACCATCTTGAAGAGATTCAAGAAAAACAAACCAGATGATGATCAAGCTGAATCCGAGCAGCAGCCTTCGGGCAGTGGTGACGGATACAGTAAACCTGCTCGTGACAGTTTGAAGAAACTGATCGAGAAACCTGCGGCGCGTTGATTGCCCTTAAAGAGAGGCGCGGACGAGATGCGACACCCTGACCAGGACGCCCAACTTGATCTCGATCCAAACGCCGGTCCGGGCCCGGCCGCGCTAGAGGTTCAGGACGACCTGGAAGGAGATACGCTGCGCGAGGAATGCGGCGTCTTCGGCATCTATGGCCACCCGGACGCCGCCGCCATCACCGCGCTCGGCCTTCACGCCCTTCAGCATCGCGGCCAGGAGGCCGCCGGCATCGTCTCCTACGACGGCAGCCGCTTCCACAGTGAACGCCGCCTCGGGCTCGTCGGCGACACCTTCTCCCGCCGCGAGGTGATCGACCGCCTCCCCGGCAATATGGCCGTCGGCCATGTCCGCTATTCCACCACCGGCGCCACCATCCTGCGCAACGTGCAGCCGCTGTTCGCCGAGCTCAATGCCGGCGGTCTCGCGGTCGCCCATAACGGCAACCTCACCAACGGCCTGACGCTGCGCCGCGAGCTCGTGAAGCACGGCGCGATGATGCAGTCGACCACCGACACCGAGGTGATCCTGCATCTGGTCGCGCGCTCCAGGCGCGCCCGCTTCATCGAGCGCTATATCGACGCGCTGCGCGAGATCGAGGGCGCCTATGCGCTGGTCTCGCTGACCAACAAGAAGCTGGTCGGCGCGCGCGATCCGCGCGGCATCCGTCCCCTGGTGCTCGGCGAGCTCGACGGCTGCCCGATCCTGACCTCGGAGACCTGCGCGCTCGACATCATCGGCGCGCGCTTCATCCGCGACATCGAGCCGGGTGAAGTCATCGTGTTCGACGAGAACGGCCAGGACATCCACAAGCCGTTCCCGCCGATGGCGCCGCGTCCCTGCATCTTCGAATACATCTATTTCGCCCGCCCGGATTCCATCGTCCACGGCCGTTCGGTCTACGAGGTGCGCAAGGCCTTCGGTGCGCAGCTCGCGCGCGAGAGCCACGTGCCGATCGACGTCGTCGTGCCGGTGCCGGATTCCGGCGTCCCCGCCGCGGTCGGCTACAGCCAATATTCCGGTGTGCCGTTCGAGCTCGGCATCATCCGCAACCATTATGTCGGCCGCACCTTCATCCAGCCGACGCAGGCGATCCGCGAATCCGGCGTGCGCATGAAGCATTCGGCCAACCGTGCCGCGATCGAAGGCAAGCGCATCATCCTGATCGACGACTCGCTGGTGCGCGGCACCACCTCGAAGAAGATCGTGCGCATGATGCGCGATGCCGGCGCCAAGGAAGTGCACTTCCGTCTCGCCTCACCGCCGATCCTCTATCCCGATTATTACGGCATCGACCTGCCCGATCGCGGCGGTCTTCTCGCGGCGACGCATTCGCTGGAGGAGATGCGCGAGATCATCGGTGCCGACTCGCTCGCCTTCCTGTCGATCGACGGCATGTACCGCGCCATGGGCGAACCCGGCCGCGATCCTGCCAATCCAAAATTCTCGGATCACTGCTTTACCGGGGCCTATCCGACCCACCTCACCGACCAGACCCAGACCGAGCAGCAGCCCCGGCAGCTGTCTCTGCTGGCGGAGGCGAGCTGACGGCGCGAGTATGGTCGTCGTCGCCAACCTCAGGCACTTGTCGTGCAGCGACACGCCGTCGCTGGAGACATTTCGGCCTGAAGGGCCATTCGGCATCTACATCCTCGCAATGGTTGGCCCTGCTGGCGAGCCAGGCGAGGAGTCCTTTGGATTCACTTTGTGCACACCGGAATGGTTCGCGGAGAACATGAAAGACACTCATGTCCCGGGACGACACTTCCTATTCGTCAAGGAATACGACTACCCCGCGCTAGAGCGGTACGTGCGGGGCTATTGCCAGAAATGCATGGGTAACAGCTGGAAAGAGACTGCCGAAAAAGTTGGCCTCTTCGGCTCCTGGGAGTTCGAGAACTACACGCCCTGACCGGGTATGTGCTCGGATTCCGCTTCAACCGGGCTTGTCCCGGCCATCCACCGCTGTAAAACCCTGCCATGACAAAACCCCTCGCTGACCGTATCGCTCTCGTCACCGGCGCCTCGCGCGGCATCGGCTATGCCACCGCCATCGCACTCGCCAAGGCCGGCGCGCATATTGTGGCGGTGGCGCGCACGCAAGGCGGGCTGGAAGAGCTCGACGACGAGATCCGGAAACTCGGCGGCAGCGCCACCTTGGTGCCGCTCAATCTCACCGATTCCGACGGCATCGCGCGACTGGGCGCCGGCCTGCACGAACGCTACGGCAAGCTCGACATCCTCGTCGGCAATGCCGGCGTGCTCGGCCCCTCCTCGCCGATCGGTCATATCGAGCTGAAGACCTTCACCGACGTGATGGCCGTCAACGTCTCCGCGAACTTCCAGCTGATCCGCTGCATGGAGCCGCTGCTCAAGCAATCCGATGCCGGCCGCGCCGTGTTCATCACCTCGGGCGCCGCCAACAAGGCGACCGCCTATGTCAGCCCCTACGCGGCGTCCAAGGCCGCGCTGGAGACGCTGGCTCGCGCCTGGGCGCAGGAGACCGCGAACACGAAGCTGCGCGTCAATCTGTTCAACCCGGGACCGGTCCGCACCCGCATGCGCGCGACGCTGATGCCGGGCGAAGACCCGGCGACGCTCGACACGCCCGAGCAGGTCGCCGAATTCATCGTGCCGATGTGCGCGCCTGACTGGACCGAGACCGGCAAGTTCTATGACTACAAGACCCGCAGCCTGATGAGCTTCCGCTCCCCGGCCTGATTGACTTGACTGCCTCCCCGCGATTGACTGCCCGCGCGTAAGCGGCAGCAAGCCGCACGCCAACAAAAGGGAGGTTGCCATGGCGCCATGGCACGATCGCGCAGGCTCTGCGTCTGCGCTCGCACGTCACGCTCTCTCCATTCTGATCGCAGCCGTCGCCTTTGCTCTTCCGGTTGCGTCGAATGCTGGCGACGTCCCGACTTTTGCGGTCGATCCCTCCTGGCCAAAGCAGCTGCCGAACAACTGGATCCTCGGCCAGGTCGGCGGCATCACCGTCGACTGGCAGGGCCATATCTGGGTGATCCATCGCCCGCGCTCGCTTACCGACGACGAGAAAGGCGCAAGCCTCAATCCGCCGCGCTCGAAATGCTGCGTGTCGGCGCCGCCCGTGCTCGAGTTCGACGTCGACGGCAATCTGCTGCGCTCATGGGGCGGTCCCGGGCAGGGCTATGAATGGGTTGGCCGCGAGCACGGCATCGAGGTCGACGAGCGCGGCTTCGTCTGGGTCGGCGGCAATGCCGACAACGACAACGCCATCGTGAAGTTCACGCTCGACGGCAAATTCGTCGCCCAGATCGGCAAGTTCGCCCCGAGCCTGGGCAGCAACGATACGACGCAGCTCGGCAAACCCGCCGAGACCGCGCTCGACAAGGAGGCCAACGAAATCTACGTCGCCGACGGCTATGGCAACCGCCGCGTCATCGTGTTCGATGCGACGACGCTGGCCTACAAGCGGCACTGGGGGGCCTACGGCAACAAGCCCGATGACAACAAGCAGGCGCCCTACGATCCCAAGGCGCCGGCATCGCAGCAATTCGGCAACCCCGTCCACTGCGTGAAGCTCGCCAATGACGGCCTCGTCTATGTCTGCGATCGCATCAACAACCGTATCCAGGTGTTCAAGAAGGACGGCAGCTTCGTGAAAGAGTTCTTCTTCGAGAAGAACACGCTCGGCAACGGCGCGGTGTGGGACATCGCGATCTGGCCCGATCCGAAGCAAACCTATCTGCTCAGCGCCGACGGCGAGAACAACGAGATCCGGGTCATCAAGCGCGAGGACGGCAGCGTGGTCGGCAGCTTCGGGCATAACGGCCGCAACGCCGGTCAATTCCACTGGGTGCACGCCATGGCGATCGACGCCGGGGGTAACGTCTATACCGCCGAGGTCGATACCGGAAAGCGCATCCAGAAATTCAAGCTGACATCGGACGCGCTCAAATAGCGTCTCAACGCATTTTTCCCAAAAAGTTAACCGACGGATGACGCTACGACGCAGCGTCATCCGGCTTTAGGCGCATTGCCGCCGGCCCTGGGACAGGCTAGAGCCAATCAGCCGGAACAAGGCTCCGCAAGAGAGCAGTCCGCATATTTGACAATGGAGGAAACCTTTTATGACGACGACGTTCGCGCGCCGCTCCGCCGCCCTTCTGGCCTGTGCCGCCTTCGGTTTTGCAACATCCGCCTACGCGCAGGACAAGACCGTCAAGATCGGCGTGCTCAACGACATGTCGAGCCTCTATGCCGACATCGGCGGCCCCAACTCCGTGGTTGCGATCAAGATGGCGGTCGAGGATTCCGGCTTGCTCAAGAAGGGCTGGAAGATCGAGGTGCTGAGCGGCGATCACCAGAACAAGCCCGACGTCGGCGTCAACATCGCCCGGCAGTGGATCGACAACGACAAGGTCGATGCGATCGCGGACACGCCGAGCTCCGGCGTCGCGCTGGCGGTCAGCAACCTCGTCAAGGAAAAGAATGCAGTGCTGCTCAATTCGGGCGCTGCCACCGCGGATCTCACCGGCAAGGCCTGCACGCCCAACACGGTCTCCTACACCTATGACACCTACATGCTCGCCAACGGCACCGGCAAGGCGCTGACCAAGGCCGGCGGCGACAGCTGGTTCTTCCTCACCGCCGACTACGCGTTCGGTCACGCGCTGGAGCGCGACACCAGCGCCGTCGTCACCGCCAATGGCGGCAAGCTGCTCGGCGGCGTCAAGCACCCGCTCAACACCGCGGACTTCTCCTCCTTCCTGCTCCAGGCGCAATCGTCGAAGGCCAAGATCATCGGCCTCGCCAACGCCGGCGGCGACACCACCAACGCCATCAAGCAGGCGGCCGAGTTCGGCATCGTCCAGGGCGGCCAGAAGCTCGCGGCGCTGCTGCTGTTCATCAACGACGTGCACTCGCTGGGGCTCAAGACCGCGCAGGGCCTGACCTTCACCGAATCGTTCTACTGGGACCTGAACGACAAGACCCGCGAATGGTCCAAGCGCTTCTCGGCGCTGGCCAGCAAGAACGCGATGCCGTCGATGACCCAGGCCGGCAACTACGCGATGGTGCTGCACTATCTCAAGGCGATGGACGCGCTCGGCGGCAATCCGCATGACGGCGCCAAGGTCGTCGCCAAGATGAAGGAGCTGCCGACCGACGATCCGCTGTTCGGCAACGGCCCGCTGCGCCAGGACGGCCGCCGCCTCATCCCGGCCTACCTGTTCGAGGTGAAGAAGCCCGAGGAGTCGAAGGGGCCGTGGGACTATTACAAGCAGATCGCCACGATCTCCGCCGAAGACGCAGCAAAGCCGCTCAAGGACAGCGATTGTCCGCTGGTGAAAAAGTAAGAGTGTAGCGGCATCCCGGGGCGATGCGAAGCATCGAACCCGGGATCTCGCGCGGCATTCTCCGCTGCCGTAGGGTGGGCAAAGCGAAGCGTGCCCACGACTTCTTGCTATCACGAACAGATGGTGGGCACGGCGCTGCGCGCCTTTGCCCACCCTACGATCCCGTCTTCGCCCCACCCCGCGTCCGCACCGCGATCGCCACGCAGACCACCATGAGCGCTGCCGCGAGCAGGAACGGTGCGCCGGGCAGGTGCAGCGGCGCGCCGGCGCTGATGAAATAGGAAAAGGTCAGCGTGAACAGGAACGGGCCGACGAGCTGCGACACGCTCTGCACGCTCGCGGTTGCGCCCTGGAGCTGGCCCTGCTGCTCGGCCGCGACCAGCCGCGTCATCAATGCTTGCGAGGCGGCACCCGAGATGCCCCACAGCGCCAGAATGGGAATCCCGATCCAGGACAGCGGCCCGGTCGGCGCAGCGCCCAGGACGACGAAGCCGAGCGCGCCACAACACAGGCCCAGCAACAGCGCGTTCCGCTCGCCGAGCACGCGCACGATCGGGCCGATCGCAAGCCCCTGCACCACCATGGCGCAGATGCCGACCATCGCCAGCGTC
This sequence comes from Bradyrhizobium sp. SBR1B, assembly GCF_014198205.1. Classification (NCBI taxonomy): domain Bacteria; kingdom Pseudomonadati; phylum Pseudomonadota; class Alphaproteobacteria; order Hyphomicrobiales; family Nitrobacteraceae; genus Bradyrhizobium; species Bradyrhizobium sp. SBR1B. The sequence goes on from NZ_JACIHC010000013.1 coordinate 100,244, forward strand.
AGTCCCACGGTCTTGGAATCCCAGCCGTAGCGATAGGTCGCATAGAGCACGAAGGTCGAGGGCAACACGACATGCGCGACCTGCGCGATGAAATTGACGACGGACAACGCAGCGAGCACCGCATTGGAGCGCAACAGGCGGAGCGCGCCGAGCGGACTGGCACTTCGCCAGCGGAACGGCGCGCGCTTGTCAGGCGCAAGCGATTCCGGCAGGACGAACAGACCGTAGAGGGCATTGGCGAAGCTGAGGGCCGCCGACGCCCAGAACGGCAGGCGCGGATCGATGTCGCCGAGCAGACCGCCGAGCGCTGGCCCCAGGATGAAGCCGGCGCCGAACGCCGCGCCAATCCGGCCGAAGACCGCCGCGCGTCGCTCCGGCGGCGTGATGTCGGCGATATAGGCAAAGGCCGTCGAGATGCTGGCCGAAGTGATCCCCGAGATGACGCGGCCGACGAACAACCACACCAGGGACGGCGCCAGCGCCATCAGCACGTAGTCGGCCGCGAGCCCGAAATTCGACAGCAATACCACCGGCCGCCGCCCGAAACGATCCGACAGCGCGCCGAGCAACGGCGAGAACACGAACTGCATCAGCGCCCAGGCGGTGCCGAACAGGCCGAAGATGCGGGCGGCGTGGGCGGTATCGTTGTCGACGAAGCTCTCGATCAGCTTCGGCAGGATCGGCATGATGACGCCGAGCGCGAGCATGTCCAGGAGGATGGTGACGAAGATGAAGGCGACCGCGCCGCGCTGGACCGGCACAGCGCCTTGCGCCGCCGCCTCGCTGGCGCCGTCACTCACGACGGCCGCTTGCGCTTGTGCGCGAAGGGATTGGCCTTCTCGCGCAAGGTGATGCGCACCGGCGTGCCCGGCAGCTCGAAGGTCTCGCGCATGGAATTGATGAGGTAGCGCAAATAGGACTGCGGCACCGCGTCAGCGCGCGAGCAGAACAGCACGAAGCTCGGCGGGCGCGCCTTGGTCTGCGTGATGTAATTGAGCTTGAGCCGTCGGCCGGACACGGCCGGCGGCGGATTGGCCTGAACCGCCTGCTCGAACCAGCGGTTCAATGCCGACGTCGACACGCGCCGGTTCCAAAGCGCGTAGGCGTCCTGGATCGCCTGCATCAGCCGATCGATGCCCTCGCCCATCAGGCCCGAGACCGCGACGATCGGCACGCCCTTCATCTGCGGCAGCCAATGGTCGGCATCGCGACGCAGACCCGAGATCGCACCGCCCCCCTTGCTCTCCATCAGGTCCCATTTGTTGACGGCGAGCACCACCGCGCGGCCCTCGCGCTCGATCAGATCGGCGATGCGCAAATCCTGCTCCTCGAAGCGGTTCTGCGAATCCATCATCATCACGACGACTTCGGCAAAACGGACCGCGCGCAGGGCGTCGGCGACCGAGAGCTTTTCCAGCTTCTCCTCGATGCGGGAGCGCCGGCGGAGACCTGCAGTGTCGAACACGCGAAACTCGCGGCCCTTCCAGTTGATCTCGACCGCGATGGAATCGCGCGTGGTGCCGGCCTCCGGGCTCGTCAGCAGGCGTTCCTCGCCGAGCAGATGGTTGATCAGCGTCGACTTGCCGGCATTGGGCCGGCCGACGATGGCGACCCGGATCGGGCGCGTCGCGGCCTCTTCCTCGGTGAGCGGCTCGTCGTCCTCGGTCTCGTCGTCGTCGACGGGCTCCGGCATCAACTTGGCGAGCTCATCGTAGAGCTCGCCCATGCCCTCGCCATGCTCGGCCGAGATCTGGATGGGATCGCCAAGGCCGAGCGCAAAGGATTCCATCGCGCCGGCATCGCCATGCTTGCCCTCGCTCTTGTTGGCGACCAGCAGCACGGGCTTGTTGGCCTTGCGGGCGAAATCGGCGAAGGCGCGGTCGGTGGGCGTGAGGCCGACGCGGGCATCGATGACGAAGAACAGCGCGTCGGCCTGCGCGATCGCGGTCTCGGTCTGCTCCTGCATGCGCGCGGTCAGCGAGCCCTTGGCGCCCTCGTCGAGGCCTGCGGTATCGATGATGGTGAATTCGAGATCGCCGAGCCTCGCCTCACCCTCGCGGCGGTCGCGGGTGACGCCCGGCAGGTCGTCGACGAGCGCAAGCTTCTGTCCGACCAGGCGGTTGAACAGCGTCGATTTGCCGACATTGGGCCGGCCGATGATGGCGATCGTGAAGGACATCGGTCATTCGTGCGCTGCCGGGGCTGCGCCTGTCAATCAAAGGAAAAAATTAGCGCGAGAAGCTGCCGCTCGGCAGCGGCGCCGGGAAGCCGCCCTGCGTCTGCTGCTGCGTGGTCTGGGTCGGTTGCGCCTGCTGGACCGGCTGATCCGGCGGCGGCGCAGTGGTGCGCTTGCGGACGATCTTGTGCTTGGGCGGCGGAGCGGCCGTGGCCGGCGCCGCCTCCGGCTGAGCCTCGCCGTCGACTTCGCCGGCGGGCGCTTCAGTCGGTGCTGCCGCTGCGGCGGTCGGCTGCCTCGTGTGCTTCGCCTTGGCACCCTTCGCCGGCTTGGCCGGCTCGGGCGGCGGCTCGGCGGGCAGAGCCGCGACGGCAGGCGCGTTCGGATCGGGCTGCTGCTGCGCGCCCTTGTACAGGTCCTTCGGAACGCCCTGCTCGAGGCCCGGCACACCCTCCGGGAAGACCGGCTTGCGGTCGCCCGGCAGCTTCTTCTTGGTGTCGAGGAAGTCGAGCATATCGCTTGGATCGAAGCTGGAGCAGCCGCCCAGGACGCCCGTGAAGGCGATCAGGACGGCGGCTGCGATCAAGCGTGGCGTGCGGCGCATATCGTGTCTCGTCTAGGTCAGGGAGCCGTCGTCAGCTCTTCTTGCTCAGCTCTTTTTGCTCAGCTCTTGGCGACGGGCGGCAGCAGGGCCTGGAGCGCCTCGGCGCGCGAGCGCAGGCCGGGCGGCGTTTCGCCGTCTTCACCAATCGCGTCGAGCCATTTGCGGGCCGCCGTCATGTCGTTGTTGCGCCAGGCCGACAGCGCCAGCATCTCGCGGGCGGTGTGGCGGAAGGTCGATTTGGGGGCGGCGGAAGGCTCCAGCCGCTGCTGCATGTCGGCATAGCTGGCGCTGTCGAGCACCAGGCCGGCGGCGCGGATCTTGGCCAGATCCTGCCACTCACCACCGACGCTGCGGTCGGCAGCGATGTCGTCATACATCTTGGCAGCAGCCTTGGCGTCACGGGGCGCCGCCTCGGCTGCGGCGCGCAGCCGCGCCAGGGTGCGATAACCCGAGGGCGCCTTGGCGGCGAGCTCGGTGAAGGCGGCCTCGGCCTCGGCATGCTTGTCCTGGTCGGACAGCTCCGCCGCCTTCTCGAAGGCGGCGCCGGCCTCGGCGGCCTTCTTGGCTTCCAGATATTGATAACCGCGCCAGCCGCCGACGCCGGCAACGACCAGCACCATCAGGGCGATGAAGTAGATCGAATATCTATCCCACAGCTTCTTGAGCTGTTCGCGACGTACTTCCTCGTCGACTTCGTCAAATAATTCAGACACTTATGCTAATCCCATGCCCGTCCGGGTGCGCGCGCCGAAGCGTTCGCGTCAGGAATCCCGTCCCCCACGTGGCGGCGAGGTACCCTAACGATATGGCGGTGGCAAGGCAAAGCGAGCCCGATCAAGGCGTTAACCACCCGGGAGAGCCCGGATGGCCCTGCCCGGCTCAAGCGCCCAGGAGCTCCCGGAGCTGCCGCTTCAGCACCTTGCCGTTGGCGTTGCGCGGCAGCGGCTCAGGTGTGATCGCCAGGGTCTCGGGAACCTTGTAGTCGGACAGACGCTCCGCGCACCAGGCGCGCAGGGCCTCGCCGGCGACCGGCGCGCGCGTCACCACCACGGCGTGGACGCGCTCGCCCAGCACCGGGCACGCCTTGGCGATGATCGCGCTCTCGATCACGGCGGGATGGCCCGCCAGCACGGATTCCACCTCGGCCGAATAGATCTTCAGGCCGCCGCGATTGATCATGTCCTTCTGGCGGTCGAACACGCGGACGAACCCTTCCGCATCGACCGAGCCGAGATCGCCGGAGTGCCAGAACCCGCTGGTGAAGCTCTCGGCGGTGGCTTTGGGATTATTCCAATAGCCCTTGATGACGGAGGCGCTCTGGATCCAGAGCTCGCCGATCTCCCCGTGCGGCAGCTCGCGCCCGCTCGGATCCATCGCGACGATGCGCGCGCCGGGACAGGGCAGGCCGACGCTGTCGATATGGCTCTCGGTCAGCTCGCCCGGCATGATCGTCGAGGGCGACGTCGTCTCGGTCGCGCCGTAGCAGTTCATCAGCTTCAGGCCGGGAATTGTCGCCTTGAGCTTCTCGATGGTCGCGACCGGCATCGGCGCCCCGCCAAAGCCGCCGATGCGCCAGCTCGACAGATCGTAGCTGTCGAAATCCGGCTGCAGCAGGCAGAGATTGTACATCGCCGGCACCATCACCGTGTAGGTGACGCGCTCGCGCGCGGCGAGCTTGAGGTAATCGGCGGCCTTGAACTCGGGCATGATGATCAGCGCCCCGCCGCAGCGGATCATCGTCGTGATGTTGGCGACGACACCGGTGACATGACCGAGCGGCACCGCCGCGATCGAGCGATCCGTTTGCGTCAATTGCAGGCAGGACACGAACACCATCGAGGAATGGACGATGTTGCAATGGGCCAGCATCGCGCCCTTCGGCCTGCCTGTCGTGCCCGAGGTGTAGAGGATCATCGCGGTGTCCTCTTCGCTCACCTCGATCGGCGCAGGCGCCGACGGGTTGTCGGCGAGCGCAGCGAAACGTGAGCGAGCCGGATCGTCATCGACGGCGATGCGGTGGATCACATCGGGCACCTCCTCCGCATCGGGCAGCCGCTCTGCGAGGCCTGCTTCGTGGATCAGGATCTTGGCGCCGCAATCGGCGAGGACATAGGCGATCTCCGGCTTCTGCTGGCGCGTGCTGAGCAGCACCGTCACCAGCCCCTCATGCGCGGCGGCAAACAGCAGCAGCGGGAATTCGATGCGGTTACCGAGCAGGATCGCGACGCGGTCGCCCCGTTGCAGGCCAAGCTTGCGGAAGCCCGCGGCGATCCGCGCAGCCTGCTCCACGGCCTGCCGCCAGCTCAGCCGGACATTGCCTGCGATCAGTGCCTCGCCTTCGGCATTGCGATCGCGCGCCTCCGCGATCATCGCCCACACGCTCGCCGGCCGATCCGAAAATGCCGGCACCACCCGGTCGCCGAAGCGCGCCTCGAACCGCATCGGCGGGATCTGAGATTGCGACCAGTCCATCGAAGGGCCCTCGGTTTGTTGCTCTTATCAGCTTCCGCGCATGGACATCGGGGTTTCGTCTTGTGCTGACCGGCTAGACCCCGATCACGGGAACACCGATCACGACCGGATGGAACGCGAAGGCCAGCGCGAGATAGGCGACGACGCCGACGACGACCGCAATCAGATCATTGCTGACGCCGCCCACCGGGATCGGGGGGCCGCCGGCGTCGGTGCGATGCTTGAGCGAAATGCGGTCATACACCGCCCAGCCCAGGAACGAGCCGAACAGAATGATGGAGCCGAGATCGCCGTTGGCCAAAAGATGCGCCGCCGCCCACAGCTTGATGCCGGCCAGCATCGGATGCTTTAGCGTCGCGTAGATGCGGCCGCGCAGATAAGAGGCGACCACCAGGATGACCGCGGGCAGCATCAGCGCGAGCGTGATGTGCTTCATCGCCTTCGGCGGATACCAGACGTCGATCCAGCCGGAGCTGCGGTAATGCGCAAAGCCCCAGATGATCAACGCGAGACCCGCGAGCGAGACCACGGTATAGAGGATCTTGTAGGTCCCCTCGCCCAGCCTTGCGATTGCCTGCGCACGCGCCTCACGTTTGGTGGTGAAAACATGGGTGGCGAAGAACAGCACCAGCCCCAGGATCATGACCAGCAGACCCACGACATCCTCCCCGCAATGCAGCCCCCGCCTCTGAGGTATCATCGATTGGCGGCTGCTCGCAACTCGTGCGCTACTGGCCGATCTGCCGATTGTCGACATATCGGATCGCGATCGGCCGCCCGGCCAGGGCACCGGCGAGTCCGCCAGTGAATTTCAGCGGCAGGCAGGCGTTCAGCGAGGCGTTGATCGCCTTCAGATAGGTCGCGCGGGTGTCGGCCGGAACGCCGGTGGTTGCGAATGTCAGGCGCGGCGGACCGATCAGGCCGCCCGCCTTGTTGAAACTGAAACGCACCGACATCTGCATGCCCGCGCGCGCACCGTCTGATGGCGGCGACCAGCAGGTGCGTAGCTCGGCGAAGAGATCGCCGATCGTGTCGAGATCGTGATCCGGCTTCCGATACTTGGCGCGATCGGCTTCGGAGGGCACGCTCTCGATCGTCAGCTGAAGATTTTGCCCATAGGGATAGTCGATCTCGGGAATGCAGGGGCCGGGCTCGAGGGGACTGCAATAGGACGGCGTGCAGGGCCGATAGTCGAGCACGCTGCACGGCTCGTGCGCAAACGGGATTGGATTGATCTGGCGTCGCTGCGCGTCGGCGGCGATCGTCGAGATCGTCAGCAGGAGAAAAACAAGGAAGCCGCGCCACATGGAGTGAGCTCGCAATGCCACCAGAAAAGGTGGCATTGTCCATGAATGCGTCAAGTCCGCGCGCGTTCACATGCTCGCGCGCGAGCGGCAGGCCCACCCTACCCCTTCTTCTTGACGTCCTTCACGTTGGTGAATTCGATGCCCTCGGCGCGTTCCTTGGTGTAGCCGAGATAGAATTCGTTCCGCGCCAGATACACGGGATCGCCGTCGACGTCGTCGGCGATGCTGGAGGTGTTGGCGGCGATGAAGGTGTCGAGCTTCTTGCGGTCCTCCGAGGAGACCCAGCGCGCGAGCTGGAATTCGCTGACCTCGAACTCGACCGGCAGTGAATATTCCGCCTCCAGCCGTGCCTTCAGCACGTCGAGCTGGAGCGCGCCGACGACACCCACCAGCGCCGGCGCTCCGTCGCGCGGGCGGAACACCTGCACCACGCCCTCTTCCGACATCTGCTGCAGCGCTTCCTTCAGCTTCTTGGCCTTCATCGCGTCGGTGAGACGGACGCGGCGGACGATTTCCGGCGCGAAACTCGGCACGCCGACGAAGTTGAAATCCTCGCCCTCGGTCAGCGTGTCGCCGATGCGCAGCGTGCCGTGATTGGGAATGCCGACGACGTCGCCGGCGAAGGCTTCATCCGCGACCGAACGGTCCTGGGCGAAGAAGAATTGCGGGCTCGACAGCGGCATGCTCTTGCCGGTGCGCACCAGCTTGGCCTTCATGCCGCGGCTGAGCTTGCCCGAGCAGAGGCGCGCGAAGGCGATGCGGTCGCGGTGGTTCGGATCCATATTGGCCTGGATCTTGAACACGAAGGCGCTCATGCGCGGATCGGTGGCCTCGACCTTGCGCTGGTCGCTGTCCTGCGCGCGCGGCTCGGGCGCGAACTTGCCGAGGCCTTCCAGCAGGTCGCCGACGCCGAAATTGCGCAGCGCGCTGCCGAAATAGACCGGCGTCAGATGGCCCTCGCGGAACGCGTCGAGCTCGAACGGTTTTGACGCTTCGGTGACGAGCTCGAGCTCGTCCTTGACCGCGGAGACATCGAGATTGGCATTGAGCTTGGCGAGCTCGGCGATCTCGATCTGCTGCGCCGCGCCGGTCTTGGCACCGCCGCCTTCGAGCAGGCGCACGCCGCCATTGGCGACGTCGTAAGTGCCGAGGAAGTCGCGGCCGCGGCCGACCGGCCAGGTCATCGGCGTGGTGTCGAGCGCCAGCGTCTTCTCGATCTCGTCGAGCAGCTCGAACACGTCGCGGCTCTCGCGATCCATCTTGTTGATGAAGGTGATGATCGGGATATCCCGAAGACGACACACCTCGAACAGCTTTCGAGTGCGCGCCTCGATGCCCTTGGCGGCGTCGATCACCATCACGGCGGAATCGACCGCGGTCAGCGTGCGATAGGTGTCTTCCGAAAAGTCCTCGTGGCCCGGCGTGTCCAGCAGGTTGAAGACAAGGCCCTCGAACTCGAAGGTCATCACCGAGGTCACGACAGAGATACCGCGCTCGCGCTCGATCTTCATCCAGTCCGAGCGCGTGTTGCGCCGCTCGCCCTTGGCCTTGACTTGGCCGGCCAGGTTGATGGCGCCGCCGAACAGCAGCAGCTTTTCGGTCAGCGTGGTCTTGCCGGCGTCGGGATGGGAGATGATCGCAAACGTGCGCCGCCGCGCCACTTCGGCGGCAAGCGGGGAACGGGCCGGCGATTCGGCTGTGGTGGTGGCGATGTCGGACATGGCGGGAGCGTGTGGCAGGGAAAACGGGCCTGATCAAGCCTCATTTGGTGATTGCGGAGCCTTCCGGCCAGCCCCATATCGGCCTTGGCCATACTGGCCTTGGGGGGAGGACGGCCTCCTCGCCCATCAGCCGCGGGGACGACCCTGCCTTGAAGGGAGGGTCGTCATGGCCTGGAGCATCCTGTTCGTCGCGGGTCTTCTCGAGATCACCTGGGCGATCGGCCTGAAATATACCGAGGGTTTTAGCAGACTTGTTCCGTCCGTCGTCACGCTCGCGGCCATGGCTGGCAGCGTCATCCTGCTCGGCCTCGCCCTCAAATCGCTGCCCGTCGGAACCGCCTATGCGGTGTGGACCGGCATCGGCGCGGTCGGCACCGCGACCCTCGGCATTGTCCTGTTCGGGGAGCCGGCCACCGCCCTTCGTCTTGCCAGCATCGCCCTGATCGTTGCCGGGATCGTCGGGCTGAAGCTGGTTACTTGACGAAGATCTTGACCGCCCACCAGGTCAGCGCCGCTACGATGGCCGAGGCCGGGATAGTGATCACCCAGGCGTAGACGATCGAGCTGGCAACGTTCCAGCGCACCGCCGAGACGCGGCGGGCGGCGCCGACGCCGACGATGGCGCCGGTGATCGTGTGCGTGGTGGAGACGGGAACCCCAAGATAGGTCGCCATGAACAAAGTCGCGGCCCCGCCAGTCTCGGCGCAAAAGCCCTGCATGGGAGTCAATTTGGTGATGCGCAGGCCCATGGTGCGGACGATGCGCCAGCCGCCCATCAGCGTGCCCAGCGCCATCGCCGCCTGGCATGACAGCACCACCCAGAACGGCACCGAGAAGTCGCTGCCGAGATGGCCCTGCGAATAGAGCAACACCGCGATGATGCCCATGGTCTTCTGCGCGTCGTTGCCGCCATGGCCGAGCGAATAGAGCGAGGCGGAGGCGAATTGCAGGATGCGGAAGGCGCGATCGACCGCGAATGGCGTCGAGCGCACCGAGGCCCAGGACACGATCGCCACCAGCATCATCGCCAGCAGGAAGCCGATCAGCGGCGACAGCACGATCGCCAGCACCGTCTTGCTCAATCCGCTCCACACCGCAGCGGAGATCCCGGCTTTGGCCATGCCGCCGCCGACGAGCCCGCCGATCAGCGCATGCGACGACGAGGACGGGATGCCGAGCGCCCAGGTCACGAGGTTCCAGACGATGGCGCCGACCAGGGCTGCGAAGATCACCTGGGCGTCGACGATCGAGGGATCGATGATGCCGGTGCCGATGGTCTGGGCGACGTGCAGGCCGAACACCATGAAGGCGACGAAATTGAAGAACGCGGCCCAGAACACCGCGAATTGCGGCCGCAGCACGCGGGTCGAGACGATGGTCGCGATCGAATTGGCGGCGTCGTGCAGGCCATTTAGGAAATCGAACAGCAGCGCGACGGCGATCAAGCCGACCAGGACGGGAAGACCCAACGCGGCATCCACAGCGGCCTGCCCTAAACTTGCTCGATGACGATGCTGTTGATCTCGTTCGCGACGTCGTCGAAGCGATCCGCGACCTTCTCGAGGTGGTCGTAGATCTCGACGCCGACGATGAAGTCCATCGCATTGCCGTCGCGATGCTTGAGGAACAGCTCCTTCAGACCGATGTCGTGGAGATCGTCGACGCGGCCCTCGAGCTTTCCGAGTTCCTCCGTGATCGCGGTCAGCATGGCGACGTTCGGACCGATCGACTGCATGAGCGGCAGCGCGCGGCCGACCAGATTGGCGCACTCGATCAGAAGCCCGCCGATCTCGCGCATGGGCGGCTCGAAGGTGCGGACCTCGAACAACATCACCGCCTTGGCCGTCTGCTGCATCTGGTCGATGGCGTCGTCCATCGACGTGATCAGGTTCTTGATGTCGCCGCGGTCGAACGGGGTGATGAAGGTGCGGCGCACCGCCGTCAGCACCTCTCGGGTGATGTTGTCGGCATCATTCTCGAACTGGTTGACGCGCTGGCAATAGACCGGCGTCTCCTCGCCCCCGTTGAGCATGCCCTGGAGCGCGATGGAGCCCTGGATCACCGTCTGGGCATGCCGGTCGAACAGGTCAAAGAACCGTTCTTCCTTGGGCAGGAAAGCACGAAACCATCGCATCATGGGGGGAGGCTACCGGTTGGAAATGGCCCGGCCCTATCAGGCCGTCATGAAACTGTCATAGACCATTTTCGATCCGCGCGCGTGTCATCTCACGCCCGCGGAGCCGGATCATCCACCGCTTTCAAGCGGCCGGCAAACCGATTTAAAATCAACCAGTTAGAGCGATCTCCGGAAGTAATGCGCGATTTCGCCGATGACGCCGCGGCGGAAGGTGAGCACGCAGACCACGAAGATCGAGCCCTGGATCACCGTCACCCATTGGCCGAAACCGGCGAGATATTGCTGCATGGCGATGATCGCGAAGGCACCGACCACGGGGCCGAAGATGGTTCCGAGGCCGCCAACCAGCGTCATCAGCACGACCTCGCCCGACATCGACCAATGGACGTCGGTGAGCGAGGCGTTCTGCGCCACAAAGACCTTCAGCGCACCGGCAAAACCGGCCAGCGTTCCCGACAGCACGAAGGCCAGGAACTTGTACTGGTCGGTGCGGTAGCCGAGCGAAATCGCGCGCTGCTCGTTCTCCCGGATCGACTTCAGCACCTCGCCGAACGGCGAGTTGATGATGCGGTAGATCAACAGGAAGCCGGCAAGAAACCCGACCAGCACGACGTAATAGAGCACCGTCGGCTTGGAGAGATCGAAGACGCCGAACATGCGTCCCTGCGGGATGCCCTGGATGCCGTCCTCACCGTGGGTGAACGGGGCCTGGAGGTAGATGAAGTACAGGAGTTGTGACAGAGCCAGGGTGATCATCGAGAAATAGATGCCCTGGCGGCGGATCGAGATGTAGCCGGTGATGATCGAGAGCACGAAAGCCGCGGCGATGCCGACGAGGATGCCGAGCTCAGGCGGCAACGCCCACACTTTCAGCGCATGCGCGCAGCAATAGCCGGCGGTCCCCAGGAACATGGCGTGGCCGAACGACAGCAGGCCGCCATAGCCGACCAGCAGATTGAAGGCGCAGGCGAGCAGCGCAAAGCACAGCGCCTGCATCACGAAGAACGGGTAGACGCCCGTGAATGGTACCGACGCCAGCAGCAGCGCCATCACTACGAAAGCGATCATCTCGTCGCGCATCGCGCGAGGGGTCACCGGCAGCGTGTCGTCCGTCAGGGTTGTCATATCAGGCCGCCCTTCCCGTCAATCCCGTTGGCTTCACCAAGAGCACCAGCACCATCAGCACGAACACGACGGTGTTGGAGGCCTCGGGATAGAAATACTTGGTCAGACCCTCGATCACGCCGAGCGCGAAGCCGGTGATGATGGAGCCCATGATCGAACCCATGCCGCCGATCACGACCACCGCGAACACCACGATAATCAGGTCGGCGCCCATCAGCGGTCGCACCTGGTTGATCGGCGCCGACAGCACGCCCGCGAGCGCGGCAAGGCCGACGCCGAGACCATAGGTCAGCGTGATCATGCGCGGCACGTTGATGCCGAAGGCACGCACCAGCGTCGGATTTTCGGTGGCGGCGCGCAGGTAAGCGCCGAGCTGGGTCTTCTCGATCAGGAACCATGTCGCCAGACATACGACCAGCGAGAACACGACCACCCAGCCGCGATAGATCGGCAAGAACATGAAGCCCAGATTCATGCCGCCCTTGAGCTGGTCCGGAATGGCGTAAGGCAGACCGGAGGAGCCGAAATAATTCTGGAACACGCCCTGCACGATCAGCGCGATGCCGAAGGTCAGGAGCAGGCCGTAGAGATGGTCGAGCCCGGTCAGCCATTGCAGCATGGTCCTTTCCAGGATCATGCCGAAGATGCCGACGATCACGGGTGCGATCAGCAGTGCCCACCAGTAGTTGATGCCACCGAGGCTCAACAGGAAATAGGCAACGAAGGCGCCCATCATGTAGAGCGCGCCATGGGCGAAATTGATGATGTTCAGCATGCCGAAAATCACGGCAAGCCCGAGACTGAGCAGCGCGTAGAACGAGCCGTTGATCAATCCCACCAGTAGCTGAGCGTATAGAGCCTGCATCGATCCCGCACCCGGTCCCTTCTCGTCGTTCCCCAAGAGCAAGCCGGCGCAGTTGCGCCGGCTCGCATCATCACACTTACTTCTTCACGAGCGGACAGACGCTCTCGGACAGCGGCCGGAACGCCTGATCCGCGGCCGTCGTGCCGATCAGCTTGTAATAGTCCCAGGGCCCTTTGGATTCCTCGGGCTTCTTGACCTCGAACAGATAGGCGGGATGCAGCTTGCGACCGTCCTCGCGGATCGTTCCCTTGCCGAACAGCGGATCGTCCGTCGGCATCTCCTTCATCTTGGCGACCACCTTGGCCCCGTCATGCGGATTGCCGCCCATCGCCTCCAGCGCCTTGAAATAGTGCAGCAGACCCGAGTAGACGCCGGCCTGCACCATCGAGGGCATCGCCTTGTTCTTCATGCGCTCGGAGAAGCGCTTGGAGAACGCGCGCGTACCGTCGTTCATGTCCCAATAGAAGGTCTCGGTGAAGTTCAGGCCCTGCGCCACCTTCAGACCGAGCGAGTGCACGTCGGTGATGAAGAGCAGCAGGCCCGCAAGCTTCTGGCCGCCCGAGACGATGCCGAACTCCGCCGCCTGCTTGATGGTGTTGGTGGTGTCGCCGCCGGCATTCGCCATGCCGATGATCTTGGCTTTGGAGGCCTGCGCCTGAAGCAGGAACGACGAGAAGTCGGCAGTATTCAGAGGATGCTTGACATTGCCGATCACCTTGCCGCCCGACTTCACCACGACCGCGGCGGTGTCGCGCTCGAGGGCATGGCCAAAGGCGTAGTCCGCGGTGAGAAAATACCATGTGTCGCCGCCCGCCTTCACCAGCGCCTGCCCGGTACTGTTGGCCAGCATATAGGTATCATAGACCCAGTGGATCGTGTTCGGTGAGCATTGCGCGTTGGTGAGATCCGACGTCGCCGCACCCGTGTCGATCAGGATCGAATTCTTCTCCTTGACGACATTGTTGACCGCGAGCGCGACGCCGGAGTTCAGGACATCCATGAAGATGTCGACCTTCTCGACGTCGATCCATTGCCGAGCAATCGTGGAGCCGATGTCGGGCTTGTTCTGATGGTCGGCGGAGATCAGGTCGAGCTTCCAGCCCTTGGCAGCGAGCCCGGAATCCTCGATCGCCATCTGTGCGGCGACGGTCGAGCCAGAGCCACCGAGATCGGCATAGAGTCCCGAATTGTCGGTCAGCACGCCGATCTTGATGTTCTTGTCCTGCGCGACTGCGCCACCTGCCGCGCCGAGCGCCAGGGCCGTCCCGAGCAACATTGCCGAAATGCTGTGCTTCATAATCCGCCTCCCAATATTCCTTTGATAGTTACTCTTGCACGTCCGCCTGCTCGGCTACACACCAAGATAGGTGTGGAGCTTGTCCATGTTGGCGGCAAGATCCGCATTGGAAAATCCGTCAATGATCTTGCCGTGCTCGACCACGTAGTAACGGTCGGCGACGGTGGATGCGAAGCGGAAGTTCTGCTCGACCAGGAGGATGGTGAAGCCCTCCTTCTTGAGCCGCGCAATGGTGTGGCCGATCTGCTGGATGATGACCGGCGCAAGGCCCTCGGTCGGCTCGTCCAGCATCAGGAAGCTCGCACCGGTGCGCAGGATGCGCGCGATCGCGAGCATCTGCTGCTCGCCACCGGACAGCTTGGTGCCCTGGCTGTTGAGCCGCTCCTTCAGGTTCGGAAACAGCTCGAAGATCTGATCGAGCGGCAGCCCGCCTTCGCGGACCACCGGCGGCAGCATCAAATTCTCCCGCACGTCGAGACTGGAGAATATGCCCCGCTCTTCCGGGCAGAATGCGATGCCCATGCGCGCGATCTTGTCGGAGGTCGCGCGGATGATCTCCTGGTTGTTGAACTTCACCGAGCCGGTACGCTTGCCGATGATGCCCATGATCGACTTCAGCGTGGTCGTCTTGCCGGCGCCGTTACGCCCGAGCAGGGTGACGACCTCGCCCGCGTTCACGTCGAAGTTGATCCCGTGCAGGATGTGAGACTCGCCGTACCAGGCTTCCAGGTTGCGGATTTGAAGGATGTTTCCGCCGGTCGCAGCCTTGGCCGGAGCCTCGGCGATCGCAGTGTCAGGCATGACCGGCTCCCAGATAGGCTTCCTTGACGCGCTCGTCCTTGGTGAGCTCCGAGTAATGGCCCTGCGCGAGCACCTGGCCGCGCGTCAGCACGGTGATGATGTCGGACAGGTTGGCCACGACGCTTAAATTATGCTCCACCATCAGGATGGTGTATTTCGCCGAGATGCGCTTGATCAGCGCCGCGATCTTGTCGATGTCCTCGTGGCCCATGCCCGCCATCGGCTCGTCCAGCAGCATCATCTCCGGGTCGAGCGCGAGCGTGGTTGCGATCTCCAGTGCACGCTTGCGTCCATAGGGCATCTCGACCGCGGGTGTGTTGGCAAACTCGTTCAGGCCGACATCGTTCAACAATTCGCGCGCGCGGTCGTTGAAGCGGTTGAGCACCGACTTGGAGCGCCAGAAATCGAACGAAGAGCCGTGCTGGCGCTGAAGCGCGACACGGACGTTTTCCAGCGCCGTGAGATGCGGAAACACCGCCGAAATCTGGAACGAGCGAACCAGCCCCATGCGGGCCACGTCGGCCGGTGCCATCGCGGTAATGTCCTGCCCCTTGTAGAGGATTTTTCCGGCAGACGGTTTCAGGAACTTGGTCAGAAGATTGAAGCAGGTCGTCTTGCCGGCCCCATTCGGACCGATCAACGCATGAATGCTCCCACGGCGAACCTTGAGCGCAACGTCGCGGACGGCGAAGAAGCCCGCGAACTCCTTGGTTAAGCCTTCCGTTTCGAGAATAAACTCATCGGCCAAACAGATTTCCCCCTGCCCGCGCGAGCCGCGTGGCTATCCTTGTTGCTTCGGCTTTCCGGGGGCCTTGGAGCCTATCCTTGGAGCCCATCCGGAACGCCGCCTCCGGGCGCGGAATATGCCGGAGGTGACGGGGGTTAGGCAAGGCGGAAAGCTGAGCAGATCAGGTCTCCGGCTGGGATACAAATGCTCCCTTAGTCGGAGATGTTTTGATGTCGTGCCTGCCCGGCCTCCCGGTTCGCAAGGCACCGGTCATCAAGCCGTCGTTAACGGTCTTTCGTCCGGCACGCCAGCCTTCATAGAAAATTTTCCCGCACACGGCATCATGTGCAGGTTTTGACGTTCCGGGATTATCGTTTTGGATTCGCCAGCGCCGCTCCGTCCGTCGTCAAGTCAATCAGGCAGCGTGATCTCCTGAACACGTGGCTGCGACTTTACGCGAGCCAGCAGATCGCGCCGGCGGTTTGGGAATATCAGCCTGCGCGGCTGGAGGAAGAGCTGTCCGATCTCATCTATTATACGGTGGACGCTTCGACGTCGGCGCCACGCCTCACCATCCAGAGCGAAGGCACGCGTATCTCCCGTGCTTATGGGCATACCGGCAAGGGTGTTCTGCTCGACGATTATCTCGGGCCGCGGCTCGCCCCCTTGGTGATGCCAGTTTACTATGAATGCGTGGCACGCGGGCTTCCCGTCTACAGCGTTGCCGATGTCGACGACATCTACGGACGCATCGTCGCGTATGAACGGCTGCTGCTGCCTTTCCAGACCGGCGGCCAAGTCTGCCACGTCATCGCCTCGGTCAAGACCTTCTGCGAGGACGGCGGCTTCGAGATCAAGAATCTGATGCGCGGAAATGACGCGCTGCCGCGCCCGAAACTGCGCGCCGTGATCGATCGCGATCTCTTCCATCGCGCGCCTGGCCGCATCGCGACGGCCGACGTGGTCGAATTCGCGGACCAGCCGGCTCCCGGCGTCACCAACGAGATCATCGAGCTGAACTAATCTCTAACGCGTCTTGGCGCCGACTTCCTTGGCATAGATGTCCGGCTTGAAGCCGACCAGCAGCTTGCCGCCGATTTCCAGCACCGGCCGCTTGATCATCGATGGTTGCGCTAGCATCAGCGCCAGCGCCTTCGTCTCGCTCAAGCCTTCCTTGTCGGAATCGGGCAGCTTCTTGAAGGTCGTGCCGGCGCGATTGAGCAGCGTCTCCCAGCCGACCTTGTCGCTCCACTGCTTGAGCTTGTCCTTCTCGACGCCCGCCGCCTTGTAGTCGTGGAATTCATACGCGACGCCATGGGTATCGAGCCAGGCGCGCGCCTTCTTCATGGTGTCGCAGTTCTTGATGCCGTAGATGGTGTTGGGCAAGATGTTCCTCGCGCATGGCGTATCGTGATGTTCGCAGCGTTGTACGAAACTCCGCTTCGCGCGACAATATTGCGAACGAAGCCAACTCTCCGAACGGACACTTTATGCACGTCACTCACGATCCCGCAGCCACCGCCACGCCGACCATCGACTTCAACAGCGTCCTCGCGGTCGATATCCGTGTCGGGACCATCGTCGAGGCAAAACCGTTTCCGGAAGCGCGCAAGCCGGCCTTTCGACTGTGGATCGACTTTGGCCCGGTGATCGGCGTGCGCAAGAGCTCGGCCCAGATCACCGAAAACCATCCGCTCGAGACTTTGGTGGGACAACAGGTCGCGGCCGTCGTCAATTTCCCGCCGCGCCAGATCGGACCCGTCATCTCGGAGGTGCTGACGCTCGGCTTCCCCGATGCCGACGGCAAGGTCGTGCTGGTGCAGCCGAGCAGGCCAGTGCCGAACGGCGGACGGCTGTTCTAGCCGCGCGCGATCGAGTGCAGCGTCGCCTCTGTCGACGCATTCGCAACGGACATCATCTCCTCCTTCCCGGCCCGAGACCGGGCCAGACTTGACCAAAATCCTCTCCTCCCATAAAAATGACTGACTGATCGTTTTTTATCACGATCGGCTTGTTCTCGGCCCAATATGGATTGATGGCAAAACGATCGATCTGTCAGTTATTTAAGGACGACCAGATGCCCAAGATCAGCGACCAGCAGCGCGAAAGCCGGCGGCAGCAAATTCTCGAAGCTGCCCTCGCCTGCTTCTCCGAAGACGGTTTTCACCAGACCGGCATGGCCGACATCGTGAAGCGGTCCGGACTGAGCCATGGCGCGGTCTATCTCTACTTCCAGAGCAAGGACGATCTGATCGAGGCGCTCGCCGACGACCGGCATCGCCGCGAAGCCGTGCTCAATTCGGTCGCGCAAGGATCCGGCGATCCGATCGAAGGGCTTCACGCGCTGATCCGCGTTTACGCGCAATGGCTGACCGACCCCGCCGGGGAAGCGCGCCGCCGTGTCGGCATCCACGGCTGGGCCGAAGCCCTGCGCAACCGCCGCGTCCGCACCAGCGTCGTCGAGGGCATCGACATGCCGCGCGCTCTGATCGTCGCGCTGGTCGAGCGCGGCCAGCATGACGGCCTCCTCAGGCGCGATCTCGGTGCGGAAGCGATCGCACGCGTGCTTCTCGCGATCTTCCAGGGATTTGTGCTGCAAAAATGCTGGGGCGACGCATTCGACGTCGAGGCCTGCATGGCGGCCGTGGCCGGGGTGATCGACGGCTTTCGCACGACCAGGCCCGACATCAAGCGGCGAAGCAGGACGTAAGCGATGTCAGGGATTCACGACCTGCTTGCTGGCGCCGGCGTCGGCCTGATCAGCGGCCTGGCATCAGGCTTCACGGGGACGAGCCCGGGGGGCGGGCTCGTGATCTTCAGCGTGCTGCTGCTCGGCGCGGAACAACACGTCGCACAAGGGACGTCACTGATCACACAGGTCCCGCCGACGGGCCTTGCCGGCGCGCGCCGCTATTGGCAGAGCGGCAATCGCAGCCCCTTGCCGTGGATTATCTGGATCGGCATCGGATTTCTCGTCGGCGGCGCCGGTGGCGGTTACGCCGCGGCGGCGGTTTCCGACCAGGTCTTGCAATGGACTTATGTCGTCTATCTCGTCGCGCTGATCGTCCTGCTGATCCCGCGTCGCGATCGCAAGGACGGCGGCCGTGAGCCCGGCGACCAGGACCAACTGCCCCGGCTACCGCTGCTGCTCATCGGCCTGCTTGCCGGATTTTCCTCCGGCTTCATGGGCATCGGCGGCGGCCTTGCAATCACCGTCGGCCTTGCTGCAGGCCTGCGCGTGCCGCAGCATCAGGCGCAGCTTGTCAGCCTCGTCTTCTCGATCCTCCCGACCAACCTTCCGGCGGCCTGGATCTACTGGAGCAAGGGCCTGCTGGTCGGCTGGCCGGCCATCACAGGCATTCTGGCCGGCCTCTGGATCGGCACCGATCTCGGCGCACGCCTGGCCAATGGCGTCAGCAAATCGGTACTGCGCCGGGTCATGATCGCCTTCGTCTCCCTGATGGCGCTCTACATGACCCACAAGGCGCTAACCTGATCTTACGGCCGCGGCGGAATGTTCAGCCCGCGCTGCACCGCCGGACGCGCGAGGCCGCGTTCGAGCCAGGCACCGACCGATTTGAACTGGGTGAATTCGACGAGATCGCCGGCACCGTAGAAGCCAATGAGATTGCGCACCCAGCCGAGCATCGAGATGTCGGCGATGGTGTAGTCGTCATCCATGAACCATTGCCGCCCCGAAAGATGCGTCTCCATCACGCCGAGCAGGCGCTTGGCCTCGGCGACGTAGCGGTCACGTGGCCGCTTGTCCTCAAAATCCTTGCCGGCGAATTTATGGAAGAAGCCAACCTGGCCGAACATCGGTCCGATGCCGCCCATCTGGAAGTGCACCCACTGGATGGTCTGGTAGCGGCGCGCGGCATCCTCGGGCAGCAGCTTGCCGGTCTTCTCGGCGAGGTATTGCAGGATCGCCCCGGACTCGAACAGCGGCAGCGGCCTGCCGCCCGGACCATTGGGATCGAGGATCGCCGGGATCTTGCCGTTCGGATTGAGCGAGAGGAATTCAGCCGTCTTCTGATCGTCCTTGCCGAAATCGACGAGATGGACCTCGTAGGGAAGTCCGATCTCCTCCAGCATGATCGAGACCTTGACGCCGTTCGGCGTCGGCAGCGAATAGAGCTGAAGCAGTTCGGGATGCTTGGCCGGCCAGCGTTTGGCGATGGGAAAGGCGGACAGATCAGACATCGGCACTCCGGCAGCGTTGGTGAGATGCCGCCTAATCTAGGCGAGCAAGCGAACGGCGCAAGGCCAGCCGATTATCTGGAAGATCAGGGGAAGGCGTGGATTAGCAATTGACGCCCTTGAAGCGACTAGAGCGGCAGCGTCGCGATCTTGACGACCGGCGTCATGGTTTCATGCTGCAGTCGATACTGGATGAACCATTGACCCGTGATCAGCAGCGCAGCCGTGAAGGCAATCGCGAGGGTCGCGGTCGCCCATTGGCAGACATCGTGCATGGTATTTGTCCCTCAACTCCTGTGGCTTAAACGCCCGCTGACATGCCGTGTTCCAACTTGGCAGGAAAATTTGCCGGTTTTTCCCGTTTTCGCAGAGGAGACGTTGCGTTGTTTCGAGGGACCATCGAGCAACTTGCGCGTTGTGACGGGATGAACATTGAGAAGCGCGCCCTGCTCGATCACGCTCAGCGCTGTCGCCGCGTCGCGGACGATCTCGCCCATCGCGAAGCCGCACGAAGGCTGCGAGCAATGGCCGATGTGTACGAAGCACGAGCAGCAAGGCTGGACGATGAGGGTGGCTCCTTGAAGCCGAGCCATTGTGGTCGTGGTCACCTTGCCGGTACAAGCGATCGGCAGAGTTGATCTGGTCAGTAGTTGATCTCCATCCGCAATCCGCGTGGATCGATCTCCTCGCCGCCGACACGCTGCGTGCTGTCGCGCGCCGCCACCGCGCAGGCACAGGCGTCGATGAGATCGTCGCGGCCGATGCCGGTGCCGTGGCGAAGCGTCAGCCATCTTTCGACCTTGGTGAAACCCCGAGCTATCAGCAACGCGACGCGCTGCTCGCGGCCTTGCGCCGACGTCTTCGGTTCAAGCGGCACTCGCCCTGCGAGATTCCAGAACACCAATTCCGGATGCGCTTCGCCGATCGTCGCCTGCCGCGCCGGAGTCATGATCTCATCGACGTCCCTGATCTTGTCCCTGATATTCCAGAGCTGCGCCGACACGCCCCTGCCGTTGCCTTCATGCGTCCAGTAGTGACGATTGGCCGCCGCCATATCGGGAAACGTCCAGAGATCGCGGCGCGCACCGAGAAACACGGCGGGGCCAATCAGCTCGCGCGCACGCAGGTCGCACGGGCGATAGCCGGCCGGATTCAATCCGATCGGCATGTCGATCATCGCGCGCGCATGCGGCAACGCAAGCAAACGTGTCAGGCCCGGCGAATAGTCGAAGCCATGATTGCCGCGCTCGTCGATCCAGGCCGCGACCCAGCCGAAACGAAATCCGTCGAGGCCGAGATAGTTTGGCACGTCATCCGTCCATCATTTTCATTTTTCCACGCGCGCGTCGCTTGACATCCGCAAGTTGCGGGCGTATGTCCCGCGCCCTCGCAGAACACTTCCGTTTGCGACAAGCACACCATGAACCGAGCGATGTCAGACCGCTACGAAAGAATTGCCCGCATGCCGAATAGCTCAAAGCTATTCGACGTCGCATGCCCGGCTCATGGGAGCGATCTTGCCTGACCGCAAGATCGACAGTCCGCTTCTCACGGACCCTCCCGAGCCTGCCGCTCCGGAGGGTTTTTTATTGCTCGCCGCGCGGTCCAACCGAACATCCCGGCAATCGCCGGAACGAGGGACCCGGATCTCGGGGCTCGCGCTAGAGAGGCGCGTGCCCAAGCGCGCGGGGCCTGCCGGAGGGAACGAGGCGATGAGCCGGACACCGATGGCAGAGCGAACCCTGATGGTTCGCAACATGCGGCGCGTCGACAGCGCCGCGATAGAATTTTTGTAGTTCGGTTTGCCGCTGTCGTCGCGGCTCAACCGACGCTGGTGGTGAAGATCTCGGATACTTCTCCACACGGCAAAGCGGGTATGCCTCCCGCCTTTGACACACGCACCGGGATGCAGCCTCGGAAAAGGTTCGCACGCGGCCCGGCACAGGATCCGTTCGCAAGAAGGGTCCTGTGTTGTCGTCACTGAAAGCCGAGATCGCCCGTTCCCCAGCGTACCCATCAACGGCCGACGCGAGAGCGTCGGCCTGGCGGTGGTGAAGATGTCTGTTACTTCGGACCGCGCAGGTTCGACTCCTGCAAGAGCAAGGGGCGGATCGCCCGCAAGGGCAGCAACAGCATCGCTCGTTCCCCGCCAAACCATCACGGTCCGTGGTGAAGATTTCTGTTACTTCGCCTATCACGCGAGAGGTCGCGGGTTCGAATCCCGCCCGGTGTACGATGCACCGGTAGCTCAGTGGCCAGAGCGCTTTCCGGCGGGCTTTCGCTCGCCGGGTTACAGAATCGCCTGTTCCCGGATCGTGTCCCTTCGTCGCCACCGCCGATGGTGAAGAGCGCTGTTACTTCGCGGTCGGAGGTTCGAGCCCTCCCGGACATCAGTCCGTAGCTCAGTTGGTAGAGCACGTTCAGCCTCGCTTGTTCCCCGGCACCCGTTTCCATTCCATCATCAACCCAAGAGGAGGCCGTCATGGTCAGGCTCAACAAGATCGTTCGCGCCTTCACGCGTCAGGGCGCCCGTGCCGTGCGCTTCACGCCCGAGATGGAGCTGAAGCGCGCGCTGATGAACTGCCTCCTGTGGGAGGACCAGTTCTACGAGGACGGCGTCGCGATCGCCGATCGCATCAGGGCCCTGGTGCCGAAGGTTGCTTCGGCGCGCGTGGCACAGCTTGCAATCGAGGCGCGCGAGGTGATGAAGCTGCGGCACGCGCCGCTGCTCGTCATCCGCGAGATGGCGCGGAGCGAGAGGCACCGCGCCCTCGTGGCCGACACACTCCACCGGGTGATCCAGCGTCCCGACGAGATGACGGAGCTGCTTGCGATCTACTGGGCGGATGCGCTCGGCCCTCAGCAGCAGCGCAAGCGTCAGCCGGTCTCGGCGCAGGTCAAGAAGGGCCTTGCCCGCGCGCTGACCAAGTTCGACGCGTACCAGCTCGCCAAGTGGGACCGCGACGGCGCGGTGCGGATCAGGGACGTGCTGTTCCTGGTGCACGCCAAGCCGAAGGACGCCGACCAGGCCAAGGTGTGGAAGCAGCTCGTCGATGGCGAGCTCGCCTCCCCCGACACCTGGGAGGTTTCGCTCTCGGCCGGCAAGAACAAGCGCGAGACCTTCGAGCGGTTGATCGCCGAGCGCAAGCTCGGCGGGCTGGCGCTCATGCGCAATCTGCGGCTGATGCAGAACGCGCAGGTCCCGCGCGAGACCATCGCAGGCGCGATCGACGCGATGCGGACGGATCGTATCCTTCCCTATCGCTTCATCACGGCGGCGCGCTATGCGCCGGACTTCGAGCCCGAGCTCGAGGCTGCGATGCTCAAGTCGGTCAAGGATCATGTGCGGCTCCCGGGCCGCACCCGGCTCCTGATCGACGTGTCGGGCTCGATGTTCGCGACGCTCTCCGCGCAGTCGGAAATGACGCGCGCGGAGGCGGCGTGTGGCCTGGCCATCCTCGCCCGCGAGATCTGCGACGAGGTCGAGATCTTCACCTTCTCCGACAGGGTGGTGAAGGTCCCTCCCCGCCGCGGCTTCGCGCTTCGAGATGCGATCATCAACTCGCAGCCGCATAGCGGAACCTGGCTCGGCAAGGCGGTGGCGGAGATCGACCGCAAGGGCGATCGCCTCATCGTCTTCACCGACGAGCAGAGCCACGACCAGGTGCCCGAGCCCAGGGCGCGCGGCACCATCGTGAACGTGGCCTCGTATCAGCACGGTGTCGGCCACGGCGCCTGGACCCGCGTCAACGGCTTCTCTGAGGCCGTGGTCGCGTGGATCGCGGCGTCGGAAACGGCGTTGAACTGATGCGCAACGACAACGGCCCCGGACGCAGGGTACTGCGCCCGGGGTTTTCAAAATCTCTGAAATGATCCGTCCGCCCGGCTATGGTGCGTGCGGAATGCAAAGCAGGACACACGACCATGCGACGATCCGATCCCTACATGGAACGCGCCCGCGAGCTCTGCCTCGCCGCCGGCATCGATCCCGACTCGCGCGTCGGCGAAGGACGCGGCCAGCCCGCCTGGTGCCTGTACAAGGACGCCGCGCGCAAGGAGCATCTTGCCCGCGAGGCCAATGCGACCGCGAACTCGATCGCCGAGTTCCGGATGCAGGACGCCCGCTTCCAGAATGCGCCGCTGAAGATTTTCGGCCCGCACGAGGAAGCGACGATCGCGCAGATGCGCAACTGCATGGCGGTCGGCAACGTCGTATCCGGCGTGATCTGCGCCGACGGCCATCTCGGCTACGCCCAGCCGGTCGGCGGGGTCATCGCCTATGAGAAGCAGATCAGCATCTCCGGCGTCGGCTTCGACATCGGCTGCGGCAACATGGCCGCCCGGCTCGACACGCGCTTCGACGACATTGCAGGCCTCGTCCCCACGATCATCCGCGACGTCGCCAAGGTGATCTCGTTCGGAGTCGGCCGCGCCAATGCCGAGCGGGCCGAGCACGACCTGTTCGACGACGCAGATGCCTGGCGCGAAAGCGACATGGAGGCCTACCGTCAGAAGGCGGTGAGTCAGCTCGGCACGGTCGGATCGGGCAACCACTATGTCGACCTCATGCGCGACGAGGAAGGCTTTGTCTGGATCGGCGTCCACTTCGGAAGCCGCGGTCTCGGGCACACCTCCGCGACGCGCTACCTCAAGGCCGCCGGGGGCAAGGACGGTATGAACGTCCCGCCCGCGGTCGTCGACGAGGATTCCGAGCTCGGCCGCCGCTACATCGCGGCGATGCAGCTCGCCGGGCGTTATGCCTATGCGGGCCGCGAGTGGGTCGTCGAGCGCGTCCGCCAGATCATCGGCGGCAGCGTGACCGAGAGCGTGCACAACCACCACAACTATGCCTGGCGTGAGACCCACGACGGCAAGGATCTGTGGGTGGTGCGCAAGGGCGCGACGCCGGCGTTTCCCGGCCAGAAGGGATTCGTCGGTGGCTCCATGGGCGACGACGCCGTCATTCTCGAAGGCGTCGACAGTCCGGAAGCCAAGGCTTCGCTCTATTCGACCGTGCACGGCGCCGGCCGCCTGTTCGGACGCAAGGAGGCGAAGCGGCGCTTCTCGCGCGCGGAAATGGACCATTGGCTCAACGAGCGCGGCGTCACCTTGATCGGTGCCGACCTCGACGAGAGCCCGATGGCCTATCGCCGCCTGCCGGACGTGCTGGCGCAACACGCCGGCACCGTGCGCGTGCTGCACACTCTGCGGCCGTTCGCCGTCGCCATGGCCGGCGAGGGCGAGTTCGATCCGTGGAAGGACTGACGCAAGCAGCGGGCGGGAGGCACCACCTCCCGCCCGCATCATTCGATTCTCCTCCTCCGGTATTCACTCATGTCTCATCTCGTCAGATACTCGCGCATCAAGGCGCGGGCGCGGTGCAGTCGCGCCTTCACGGTCTGCCGGGACGCGCCGAGCGCGGTGGAGATTTCGTCGATGGTCATTTCCTTGACGTCGCGCATCAGGGCGACATCGCGGTAGTGCGGCGGCAGCGCCTCGAACGCCGCGGCCACATCGAGCCGCAGATCGGCTTCGGGGCGAGCCAGCAGCAGCGCCTCCGCCTCGCCGTCGTCGATGGCGGCGACGACACCGGCCCGACGCGCCAGCCGCAGGCATTCGCGGCGAACGACGCTGAACAGCCAGGCCGAAAACGCCAGCAGCGAGCGGATCGTGCCGACATGGCGGAACAGGATCCACAGCGCCTCCTGCGTCGCATCCTCGGCATCCGCCGAGCTGCGACAGGTGGCGCGCGCGTAGCGGCGGATATCCGGCTGCGCCGTCTCGAGCAGCGAGGCGATCGCGTGGGGATCGCCGAGCCGAGCGGCTTCGAACAGGTTTGGCGAGATCGCAGCCGCACTCACGAGACGCCCCCTCGCCCGATCCCCGCCATCGCGCACATCGGGCAATAGCCGACGAAGCCGGTCAGCGCGAAGCCGGCGCCGCCCAGCGCGACCAGCCACGCCGTCGTACCCGCCAGAGAGACGAATGCCGCGACCATCACCGCGACGCCCAAGGCGATCCGCACTGCCTGATGCAGGCCGCCGATGTTCTTCCTGTAAAACGCCATCTCATCCTCCGAGTTAGGCCGAGGCAAAATGCCTCGACCACTAAGAGGACGCCCCGGCCGAAAAGGATTCGCGGGCGCGTGCAATTTTTTCGCGGGTCAGCCTCCGACGGCCTGATAGGCCAGGCGCTTGAACTCGAAGAAGTATGGATTCCAGAAGCCCATGTAACGCTGGGCCATCAGGACCCCCGCGGTATTGGCCTCAGGGCAGATCCACCAATGGGTGCCGGCGAGCCCGCCCCACTGGAATTCCCCGGTGGAGTTCGGCGGATCGAACGGCGTCGGCGCGAAGGTGACGGCGCCGCCCAGGCCAAAGCCCTTGCCCGGGATCGGACCGAGATTGGCGAAGCGGATGGTCTGCCCTGCCGGGAGCTGGTTCGTCATCATCTGCCGCAGCGTCTCCGGCTTCAACAGCGCATCCGAACCGGGCAGCAGCGCGCGGACCAGTGCGAGCATGTCTGGCAGGGTCGAGACCAGACCACCACCGCCCGAGAGCCGCGGGAACGGCCGCCGATAGGCTTGCGGAAACGGCAGATTGTCGGCCCGCGTGAGGCCGGGCTTCATCGGATCGAGCACATCAGCGCCATTGTAGAGCGCAACCAGCCTGCCCTGCTGCGCTTCCGGAACATGGAAGCCGGTATCGGTCATACCGAGCGGATCGAAGATGCGCGCCTTCAGGAAGGTATCGAGCGCCTGGCCGGAGACGACCTCCACGACACGGCCGAGCACGTCGGTGGCCACCGAATATTCCCAGGACGTCCCCGGGTGATAGGACAGCGGCAGGCTGGCGAGCTGGTCGATCATGTCGGCGAGCGGCGTCAGCGGATTGAGCACGCGCGCCTCATTGTAGGCTTTGAACAGCACCGTGCCGGGATCGAAGATGCCATAGCTGAGGCCGGAGGTGTGGGTCAGGAGCTGGCGGATCGTGATCGGGTTCTTCGCCGGCTCGACATCGGCAAGGCTCGAAGCGTCCGGCTTCAGCACCTTGCGACCAGCGAGCTGCGGCAGGAATTTCTCGATCGGGTCATCGAGCCCGATGCGGCCCTCCTCGACCAGCAGCATGATCGCGCAAGTGACGAAGATCTTGGTGTTGGAGAACGCGCGGAAGATATGGTCGGGACGAAGCGCGGTCTTGGCTTCGCGGTCGGCAAAGCCGACGCATTGCTGGTCGACCACCTCGCCCCCGCGCAGCACGGCCCAGGATGCGCCCGGAATGATCTCCTGATCGACGTAGCGCTGCATCGCCGTCCGTGCGGCGGAAAATTCCGTAACCTTGGCGTCCATGAGTCTCCCCCAATTGTGGTTCGGACGGATATAGCGCGCTTTCGCGGGAAATGAAGGCCGCAGCGCCTATTGCTGCTTCATGAACGCGGTGACGTGCAAGCAGCGCCGGATGCGCATGCCCTGCCGCTGGTACAGCGCGATCGCCGACACGTTGCTGGAAAACACGTGCAGGAACGGAATTTCCCCGCGCGCCTCGATCCCGCGGGCGACGGCCGCAAGCAGCGCCTGCGCATAGCCGCGGCCGCGATAGTCGGGATGCACGCACACGGCCGTCATCTCCACGAACTTACCCGGCTTCATGCGCTCGCCCGTCATCGCGACCAATTGATCCCCGGCGCGGATGCCGAGGAACGTGCCGAGCTCATGGGTCCGCCGCGCGAACGGACCGGGCTTCGTCAGCTCCGTCAGCGCCATCATCGCCGGAACGTCGTCGGCACCCAGAGTGACGATCTCGGCATCGCGGAGCGGACTGTCAGCGGGCGAGCCAATCATCTGCTCGCAGGGCCCGGCGATCACGACCTTGAAACCGGCGGGTACCTCGACCGGATCCGGCGTGAACAGCGTGGCGACCTGCGTGCCTGACAGCAGATCACCGAGCGCGGCAAAGCTCGCCGCGGACATGTCGACCATGTCGGCGAACGGCGTCATGTCGACGGGATAGCGCAGCGCCCGCGGGCCGCCCTCGGCCAGATGCTTGTGGCTCGTCGTCAGCGCGCTCCAGATCGGACGATCCAGCAGCGCCTCATCGCTGTCGGACACCGGCCTAGTCCTTGTCGAAGCTGACGATGACGGCAGCATTGGCGATGAGGATGGGATCGTTGGCCACTTCGGTTGCCGAGGGAATCTCCAGCCCGCCCTTGACGGCGGTGACGGTCACGGTGCCGTAAGGAAGCTCCTTGGCCACAGCCTCCTTGTCGACGGCTTCCGGATTGGGCACCGCGATCGTGACATCGACAAACATGTCGTTCGCGGTCTTGCCGATCATCCGGAAGAAGCCAAGGCTCGAATGCCTGATGGCATCCGCCACCGCGCGCCTGGCCGCCTTGGTGGCGTCCCTGCCGTGGACATCGACGCCCATACCCATCTCGGTGACGCAGCGAACACGAGTCATGTTCATTCCCATCAGTGCTGGAGTTCTAGAGGCCCGACCTTCCGCGATCTACGCCTCCGGCACAAGCGCCTTTTCGCGCAGGAAATATGCGTTGCGGTCCTCCTCCTGCGCGTTCACGACCGCGCGAATTCGCAACAAATCCTTGCGCGCAACCAGGCCCACCACGCGATGAGTGCTGCGTTCGACCACCGGCAGGCGCCCGAGATCGGAGGCGACCATGAGGTCGGCGACACGCCCCAGCACGTCGTCGGGATGCGCCATCACGGCCGATGAGTCCGAGACCACGTCGTCCAGCGTTGCGGCCTGATGATCGCCCTCGGTGCGCCAGCGCAGCACATCGGCGCGCGTGACCATGCCGGCCAGCCGTCCATCGGCGGTGACGACGGGATAGGATTTGTGACGGCGCTGGTCCGAGGTGAAGAACGCGACCGCTTCGTCGATGGGCATTCCGACCGGCAGCGTGTCGACATCAGTGACCATGACATCGGCGACGCGGAGCAGCTCGAACGGATCGATCGCGTATTCGCGCGTGATATGCTGGCCGCGGCGCGCGATCTTCTCGGTCAGGATCGAGCGCTTCAGCAGCAGCACAGTGACGGCATGCGCTGCGCCGGTCGCCGTCAGCAGCGGCAGCAACATGTCAATATTGCCGGTCAGCTCGATGGCGAACATTACGCCTGTCAGCGGCGAGCGCATCGTGCCGCCCATCATCGCGGCCATGCCGACCAACGCCCAGAAT
This sequence comes from Bradyrhizobium sp. SBR1B, assembly GCF_014198205.1. Lineage (NCBI taxonomy): Bacteria > Pseudomonadati > Pseudomonadota > Alphaproteobacteria > Hyphomicrobiales > Nitrobacteraceae > Bradyrhizobium > Bradyrhizobium sp. SBR1B. Next base: position 128,874 of record NZ_JACIHC010000013.1, read on the forward strand.
GACGCGCCACCGGGCAGCGCCAGCCCCTCCATCCAGCCAGCCGTGCCGCCGAGGATCAGCAGCGGCGCCAGCACGCCGCCCGATGTGCCTGAGCCGAGCGCAATCACCCAGATCGCGGATTTCACCAGCAGCAGCCGGATCGCCTCATCGCGCGCCATGTGGCCGGACAAGAGATCGGCGATGACGTCGTAGCCGACGCCAAGCGCGCGCGGATCGACGAGGCCGCCGAGGCCGACAATCAGACCGCCAAGCATCGGCCACCACATCCAGTGCACCGGCAGGCGGTCGAACAGGTCTTCGATCGCGTAGAGCAGCCGCGTCATCAGCCCGGATTGCAGGCCGGCGACGATGCCGACGCCGATCGCTGCCGCTAGCCCCCACCACGGCAGATCCGGCCGCTCGGCAAACGGAAACAGCGGCCCCGTCCCGAACAGCAACGGCCGCCACGCCGCCGAGACCACCGCCCCCGTCACCACGGGCAGGAAGCTGCGCGGTTTCCATTCAAACAGCAGCAGTTCGACCGCGAGCAGGACGGCCGCGATCGGCGTGCCGAAGATCGCGGTCATGCCGGCGGCAGCACCCGCAACCAGCAAGGTCTTGCGCTCGGCGGCGGTGAGATGAAAGCACTGGGCGAAGATCGACCCGATCGCGCCGCCGGTCATGATGATCGGCCCCTCGGCGCCGAACGGACCGCCGCTGCCGATCGACACCGCCGAGGACAGCGGCTTCAGGACCGCGACCTTCGGCTGCATGCGGCTTCCGCCGATCAGGATCGCCTCGATCGCCTCGGGGATACCGTGTCCCCGGATCTTCTCCGAGCCGAAGCGCGCCATCAGCCCGATCACGAGACCGCCGAGCGCCGGCGCCAGCACCATCCAGATCCCGGGACGGGCATTCGCCAGCGAAACGTTCTCGGTGCTGAAATGACCGAACCAGACCAGATTGGTGACGAGCGCGATGAGCTTCAGCAGCACCCATGCGGCGCCCGCCCCGAGGCTGCCGACCAGCAGGGCCATGCAGATCAGGATCAATACGCGGCGGTCGGCGGTGAAGTCTCCAGGTTTGCCGCGAGGACGTGGGAGGCCGCCGGTGATGTCCAGGGTCTGGCGCATGGATAGCTCTTGTCGGGAGATTTTGACGGGAGGGTACTTGGCGCTGCCAATATATCGTGTCACGATATATATCAAGGAATGGCTGGTATGATCCTCCGGGCAAACGCCGGCCGGAGCGCTACCTCTCCCGCGCCCGCAGCTCGTCCACGAGCACCCGCACGTTCTCCGAATAGTCGATCGGGATCACGACCAGATGCACGCCGCCCTCTTTGAAAGCGGCATCTAGCGTCGGGCCAAAGCTGTCGATGCTCTCGATCCGATGCCCCTTTGCGCCATAGGCCTTCGCGTAGAGGACGAAATCGGGATTGCCAAAAGTCATGCCGTAGTCGGCGAAATGATCGACGGCCTGCTTCCAGCGGATCATGCCGTAGGCCTTGTCCTCCAGCACCAGCACGACGAGATTGAGCTTGAGGCGGACCGCAGTCTCCATCTCCTGGCTGTTCATCATGAAGCCGCCGTCGCCGGCGACCGCGAGCACGCGGCGGTCGGGATAGAGCATCGCGGCCATCATCGCCGACGGCAGCCCGGCGCCCATGGTCGCCAGCGCATTGTCGAGCAGCAGCGTGTTGGCGACGCGGGTGCGGTAGTTGCGCGCGAACCAGATCTTGTACATGCCGTTGTCGAGCGCGACGATGCCGTTCTCCGGGATGACCTGGCGGATGTCGTGCACGATCCGCTGCGGCGTCGGCGGCCAGCGCGCCTCGGTGGCGCGGTCGGCGATGTGGCCGAGAATCTGCTCGCGCAACGGCAGCAGCGCCGCAGCCTGCGGCAGCTTGCCTTCGAGCCGGTCTGCGAGCAGCTCCAGGCTGGGGCCGACGTCGCCAATGACCTCCGCGTCGGGAAAATAGACCAGCTCGACGCTGGCCGATGTGTAGCTGACGTGAATGACCTTCGGCCCTGACGGCCCCATGATGAAAGGCGGCTTCTCGACGGGGTCGTGACCGATCGCAATGATCAGGTCGGCGGCATCGATCGCGTCATGAACGTAGTCGCGTTCGGACAGCGCGGCGGTCCCCATGTAGAGATTGGTGCCGCCTGGCACGGTGCCCTTGCCCATCTGCGTGGTGAAGAACGGAATGCCGGTCCGCCGCACGAAGCTGGCGATACCGTGGGTCGCGCACGGCCGGCTGGTCGCGGCGCCCATCATGACCAGCGGATGTCTCGCCGACAGAATCATCTCGGCTGCACGGTCGAGTGCGGCGCGATGGGCGACCGGGATTTCGATCGGATGGACCGGGATCACGGGGACAGCAGGCACTTCGCCACCCGCGATGTCCTCGGGCAGTTCGAGATGCACCGGCCCCGGCCGCTCCTCCATCGCGACGCGAAAGGCATCGCGCACCACGGTGGGAATGCTGGAGGCGCTGACGATCTGCCGCGACAGTTTGGTCAGCGGCTTCATGGTCGCGACCACGTCCACAATCTGGAAGCGCGCCTGACGGCTGCTCATGATCGGCTTCTGGCCGGTGATCAGGATCATCGGCATCGCGCCGAGATGTGCATAGGCCGCGCCCGTTGACAGATTGAGCGCGCCGGGGCCGAGCGTCGAGAGGCAAACGCCGGGCTTGCCGGTCAACCGCCCATGCGTGGCCGCCATGAAGGCAGCGGCCTGCTCGTGACGGGTCAGGACCAGCTCGATCTTGGAGGTGCGGAGCGATTCCACGAGATCGAGATTCTCCTCGCCGGGAACGCCGAAGATGCGGTCGACGCCTTCGTTCTCAAGCGCCGCGACAAACAGATCCGATCCCTTCACCTTGCGCTCCTGTCCGCTCATGTCGCCTCCGCTTGTGCTCGCTCCCGTGTTCCACGGCAGTTGGCACATGGTAGCGGCCTGCGGCGCCGGCACAACTCACAAAGGGCGGCACACGGCATCAACTTCGCCATCACCGTGCGAACCGAGCGAAACAATCGAACGTCTCGCCGCGCGGCCGCCAGCATGCACGTTGCAAGCCGCGCGCAACCTGCTATCGCTCCGGCAATGACACCCAAATCCTTCGAAACCCGCTGCCTGCGCCTGCCCGCCGTCACCAAGGTGGTGCAGTGGGAGGGCACCTCCGTCTTCAAGGTCGGCGGCAAGATGTTCGCGCTCGGCGGCGGCTTTGCCGCGCGCTCCGGCGGCTACATGTTCAAGGTCTCGGACATGGTCTATGCGATGCTGATCGAGCATGCCGCGGCGCGGCCGGCGCCATACCTTGCGCGCGCCAAATGGGTGCAGCTCGTCAGCAACAATTCGTTGCCGGATGCCGCGCTTGCCGGCTATCTCGCCCAGGCTCATGGGCTGATCGTGGCGAAGCTGACGCGGAAGGCCCGCAAGGAACTGGGCCTCGGCTAAGCCAGTCCGATTGACCTCGGCATGATATCTGACTAAAGTCAGACATCATGCTCGACCCTGTTTCCCGCGTTCGCCGCTTCAACCGTGCCGTCACCTCCGCCGTCGGCGCGCTCGATACCTCGTTTCTTGGGCGCGGCCGCCCGCTCGGCGCGGCGCGTGTGCTCAATGCGATCGGGCACGGGCGTTCGGACGTGGCCGATATCCGTGACTATCTCGGCCTGGATTCCGGTCTGATGAGCCGGCTGCTCCGCAGCCTGGAAGAGGACGGTCTGGTCGAGACCGCCGCGCATGAGGACGATGCCCGCCGCCGGGTCGCGACATTGACGCGTGCGGGCCGGCGCGAGTTCGCGGCTTATGAGGCGCTGTCGAACACGCAGGCCGAGGGCTTGCTCGCGCAGCATTCGCAGGCTGACGTCCTGCTGGCGGCGATGGACCTGATCGCGTCCGCATTGACGCGCGAGCGCGTTGCGCTGGAGGAGATGGATCCGCGAAGCGAGCAAGCGCGTTACTGCCTCGGCGAGTATTATGCCGAGCTCGGCCGCCGCTTCAGCCAAGGTTTCGACGTCTCGCTGTCGCGCGACCCTGACGCCAAGGACATGCGCCGCCCGCGCGGCAGCTTCGTCGTCGCGATGTCGGACACGCTGCCGATCGGCTGCGTGGGCCTGAAGGGAACCGATCACGGTTACGCCGAGATCAAGCGGCTGTGGGTGGCGCCCGCCGCGCGCGGGTTGCGGCTCGGCCGGCGCCTGATGGACGCGGCCGAGAGCGCCGCGCGCGAGCTCGGCATCACGCTGCTGCGGCTCGACACCAACAGCGCGCTGCCCGAGGCCGGCCAGCTCTACCGCGCCACGGGCTGGCGCGAGATCCCACGCTACAATGACGATCCCTACCCGGACCTGTTTTTCGAGAAGCGCATCTGATGCGGAGGGGTATCGTCACCTCGTCCGCGTCGGGCGCACCACGATCTCGTTGACGTCGACGTCATCGGGCTGCTCGATCGCGAAGCGCACCGCGCGGGCGATGGCGTCGGGCTGAAGCGCAATCGCCCGATACGTCTTCATGGCGTCCGCAGCCACGGGATCGGTGATGGTGCCCGCGAGCTCGCTTTCGACCACGCCGGGATGGATGCAGGTGATGCGGATATTGTCGTGCTCCTGGCGCAGGCCATCCGAGATCGCCCGCACAGCATATTTGGTGGCGCAGTAGACCGCAGCCCTCGGCGACACGCTCAGCGCACCGACCGAGGCGATGTTGATGATCTGGCCGAAGCCGCGCGCCACCATCTCCGGCAGCACGGCGGCGATGCCGTAGAGCACGCCCTTGATGTTGACGTCGACCATCCGATCCCACTCCTCGACCTTGAGCGAGGCCATCAGCGACAGCGGCATCACGCCGGCATTGTTGACGATGACGTCGACACGGCCCCAGACCCCGCGCGCGGCATCCGCAAAGGCGGCAACGCTGGCGCGGTCGGTGACGTCGAGCGGATGCGCGAGCGCCGTTCCGCCCCGACCGTTCAACTCGGCCGCGAGCGCGTTCAAATGGTCGGTGCGCCGCGCGCCGAGCAGAACCTTTGCGCCGGCCGCGGCCAGCTCGCGGGCAATGCCTGCGCCGATTCCGCTGGAGGCACCGGTGATGAGAATGACTTTGTCGATTGGCATGAGGTTCTTCCCGTTGCTTTCGGAGTGATTGCGGGAAGATGGACCGGCGCCATCGCTGTGATAAGACGACGATCCCTAACCACACTGACAAGCTATGCTAACCGATGGAACCAGACCTCAACGCCCTCGCCGTCTTCGCGCTGGTCGCCGAAGAGCGGAATTTCCGCGCCGCCGCCGATCGTCTCGGCGTGACACGCTCGGCGGTGAGCCAGACGATCCGGCGGCTGGAGGAAACGCTCGGCATCGCGCTGGTCCAGCGCACGACGCGCAGCGTCAGCCTGACCGAAGCCGGCGAGCGGCTGCATGCGGAGGTCGCGCCCGCGATCGCGGACATGCGCGCCGCGCTCGACGGCACCGAGGCACTGCGCGGGCGGCCGCGCGGATTGCTGCGCCTCGCCGTCTCCTCGATCGCCGAGCATTTTCTCTCGGGACGTTTCCTTGCAGCCTTCACCGACGCCAACCCGGAAGTGCAGCTCGACATCACCGTGACGGATGCGGAATTCGACATCGTCGCCGCCGGCTATGACGCCGGCGTCCGCCTTGGCGAGGTCATCGAGCAGGACATGATTGCGGTGCCGATCGCCGGCGAGGAACGCCAGCTCGCCGTCTGCGCGCCGGACTTCCGCGACCGCTTCGGCGTGCCCGCTCATCCGTCCGAGTTGGCGTCCTTTCGCTGTATCGGCTGGCGTCCGGCGCCAAACGCTCCGCCCTATCGCTGGGAGTTTGCCGACGGCGGCAAGGAGTTCAGCGTCGCGTTCGCGCCCGAGATCACGACCAACGACATGGCGCTGATGATCAAGCTGGCGGTGGCCGGCGCCGGCATCACCTTCGGCATGGAGGCGAGCTTTCGCCCCGCGATCGCGCGCGGCGAGCTGGTGCCGATCCTGGAGGACTATTGCCCCCGCTTCGCCGGATTCTATCTCTACTACCCGAGCCGCCGCAACATCGCACCGAAGCTGCGTGCGCTGATCGAGCATCTGCGGCGGCGCGCGTGAACCGGAAGGAGCCCGCATGGAGAGAGAAGAGCTCGCCGGCATCTACCGTGCCTACATCGCCTGCCTGAACCGGCAGGATTGGCCGGCGCTCGGCCAGTTCGTGCATGACGAGGTCGCCCACAACGCGCGGCCGCTCGGGCTCTCCGGCTATCGCGCGATGCTGGAGCGGGATTTTCGGGAGATACCCGACCTGCAATTCCACATCGAGATGCTCATCATCGATCCACCCCGCATCGCGACACGACTGAAGTTCGATTGCACGCCGTTCGGGACGTTCCTTGGGCTTGCCGTCAACGGAAGGCGCGTGTCGTTTTGCGAGAACGTGTTCTACGAATTCGACAACGACAAGATCCGGCAGGTCTGGTCGGTGATCGACAAGACCGCGATCGAGGCGCAGCTCTGACCTTGCGGCGCCTCGATGTCGAACCTACGCCGCCGCCGGCGCCACCTCGCCTTGCGGCTTCGCAAACGGCCTGAAATTCATCGCCATCAGGAAGGCACCCAGGCCCATCGCCCAGGAAGCGATGTAGAGCCAGGCGTAGCTGGAGAAGGCGTCGTAGATCAGGCCGCCGGCGAGCGGGCCCGTCGCCATGCCGAGGCTGCCGGCCATCGCCGTGCCGCCGATCACCGTGCCCATCATCCGCAGCGGAAAGTTTTCGCGGATCAGCACGGCATAGAGCGGCATGGTGCCGGCATAGATGAAGCCGAACACGGCGCCGACGGCGTAGAAGGTCGCGAGCTGATGGGCGAAGACGTAGGCGAGCGCGCCGAACGACTGGAGCAGCAGCCCCGAGACCAGCACGCGCTTGGCCCCGAAGCGGTCGCCCATCAGGCCGAACGCGATGCGCCCGCCGAGACCGGCAAAACCCTCGATGCTGTAGATCGTCACCGCCGCGACCAGCGGGATGCCGCAACTCACGGCATAGCTGACGGTGTGGATGATCGGACCGGAATGGGTGGCGCAGCAGAAGAAGTTGGTCGCGAGCAGAATCAGGAATTGCGGCGAGCGCAGCGCCTCGCCCATCGACATTTCGCTCTGCGCGGCCCCCTCGCCTGTCGGTGCGACCGCCGCATTAGTGAGCGCCGGCGGGCGGCGCACCAGGAACGAGACCGGAATCATGATGGCACCGACGACGAGCGCGATGATCTGCATCGAGGTGCGCCAGTCATGGTTCGAGACGAGCCAGGCCGTGAGCGGCGCCATCGTCATCGGCGCCACGCCCATGCCGGCCGACACCAGCGACACGGCAAGGCTGCGATGGGTATCGAACCAGCCGGTCACGGTCGCCATCATCGGCGCGAAGATCGCCGCACAGGAGGCGCCGACCAGAAGGCCGAACACGAACTGGAACACGATCAGGGAGGTCGCATGGCTCGCCGCGAACAGGCTGAGCGCCAGCACCGTCGATCCCGTCAGCACCACCGGCAGCGGCCCGAACCTGTCGGACAGCGTGCCCCAGACCATGCTGGTGAAGGCCATTGCCAGAAAGCCAATCGTCATCGCGCTGGAGATGCCGGTCACCGACCAGCCGGTGTCCTTGGCGATCGGCTGCAAGAACACCGGCAGCGAGAACATGCCGCCGATCGCGACGCAGCCAAGCAGGCCGCCGGCGGCGACGATCACCCAGCGATAGTGGGATTGGGTCATCTTTGTCTCCCGAGATCATCTTGTCTGAGTGGAAGACGAATGGGAACCGCGGCCACCGACAGCATCACGGAAGTTTTTACGGGAGCCACCAACAAAAATCGCGAAAACACCCCCATGCACAGTAGCCGGCCCCTGCGGGATCAAGGACTTAACGGGCGCATGAAACGAGCTGCCGGTGGCTCTCGACGGCAAGCCGCGATTTGACTCGTCGGGCAAAACATCGGCATCCCGGCAGCAATCATGGTAGCCAGGACAGCATTGAAAGAGGACACAATGAGGATCAGTTTCGAAGCGTGGATGCTGGCGGCCGCGATCATTTGGGGCTTCGTTCAACTCGTTGCGGCCGCACAAGCTGCAAACGTGCAGTACGGCCTCAAATGGGCTGCGAGCCCGCGCGATATCGAGATGCCGCCGCTCAATCCCGTCCCCGGCCGCATCAACCGGAATTTCCGCAACTACATGGAGACATTTCCGTTCTTTGCGGCCGCGATCCTCATCGCTCTCGTTGCAGGCGTTCACAACGGGCTGACCTATTGGGGATCGATCGCCTATCTCGGCGGACGCATCGGCTACACCGTGCTTTACATCTCCGGCATCCCCCTCATCCGCTCACTGTTCTGGAACATCGCCAGCTTTGGCATGCTTGGCGTCCTGGTCGCCCCTTTCGTGGCGCGTTGAAGCGGCGGGATCCGATCGTGACCATCCGTCCCATCATCCGCTATCCCGACCGCCGGCTGGCAATGCCGGCACGCCCCGTCACCGCATTCGACGACGGCTTGCGCGAGCTGGCGGCGGACCTGCTGGAGACCATGCGTGCTGCGCCCGGCATCGGCATCACCGCGCCGCATATCGGCGTGCCCTTGCGCCTCGTCGTGCTCGAGCTCGACGCCAGGGACGGCCCCCTCACCTACGTCAATCCGGTCATTGAATGGGCTTCACCCGAGATGATCCAGCACCGCGAAGGCAGCGTCTCGATGCCGGGGGTCAACGACGAGGTACAGCGCCACGCGCGCGTGCGGATCAGCTATCACGATCTCGACGGCAACGCGCAAAGCGAGGACTCGGAGGGCTTGCGCGCCGTGTGCCACCAGCACGAGATCGATCAGCTCGACGGCCTGTTCTGGATCCAGCGGCTGTCGCGGCTGAAGCGGGAACGGCTGGTGAAGAAGTACGAGAAGATGGCCCGGAATTCGTAATGGTTGCGCTGCTCGCTCGCGCGGCGGCTGTGGCGTGTAAGCCGGTTACTGCGACCTCGGCGCACGCCTCGTCCTTCGAGACGACCGCGGAGCCTGTCATCGGGCCGCGCCTTGCGCGGACCCGGTGGCGGTCCCTCAGGATGAGGCTAATCGGCATGGGTGCCCGTTGAAACGAGCGTAACGCATTCGGTCCTCATCCTGAGGGCCCGCCAATGGCGGGCGTCTCGAAGGATGGCCAAGGGCGAAGTGGCTTCCACTCCGCGCATCGCGTGTTCACGCCCTCTTGCCACCCCGCTTGGTGATGGGCGCGTGACGACGCGCGCGCTTGCCGCGCGCGATCTCGGTTGCCAGCGCGTCGAGCTTCGGCTCCCAGAAATTCCGGAACTGGCCGATCCACGCATCCACCGCGCGCAGCCCGGCGACGTCGACCGAATAGAGGCGCCTCTGCGCCTCCGCCCGAACCGTCGCAAAGCCGCTCTCGCGCAGCACCTTGAGGTGCTGCGAGACCGCCGCCTGGGTGATGCCGAACTCGGCGCCGATCGCTTCGACGATCTCACCCGACGCCATTTCGGTTTGGCCGAGCAGCTCGAGGATGCGGCGGCGCACCGGATCGGCGAGGACCTCGAAGATTTGCATCAGCTTCCTGCGCCGGGATGAGCGATGTCGGGCGGCATCTCGCCACGATAGAACGCGATGGTGCGATCGGAGCGCTGCTTCGCCTCGTCAGGGTCGACCCCGCTTGCGACATGCGCCGCGCGCCAAAACTCGCCGCTGCTCGTCATGAAGTCCTTGCCCTCGGGCGATGCCATCCACGCCTCGGCCGTCTCATGGTCGACCGATGCGCCGGTCGCAACATATCGCTCGAGTCCCGCGAGGGCGAGATCCCAACCGATCCCCACCGCGCCAGGGCCGAACTGATTCCAATGATCCTCGATGGTCGCAATGTGCTCAAGCGTCAAACGCGCCTGACCTCGTTCGGCCGCCAGCCTGACGTCGATCCAGCTCACCGCACCTGCAAATTCCCACGTCGCTGCAAAATGCGTCGGCGGCGTGCACGCCGTGATGGTGCCGCCGGCATTGCCCTTGAGCTGGTACCGTCCGCCGAGCTCGAGGTCGCCCTCCACTGCTAGGAACCAGCGCGGAATGCGTTCCGTGCTTGTCACAGCGTCCCAGAGATCGTCCACGCTAGTGTCATAGAGCCGCGTCAGTGTCACGACACTCGCGGGCTTGCCGTCTTTCTCGAAGTTGCGCACCGAGCGCGTGACAAGCCCCAACACCCTGGCGACGTCGATCTGCATGGCATTCCTCCCGATCATTGCGGTCGAGGATGAATACCGGCCTACGCTAATATAAGTCAACTCTTATATTTGTGAAGCTGCGTCGGCGGTGCGACGCCCCTACCCGCCCGCCATCAGCGCCTTCGCCAGCGCCATGTAGGCCGGCAGCGTGACGGGGTCGTTGGCGGCGTTGCCCGCGACCGGGTGTGAGGCGTAGCGCGCGATCACCATCTCGGCTTTGGGATCGACATAGATGCCCTGGCCGTAGACGCCGCGCGCCATGTAGGCGCCGTGCGCGTTGTGCGTAACCCACCATTGATTGCGGTAGGACGCGCCCGGCAGCGTGGGATAGCCGGCCGGCCTGAACTTTTCGGGATCGCCGCCGCGCGCGATGTCCTCGACCACTTGCGAGGGCATGATCTGGCGGCCGTTGAAGCGGCCGTGATTACGCATGATCTCGCCGAAGCGGGCGAGATCGCGCAAGGTCGTGGAGAGACCGCCGCCGCCGCTTTCGGTGCCGATGCGATCGACGTGATAATACGCATCCTCCTCCGCACCCATCGGCTGCCAGATCCGCTCAGACAACAGATCCGCCAGCGTCAGGCCGCTCGCGCGCCTGATGATCCACGCGAGCACGTCGGTATTGACGGTCTTGTAGGCAAAGGCCTTGCCGTGCTCGCCCTGCTTCTTCTGCGCGACGAGAAAGTCAAAGATCGTGGTCGCGCCTTCGTAATCCGGCGGGATCGGCGCCATGCCGTTGGCGCGCCGCAGGCCCCACACATCCGAATTCTCATCGGTATAGACCTCGGTGTAGAGCAGCCCCGTGGTCATATCCATGACCTCGTGCACGCGCGCATCGCCGAACGCACTTGTCTTCAGCTCCGGCACATAGTTGGTGACCGGGGCCTGCGGATCGAGCTTGCCCTCGCTGACGAGAATGCCGGCGAGCACGCCGGTGAGCGACTTGGTCACGGACATCCCGATATGCGGCTTGTGCGGCTTCAAGGCGCCGAAATAGCGCTCATAGATCAGCTTGCCCCGATGCAACACCGCGATGCCGTCGGTGTAGGTCTCCTCCAGCATCTTGTCGAAGGTCATGGGCCGGCCGTCCATCGTGGTCGAGGCGACCGCGCCGATGTCCTGCTCCGCACGCGGCAGAGGCGACGCAGGTCCCGCCCCGCGCCAGACATTCACGGTCGGCACGAGTTGGCGGATGTTGCTCCAGGCCCAGCGCAGTTCGGGGAAACTGCGAAAGGAGCCGTCCTGGAAGGTGATGAGGCGGTCGGGGGATGGCGGGAAGCCGCGCATCCAGCCGAGGGTTTCGGGGTCGGTGGTAGTGACGGATGGCGAAGATTCGGTGCGTGTAGTGGCGACGAACATAGAAACAATTCCGAGTAGCCGATTGGATGTCCTCATCAGAACAGAGCGGAGTAACGAACATTGGCACGAGACTCGAAAATCGAAGTTCGCCCTCCGAAGAACAATGCGGGCAAATTAAAGGACTTCTGTGCACGCCTGGTTCTGCACAAACTGCACCTCGGCTTCTTCCTCCTGGGTCAATATAGAGAGGTGCAGCGGCCGGCCAAACTGATCGACATCAACAGCACGGCGTATCGCGTCCGCAGCACTATCCGTCTCACATACAATGAGTAAATCTATGTCCAACGCGTCGTTCAAACTCTGCTGCGCGGATCCAAAAAGATACCAACGAGCGTCACCAACGTGCGCATTCGTCCTTCGGGCTAGGCCCCTTATCGCAGACATAAGCTCGTCGTTTGTCACGCCTTGTTAAGCCTTCCCATCAGATCGCCGAACTTAAATGCCTCAGCTTCCATCGATGCGGCGGCCTCTTTTGCGGCGGTCGTGATTGAGCCATAGCTACTGATCTTAACTGCAGCATCGAACCTCCCATAGGTCTCTCGCGCATTTCGAACATCCTCAGCAGACATATCATAAGCATCGACGAGAACTACGGTTATAGCCTTAAGACCACGATACCGATGAAGCTTGAAGACCCGATCATATAGGCGCTCTACAGCGCGGACAGCACCGTGCTGCTCGAAGGCTCTCTCGAAAAATTTGTACTCTCGGTGTCTATAAGAGCTAACGTCTTCGTCGCGGGCTGCGCGCCCTAATTCACCAAGCGTGCCGAAAGCTGCTGGTGCACCGTGAATAATCCCAATCGCAGGCCCCGACCAAATTACTTTAGATGGCACGTTCACAACAAACTGAGGCGACCGTACTCCGCCGAACAAGGGAGCAACATGATCCGGCAACACGACGCCCCGAATCCCAATCGCCGCCGCAGTAAACGGAGAGTGATCCTTGCGGACAATCTCAAGATACCCACCACCTACCGCGTTAACTGCCGTGAACTGCTGATCGTTCTGCAGCCTCTCCACAATCCATTTAGCGATGCCCTCGTCTCCGGCCACGCCTAATCCCTCAACAATTCGGCCATCTCTGCCGGAAACCGGGTTGCGCCCTCCTGATATCCGTGCAGGTGACGGGCTTGCAGATCATCAACATGCTGTCGAAACTTCTCGACTGTGTCAGCTTCGTCGCCCCCTAGCAGATGTCTATTTGCATCGACCTGAGCAAGCACCCTCATGTTATTTGGAATAATCTTCTCAAGAACTTTGCGCCTCCAGCGCTCAGCCGCACCACTTTCCGGATTCTGCGCTGCCTCGATTTGAGGGCCATACTCTTCAAAGATGTAATGGTTCTCGCGGAGGAGGCCTTCTATGGCAGCTCGCGCGTCAGCTCGTTTCGCGAATACCGTGACTCCGAATAACGAACGAAGCTTTTCCGCGTGGACTCTCTTCCAACCCGAAACGACCCGATCTGTATAGACCTCAGGGACCTTGTCAATTTTAGTGTGACAGAGTGAGCAGAGCAGGATTAAATTTTCAAAAGCACCTCGATCTTCAGCACTCAGCTCGGCGTTTGCCCGGGGACCAAAATCATTCGCAGCAAATACATGCGCCATTTCTGCGACGTGGAAGAACTTCTTGTCATACTCGACGAAGAGTTCGCGAGCGCATTCGGGGTTCTGACAATATCCGCCCGACGCGGCGAATAATCGTCGCTGCGTGTGTGCGTCAGGAGAAGCCGCGCCTCTCGAGCATGCCACTGTTAGTCCCCTACTCCCACTCTATCGTTTCGAACGACGGTTCGTCTTTGATCAGTAAGCATAATTTCTTGGATCTAACGGACAAATGCCGACGGCATACCCGCCGCATTTTCTTGCCCTTGAATCCACAGGAAAAATTGTTCCTCATGAAACGCCGTCAATTCCGCTACCTATCAGAGTCTATCGACTGGACAGCTCGCCGTGTGCGTCGTCAAGACAAAAGCCGCGCATATTGGCACAGAGCTTCAAATACCGTCAAAGATCAGAAAGACAAGTTTGGTCCTTGAACCGCGGCTCTCTTTGTTGAGCGGTCTCTGTCCTGCTGGACGCTCTTATGAGGCAGGAGAAAGAGCGAAGTGTCAGCCCGGAATTTGAAGGACATCTTTGTGTATCAGTGGCGCGTCCTTCACCCATAGCGTCGCTCCTGACGGACCAGCGACTGCGTGCAGGTTATCGCCCGCCGGCAGACGCACCCAACCTTGCGATGTGAGCGTCACATCCGCGATCCTCAGATCGCCATCGAGAACAAGCCCCTCAAGTCCACGGAGGTTCGCTATTGTCACCGCCGCACCTGCGGCGAAAGTTTCTATCCGCACCCGTTCGGCTCCGTCGTCGAAGAGCTCGATCGCGCCTGGCCCGGATGCTTCCTTGGCTGGACGCCGGACGATCTGCTGATCGTCGCCTTCCCGGAACTGCCAGAGCCGCACGAAGATCGTGCAGCCCTCGGCGGAGGCCGGGACGTGCGAGGTGCCGGGCGGGTTGCGGAAATAGCTGCCGGCGGGATAGTCGCCGTGTTCGTCCTGGAACACGCCCTCAAGGACGACGATCTCCTCGCCACCACCGTGCGTATGCCGGGGAAACGCGCTTCGCGGTGCATAGCGCACGATCGAGGTGGCGCGCGCGACCTCTCTCCGATTCGGAACAGCATGCGTCGGTCCACGCCGGCGGCTGGGCTCGGCGCCCATGGGAGTTTCGAGGCCTGGATGATCACGGGGATCGTCAGATCGTCATTGATGCGCATGGCTTCCCTCCTTCATAGTGAGCACCATCCTGAAATCCGCCTGGCCAGACCTCATTCGGGCGACCGCCTCCCCCGCCTTTTCGAATGGCATGACTTCGATGCGAGGCCGCACGCCGGCGAGCACGCTGAAATCCAGCGTCTTTTCGTTTCGAAGGGCGTCCCGGTGATCGACCCGAGGATGCTGCGTTCGCCGACGACGAGGTGTCCTGCAGACACCGGCAAAGGATCCTTGCCGGCTCCCAACAGGACTAGCCTGCCCTGCTGCGACAGAGCGCCCATCAGCGCGGCAACAGCCTGGACATCGCCAATGGTCGTGATGATCGCCTTGGTCCCGCCGAGGCCTTGCAGACGCGCGGCGGGGTCTTCCTTCTTCGAGTCGATGTAGACGTGTGCTCCCAGCGCCACGGCATCTTCAGCGATATCGCTCCCGCGTCCCACAGCGACGACGCGGAAACCCATCCGCCTGGCGTACTGGAGTGCGAGGTGCCCCAACCCGCCGATACCCAGCACGACGACCGTGTCGCCGGCTTCCGCGCCACACTTCTTCAACGCGTTGAATGTCGCGATTCCGGCGCAGAGAAGCGGCGCCGCCTCCTCCGACTTCAACTCGTCGGGAATCGAGACCAGTCCGGTAGCGCGGGCGATCATCATCTCGGCGTAGCCGCCGTCGCACGTCGATCCGACGAACGGCTGGTTCAGGCAGAGCTGAAACTCGCCGCGGCGGCATTGGGCGCATTCGCTGCAGTGTCCGCCGAGCCGCCCGATACCGACCCTCTGGCCGATCTTCCAGATCGACGGAGCGCCAGCACCTAGGGCCGCGATGCGACCGACGACTTCGTGGCCGGGCACGCGCGCGGGGCGAAGCTTGGGGTCGGCCCGGTCGATATCGCCTGCGTCGGCGCCGCAGATCCCGCAGGCCTCGACAGCGATCAGAACTTCTCCCGCGCCGGGTGACGGCGTCTCGCGCTCGGCGATTTCGAGTTCGCCGGGTTTCGAGACCTGAGCGACGCGATGGGAGCGCCTCATTTCCATTGCCTCCGATGGTTTCTTTTCAGCCGTTCGTTGCCGGCGACAGCGGATCGCGCTGTACGGACTTTTGTAAGCGCGCGATCACGAATGCCGCGGCGTTCTCAGCGGCGTCGACGGCGCCGGCAAGATATCCGGAGTCGCGCACGCTCGTCTCGCTGCCAGCCAGCACGATGCGATCCCCCCAATCCTGACCGACCCAACGGCGCCGATCGGACATCGGATGGCCGGTCGGGATCCTGTCCCTTCCCGTCGCCGTGAGCGGGTCGGCCGCCCAGTCCTTGAAGAGCGTCGCGCGCGGCTTTGCCGCCTCGGGACCAAAGATGTCGGTAAGTTGCCGCACGGAGGCAGTGACGATCGCCGCCTCCCCGGCCGCGGCTCGGTCTTCCGCGGAGATGCCGACAAAGCCGAAGAGGGCCGCCTTCCCACTGGCTGTCGTCGCGTCGTGGATCTCGGCAAGTGGACCCACCATGCTCTGCGCCGAGCCCGACAGCCCGTGCTCTCGCCAAAACGGCCGATCGTAGAGCGCGAAGAACTTCGCATGGGGAGCCATCCATGTCGGTGTCGCCCGCCAGCGGGTCGCCGACGCTGCGTCGATCGGGGGCGAGAATGCTACAGTCGCCTCAAGGAGCCGCGGCGGCAGCGCGAAAACAACAAAGGAGGCGCGGCAGGTCTGAACTGCGCCCGCGACGTCCACGAACGAAAGCTCGACGTCCTCGCTATCAAGCCTTGCGCCGGTTGCACGGACGCCGAGTTCAATACTCTCTTCCGGAAGCGCATCGGAAAGTGCTGAGACGATGGAAGCTGTGCCACCGGCGAGCCGCATGGACGGTGGCGCCTGGGCCAATCCGCCGTAGCGCTGCGGCGGCCCGTTCGGCATCCGCTGAAGGACGACGTCGCCGTCGTCATGCTGGGCAAAGCTTGCGAGGCCCAAATCCTCGACCAGTCGGCCGAATGCCGGATGCATCTCCGGCCAGAACCAGGAAGGACCGAGATCGAATCCGTCGCTCGAGACCTGCCCGGTTTCGTCCACGGATAGAACGCGACCGCCGAGCCGCGACCGCGCTTCCAACAGTCGGAGCGCGATACCAGCGCGGTGGATGCGCAGCGCCGCGGTCAGGCCGGCGACGCCTCCTCCAACGATGACGACGGGACGATCGTAGTTCGACACGACAGAAACCTGAAAAGTGGACACCCGAAGAACATGCGCGCCCGCAGGAGTTCTTTCAAATGGGATGATCTTGGCGACCGCCAAAGAAAATCTTTGGCGGACGTCCGACAGGCCCCTTCAGGCCGCGTCGGGCAGAGAGGCCGCAAATTGCGGTTCCGCGAGTTCGGTCCTGATCTGGCCTCTCATCAGCGCCAAGGTCTCGGTGTCAGGTCCGGGGGTCTCGACCTCGCAGCGGTCGTTGTCGAATGAGAAGCCGGTCATCTCGCGGATGTCGGCCGCGCTGCGGCCGGGATGCACGCTCTCCAGCCGGAAGCGACCGGTGTCCCGCTGAAAGCTGAACATCGCAGCATTCGTCAGCAGTGCATGCGGACCGCCTCGCCGATAGACCCCCTCCTCAGTCGCGCCTGGTGCAGAGATGAAATCGACCTGGTCGACCAACACGCGCGGGCTGTGCTCTTCGCGAAAGAGGATCACGCGCGGAACTAGGAAATAGAGATAGGCCGACCCGTACAATCCCGGCCATCTGACGGGAGAGTTCGGATAGCCGCCGGCGCCGACCAAGTTCACATTGCCCTTGCCGTCGATCTGGCCACCGCCGAGAAAGAACGCGCCGATGCGGCCTTGCGCCGCGCAATCGAACAGTTCTTCGGAGCCGCTGGTGAAGGAATTGTGCTTGACGGAGCCGAGGATCGAGACCTGCACCTCGCCGAGACCCCTCTTCTTGTTGAGAGCTCGCGACAGCATCGCGCCGGCCGCCGGCATCGGGGACGACATTCCGACGGCGACGTGTTGCACCCCCTCGAGAAGGCGAGAGATCGTGTAGATGAGCAACTCGCGGTCTGTGCATTCCGTTGTCACGCCGCGCTCCCGGTGCCGGTGATGTAGGCCTGGAAGCCCTCTGGCGTGCGAGCGGCGCGGGCGTAGTTTTCGACCTCCCGAGCATCGAGCTCATACTCGGCGTAGAGGCCTGTCGGCCATGCCGCATTCTTGTATTCGGCGACGGCGGAGACGTACATCGCCGGGAGAACGCCCGCGGCAAGCTTTTCGTCGTCGAGCAGCGAGGTCTCGGAGAACCGCTCCACGGTGACGAAAGTCTTCTTGGAGGCGTGCGCAAGCAGCATGACCTCGCGGCGCCGGCCGAGACAGACGTTGCCGAAGCGATCGGCTTCCCGCGCGTGGATCAGCGTGATGTCCGGCTGGATGGCCGAGACCACCACGATCTTCTCGCTCTCGTCGAACGGATTAGTGGTGACCTTCCAGTCCGGATGGTTTTTCAGGACGTCGCTGCCGATGATCCCGCGGATCGGCATGAACGGCACGCCCTTCTCCGCCGCGCTCAGGCCCGCGAAGACTGCCGGACACGTCGCATCGAGCATCCGGATCTCGCCGTTCCGGATCGCGCGCCCGAAGCACGGCGCCCCGCCCGTCTCGCCCAAGCTGACGGCGCTGGTCTCGAGCACGGATACGGCGCCGGCGCCGATCAGCATATCGACCTGCATCCCGCCGATGGGAGCACACACGATGTGAAGGTCGCGGATTCCTCGCTCGATCAGGAGCCGGATCATCGCCGGACAGGAGCCCGACCCGTCCGGAGCGAGGCCGAGCTTGACGCCCGACGGGATCATGTCGGCCATCGCCTCCGGCGACACGAATTCAGTCATGGTCCACCTCCCATGTCAGGCCCGATCACTCGCCGGGCGCTTCGTCATTTCAAGCGATTGAGCGACCCTAAAAAATCGTCCCGGAGATCGTCATAGTCCTCGAGGCCGACCGAAATCCGGATCAGGCCATCGGTGAATCCGTGCGCGGCTCGTTCTTCCGGCGAGTAGGTCGCATGCGTCATGCTGGCCGGATGCTGGATCAAGGTCTCTGCGTCGCCGAGGCTGACTGCCCGCGTCGCCAGCGCAACGTTGTCCATGAAGACGCGTCCAGCGCCGAGACCGCCCTTGAGCTCCAGCGCGATCATGCCGCCCATGTTCTTCATCTGGCGCAGCGCGAGCTTGTGCTGCGGATGAGACGTCAGGCCAGGGAAATACACGGTCTCCACGGCGGGGTGCGCTGCAAGGGCATGCGCCAGCTTGGACGCGTTCTCACCATGCCGGTCCATCCGGATACTCAGCGTCTTCAGCCCTCGAAGGACAAGGAACGCGTCGAAAGCAGAGATGCACGAGCCGTTCATCTCCTTGATCCCGACGAAGCGGAACTGGTCCACCAATTCCTTCCTCGACACGACGATGCCGGCAAGCAGGTCGCCATGTCCGCCGAGATATTTGGTCGCCGAATGAACGACGATGTCGGCGCCGAGCGCGAGCGGCTTCTGCAGATAGGGCGTGCAGAACGTGTTGTCGATGAGAAGAAGCGCCCCCTTCCGTCGACAGATTTCGGCGAGAGCGGCAATATCGACCAGGCGCATGTTCGGGTTTGAGGGCGTTTCCGCGAGGACCAACCGGCACCGGGATGTGAGTGCGTCAGCCAGATTGGCAGGCTCGGTCAGATCGACGAACGTCGTCTTGATGCCGAAGCGTGCGAGTTGATGATGGAGCAGCGAGAAAGTGCAGCCGTACAGCGTCTTGTCAGCCACGACCTCGTCGCCGGCCTTCAGCAAGGTCCAGAGTACGGAGGTCAGGGCCCCCATGCCCGACGACGTAGCCATGGCCGCCTCGCCGCTCTCGAGCGAAGCCATCCGCTTCTCTAGAACCGCGGCGGTCGGGTTGCCGACACGTCCGTAGATGTAGCCATCCGCGGCGCCGGCGAACCGCTCGCTGCCGGTCTCGGAGCGCTCGAACACGTAGGTCGACGTCAGGAATACGGGCGGGTTCAGTGCGCCATGATAATCGAGCGGGTCGTACCCTTCGTGGATCGCCCGGGTGGAGAAGCCCAATTCGAAGTTTTTCATGCCGCCAGCATAGTCGCTGCGCGAATCCGTACTTGCCAAAGACAGGCCTATCGGATTGAGTTTTTGGCACGAAATCGTGTCAGACAGGCGTTTCATGACCGTTCCTGCCAATACAGCCAATTTCGATGCGATCGACCTGAAGATTCTTCGTGAGCTGCAGGCCGACGCCCGTCTCCCGAACAACGTGCTCGCCGAGCGTGTCGGCCTTTCCCCCTCCCCGTGCTCGCGGAGGGTCAAGCTGCTGGAAGAGACGGGGGCCATCGAAGGCTATCGTACGATCGTGAACCGCTCGGCGGTTGGGCTCGGACTGACCGTCTTCGCCGGAATTCGCGTCGGCCGCCACTCGGCCGAAGGCAAGGAGAACTTCATCAAGATGCTGCTGGCGATGCCCGAAGTGATCGCCTGCCATCTGGTCTCCGGGGACATCGACTTCCTGATCGAAGTCGTCGTGCGCGACATGGAGACCTATGAAGCGACAGTTTTGAATCGTTTGCTGTCTCTTCCCGAGTTGCGCGACATCCGCACAAGCTTCGCCATGCGAACTTACCGCTCGTCGGGACCGCTCCCGCTCTCGCCAAGCAACTAACGTCGCGTCCGCTGTAACCGGCCAGGCGACGGGGTCGAACATCGGCGGGAGTGCTGTCATCAGAGTGTCTGCTCGTCGGCGGCGTTCGCAGCGGCTTCTGTGAAGAGCCAATCGCGAAAAGAAGCCAATCTTGGCAGCCCGGCGCTCTCGGCCCGGTGGACCACGTAGTAGGAGAGCGAGGAAGGCAGGGTGATCTCCGGAAACAGGCGGACCAGGCGCCCCGACGCGAGATCGTCGCGAGCCATGATGCTCCGAGCCAGAGCGACGCCCTGCCCCTCCATTGCGGCTTGGAGCACGGCCGCGGAATTGTTGATATGGAGCCCCCGCCTGGAAGCGCTCACGTCTGCCGCGCCAACCTTCGCGAGCCACTGATCCCAGGTGATAAACCCGGCATGCCGATCGACGGACAAGTCGTGAATCAGCATTTCAGCGAGAAGCTCTCGCGGGCTGCCGAAGCCCTTCGCCAGGCTGGGCGAGCAGACCGGATAGACCTCCTCCTCCATCAGCTTCTCCGCCAATAGTCCGGGCCAGTCGCCGGTGCCGTATCGAACACCGATATCGATCCCTTGCGCGACGAAATCGGAAAGCTTGAGGTTCGTATCGAGACGAACGTCCATGTCCGGGCTTTTCGCCTGAAAGCGATGGATGCGCGGCAGAAGCCACTTCACCGCAAACGCAGGGCTGACGGTCACTGGAAGGTAGCACGGACACCACCGACCTTTAGTGTCTCGAGACCGAGGCCGAGGCGATCCAACCCCGCTCTAATGTCGGGCAACGCACGGAGCGCCGTCTCGGTCGCCACCAGACGGGTTCGTCCGGTAGCGGCACGATGGAAGAGCGGCGCGCCGAGCCACTCCTCGAGTGTCCGGACGAGCTGCCCAACCGCAGCGGCAGTGACGTTCAACTCTTCCGCCGCTCCAGAGGAGCTGCCGTGACGCGCGCTTGCCTCAAAGGCCCGCAAAGCGTTGAGATGGACCGGCGCTTTCATGCGAATGGCTCGCCTTCGCGGGAGACCGAAGCGTGGTGCTGGTATTTAGCCGCCGCACGCTTCGGTCATCGCAGTCATTTAACGTCGGGCCTCGGATCGTCGACGAAGCCATCGCGGTTCGGCATGTTGACGGCACTCAGCGACTTTGAGTCCATCGTCGCATCGGCAGGAACGATACCATTTATGTTCAGCAGATAAGCCGAAAGCGCATACACTTCGTCGTTCGACAACGACTGGGGAGCGTTCAAGGGCATGGCCCTCCGGATGTAATCGAAGAGCGTCGGAGCGTATGGCCAGTAGCTCCCGATGGTTTTTACGGGCTTCGCTGTCGCCAGCGAGCCTTTTCCGCCGACCAGCTTGTCCCCGATGCCGCCTTCGCCCTTCTCTCCATGGCAAGCCGCGCACTGGTTCTGAAACAGCTCGCGACCCTGACTGACCGTGCCATGACCCGGCGGAAGGTACTTGCCGTCCCGATCGACGTCGATGTTCCAACCCGCGATTTCCGCGTCCGTCGCCTTCTTGCCGAAGCCGAACTTCGACTGCCCGTACCCGGCCGCCGTCGTGCAGATCAGGACGACGGCCGCTCCGACGAGACTAAGCCTGCACATGGGCATTGGTGACCTCCCCGGTTTCGGCGACCTTCCAGGGCCAGGTCGCGTTGTTGTGATACTGACCGTTCACCCCCCGGACGTCCTTGAGCTGCTCGAAGCTCGGCTGAACGTAGCCGGTTTCGTCCGTTACGCGGCTGATGATCGTCGTCGGCTTACCGTCCCACGTCCATGGGAGCCTGAAACGGGTGAAGGCTCGCGTGAGAACGGGCTCCTGCAATTTTGCGACCTGCCAGGTCTTGCCGCCGTCCGTCGACACGTCGACCTTCGCGACCTTGCCGCGGCCCGTCCACGCCAGACCCGTTATTTCGTTAAACCCGGGCTGGATCGTGTGCGTGCCCGACGGGCGGGTGATGATCGACTTCGCCTCCATCATGAAAGTAAACTTGCGCGCCTTCCCATCCGGCATCAGATCGGTGTACCGCGACGTTTCCTCGCGCGAGTAGATCGGCTCGTTCGTCACATGAAGCCGTCGAAGCCATTTGACGTTCATGTTGCCTTCGAAGCCCGGCAGCAGCACGCGCAAAGGATAGCCCTGCGCGGGCCGCAAGCGCTCGCCGTTCTGGCTGTAAACGAGCATCGCATCCTCGAGGCACTTCTCGATCGGAATGCTGCGCGTTAGTGCGGCGCCATCAGCACCCTCGGCGATGACCCACTTCGCTTCCGGCTTGAGCCAGACGTCCTCAAGCACGGTCTTTAGCGGCACGCCGGTCCATTCGCAGCAGCTTGCCAAGCCAACCAGCTCGCCGGCGGTCTTGGCGTAGATCTTCGTGTAGGGCGGGTTGCCGGCGCATTCCAGAAAGTGAATACGGCTTTCCGACGGGTACCGCTTGATGTCCTCCATCGTGAAGACGGTCGGCCGCTCGACCAGGCCGTGGATCATCAGACGATGCTGCGCGGGATCGATCTCCGGAACGCCGCCGTGATGCCGTTCGTAGAAGAGGCCGTTAGGGACGATGATGCCGTCGATGTCCTGCAGCGGCGTGTAGCTCTGCGAGGAAGTCTGTTGTTGAGTATCCTTCTTCAATGTACGGACGATGCTCTTCTCGAACTTCGAAGGCTGCCCGTACGGCTCAGTGCCCGTATCGGCACCGGGCTGCTTCATCCATTCCGGGACGTTTGGAGGCAGGTTTTCCGACCCGGCTGGCTGGGCGGCCAAAGCGTCGCCGGAGGCGGCAAATGCTGCCGCTCCTCCTACCGCGAGCGAACCGGCGGCCAGGAATTGTCTTCGCGTGGACGACTTCGTCGCCTCGACGCGCGATTTGCTCTTCATGCTTCCTCCTTGCGAACACGTTTCACAAGATTGCCGAACTTGCCGCGGCGAACCCATCGGTCCGATGCGCCCCACGTCCGTTTCGGGGTCGCCGGCGGGCGGATTGTCCGCCGCCGGAAAACAATTGAGTAGGCACGCGGCGTCAGGCCGCGGCGCCTTTACCCGACCGCCTCGGCGACGCCACGAAAAGCGCGGCCACGGCCAACAGGAGAGGTGGAAACGAGATCCACAGCACAGTGTCCCAGCCGTAGGCCGAGAGCAGTCCACCCGACAGGAAGGAGCCAAAAGTCATCGTGCCGAACACGATGAAGTCGTTGAGCGACTGGACACGGGCCTTCTCTTCCGGCCTGTGGCATTCGAGAACCATCGCGGAGGCACCGACGAATCCGAAGTTCCAGCCAACGCCCAACAGGATCAACGTCGCCCAGAAATGTGCGACCTGGATGCCGAGGAGGCCGACCGCGGACGAGGCAGCGGTCAGGAGCAGACCTATCGCGACCACCTTCGACGCGCCGAACCGGGTAATCAGGCGACCGGTAACGAAGCTCGGCCCGTACATCGCGATGACGTGCCATTGCAGGCCGAGGTTCGCGGATTGCTGCGGCAGGTTACAAAATTTCATCGCGAGGGGCGCAGCCGTCATGAGGAAGTTCATCAGGAGGTAGGAGACCACGCCGCAGACGACCGCACCGATGAACCGCGGTTGACGCGCGATGACGGCCAGAGGCCGCCCTCTGCCGGTATCCGCTGCCCTCGGTGCCGGTAGACGCACGCCGGCGAGAACGAGCAGGGACATGCCCGCCACGGCCGCTTGCCCGATGTACGTCGCCGCAAAAAGGTACGGCTGCCAGAGGTCCATGGTGTAGGTGACGAGTTGCGGCCCGATCACGCCGGCGAAGACGCCTCCCGCCATCACGGCCGACAGCGCGCGGGGACGGCGTTTGGGTGTGGCACAGTCGGCGGCGGCGAATCGGAAGGAGAGCACCACCGCGGCGTAGACGCCGCCGAAGAACGTCGCGACACAGAACAGCCAGAACGAGGCCTGCAGCACGGCCAACGTTCCGATCAGACCGCCTACGACGCCGCAGCCGGTTCCGATCATGAAGGCGGCACGGCGGCCGTGACGCTGGGCGATCGCGCCGGCCGGCAACGTACATGCAGCCATCCCGACGACGAAGATGGAGATCGGAAGCGTCGCGAGCGCCTTGGTCGGCGCCAGCATGTCTCCGACCACAGCACCGGTGGCATAGACGACGGTCGAGTTCGCGCCGGCCAGCGCCTGCGCGACCGCCAACCGCACCACGTTGGCGCGTTCGAACCGGCTCGCCGGCGCGGCATCCGCCAGATCTTCGATGACGACTTGGGACATTCAGACCTCGATTTGATGGCTCCAGCGCGTATCGCGCTGCGAGGGACGCCGGTGCAGACGACGATCGAGCAGGTCGCGCGCCTGGGCGGCCTGGCCGCTGCGCATCAGCGCGAGCAGCAGCGTGTCTTCGAGGATTTCCCGTTGGGCGCCGCTACCGCCGACCCGAGCGAAGTCCCTCGTCAACGGCCCCAGTATCCGTGCGCAGTCCGCGTAGTCGGCATTGGCGAACGCGAGCGCCGCCGAGCCGACAGCCGGGACGATGGATCCCGCCGGAAGCGCGCCATCGGCAACCCGCCGGGTGTTCGCAACGATGCGATTTGTCGCGGCGACATGCCGCCCCGTTGCCGCCGAGAGGAGCCCTATATGGATCTCCACGAATGCGAGCCCGGGGTTCGCATACTTGGACGATGCGTAGCGTTCAGCTTCATCCCACAGGCCTGCCGGTACCTCATAGCCGTACGCCTGCAACCGCCACAGCAGCGAGACAGCATCGCTCACGACGTTGATCGGAAGTCCCAGCGAGACCGAGGGGCGCACGTGCCTCGAATAAATCGCCAGCGCGTGCTGCGGATCGTCGCGCTCCAGCGCGGACAGAGCGGCGTGCCACGCCAAGTGCCCATGCAACATACCCGCCGGGTCGTATTCCGGCAGCCAGCCTTCGATCAACGTTTCGGCTTCATGGGTCGCGCCCTGCTCGAACATGGCGTGCGCCACGGCATGGGCCGCGTTGGCGTTGGCGCGCCGTCGCTCTAGGCCACGCTGCGCCAGGTTCCGGCCCTTGGCGACCGCGCCGTTCTCGGCGTGGGACCAGCCGCGATAGGTCAGAAACCACCAGTCGTCCGGGTCGTACTGATCCGCCACTTTCTCGCACAGATCGACCCGTGCCTGGTCGTGATCGGCCATTCCCGAGAAGGCAAACAGGCCGAAGGCGCCGAGCGGCAGGGAGAGGATCAGGACATCGCGGGGCCATTGGTCCAGATGGGCGAGCGCGTTCTCAAGCGCTTTGGCCGATTGCCCTTTCACGGCAAGCGATAGCGTCAGGACGTGACTGATCTCACGCGGTGATGCACTTCGAACTACGATCTCTTGCGCTCTTGCGACGCTCGCCTGCGCCTCTGTGGGCCGGCCCTTGATTGCCTGCAAGCGAGCGAGAGCGGCATGCGCGAGAGCGAACTCCGGATCCAGATCGATGGCTTGTCGCAGTTCGTCCTCCGCGCCGGGCCAAGCCGACAACAGAAGGTCCACTCCCGTGCGATAGCTCGCCGCGGCTCTTGACGAGTTCGTCGAAATCGGGAGGCCGCGACTATCGACCTCGGCCATGCTCGCCTCCTACAGCGGTGGCCGCCCGAGCTGGCAGCCCCTTGATTTCCACCGCTATCAGAGCGATATGAGGCTGTCTTTCGACGCTTTGCCAATTTATGTAGAATATCCGCCAATCGGAGACGTCGTGTCCTGGACCCCGATATCGGCTCCGCCTGACGCTCTTCCCCCGCGACCGATCACAATGCGGGCCCAGTCCATTCCTCCGAGGCACGAATTCCCGGAGCACGCGCACGACTGGCATCAGGTCGTCTACGCCGTCGACGGTGTACTCATGGCCGTCGCGGAGAATCGGTCCTTCGTCGTCTCGCCGGAGCAGGCAGTTTGGTTGCCGAGCGGCGTTCGCCACCGGGTCGGATCACTGATGGGCGCCGAATTCCGCAGCCTGTGGATCGCCGTCGGCTCGGGGCGAGATCTGCCGTCGGAGCCAACCGTTCTGGCCGTCTCTCCTCTTTTGAAGCAATTGATCGTCGAAGCCGCTGCCATCGAAGGGCGGAAGGACGATGAAGGATACACACAGCGCATCACGGCACTCATTCTCGATCAACTGGCCAGAGCGCCGGCGCTGAGCGCCGGACTGCCGTGGCCGCGCAGCGAGCGTCTGCTCCGTCTTTGCGAGGTTCTCTATCTAGATCCCGCTGATGAACGTAGTTTGGACGACTGGGCAACGACGCTTGGCATGTCATCCCGGACACTGTCGCGACAGTTCGAGGCCGAGATGGGCCTGAGCCTCCGATCATGGCGTAGGCGAGTTCGATTGCTACGTTCGCTCGAATTGCTAGGAAGTGGCACGGGAGTGACCGAGACGGCCCTGCAACTCGGTTACGGCTCCGCATCGGCGTTCATATTCGCTTTTCGAACCGAAATGGGATCGAGCCCCCACGCCTACACGCGAAACGTAGGCCGAGAAGGTCCTATCAACACTGGCACCCTGCCGAGACCAGTCGCCTGAAAATATCGAGAGGTACATCCAATGTTTGTCGTAGTCGTACAACTGCCAATATCGAAGCGCTCGCGCGAGGCAGCGATCGCATCCGCGCAAAAAACTGCCGCGACGTACACCTCCCTCGCCTCTCAGGGGCTGATCAGGAAATACTACATAAATGGCGACGAAGGTGCTGGAGGGGTCTACCTTTGGCGGTCTGAAGCCGCAGCACGCGCCTGGTACACGCCCGAGTGGGAGCGGCGGATGACCGAGACACATGGCGTGAAACCGAAGGTCACGTACTACGAAAGCCTTTTCGTCGTAGACAATGAGACCGGCGAAGCTCGAACCGCATAGTCTCGCGGCCGCGAAATCTCCGGGCCTGAAAGAGCCCCGATTTTCATATCGCGTCGTTCTCAGTGACTATTGCCGGCCAGCGGTCACACCTCCGTCCACGGGAAGTATGGTGCCCGTGACCCAGGACGCCTGATCAGACGTTAGGAAAAGGATTGCCTCGAAGAACTCCCGCGGCTGACCGTGCGGCCGGTAACCGCGGTGTGGCAGCCATTCCCTAGGGCATCAACACACGGCGGTCTGACGAGGTGAACATTTCGGCTTCGCCCTTCTGAGACATGCGGGACCGGCCGAGCGCCCGGCTTGCGCCAAGAGCTGCCTTCCTTCAACTGATGCTTGGGGCTACCAACCTCCGACCTTTTTATACGCTGCAATGCGCCGCAATACCCACTTGGCGAAAGCAGGATGAAAGAGCGACCGCGATCAGGTAAGCGGAAGTCACAGTTTTAGACAGCGCCCGGCGATGAAAGGGTGTGGAGAACTGCCCGACCCAAACCTACGCCAAACAACGCGGTAGCAGCCGTTCTCCCTACTCCCACTCTATCGTTTCGAACGACGGTTCGTCGTTGTTTTGCAAGCACAAAACTCCGCGTCTGACGGACTAATCCCGACGGTATATCCGCTGCAATTTTTCGATCATGGATTCACAGTATAATTTGCGCCGTTCGTAGTACTCGCGATTTCGTTACCTATCGGGATCAATCGACTGAATTGTCTTACAAAGGTAGAGCAACTCGCCACCGCTTGTACTGCCACAGTATACTTCAAATACCGTCAGTGATCAGGAAAGCGGTGTCAAGTACCCTCGAGCCGAGCCGACACAGGCTCAATCGATCGGAGCGCGCCGGGTATGCCAGTCCGTCGCCGACTGGAAGGCATGCCCGGCGCGCGCGAGCACATCCTCCGACAGATGCGGGCCGACGAGCTGCATGCTGAGCGGCAGGCCGTCCGACGCCATGCCATTCGGCAGCGTGATGGTCGGGTTGCCCGAGAAGTCGAACACCGCGGTGAAGCGCAGGATGCTGAGCAGCACGTTTGGATCGGCGCCGTACTCTCCCATCCTGGTCAGTGTCGGGATCGGCACGGGCATGGTGGGGATCAGCAGCAGGTCGATATCGCCAAAGAGGGCGGCCAGGCTGCCGCAAAATTTTAGCCGCTCATGATGGATCTGCGCGATCTCGACGCCACTCATCGACCTGCCCTGCTCGATCAGCTGCGCCAGGTCCGGGCCGTATTCCGACTTCCGCGACGGATAGGTCTCAAGATGGGCCTCAGCGGTCTCGATCGAGCACATCGGAATCCACATGCTCACGAGCTTTTCATAGGCCGGAAACTTGACCTCGCGGATGTCGGCCCCGATCGCGGCGAGCGTCCGCTCGGCTTCGAGCAACGCGGCGACTACTTGCGGATCGATGCCGTTCTGGGTGTAGCGGCGGTCGACGCCGATCCGCAGGCCGCGGACCCCGTCACCGATCCCCGCGAGATAGTTCGGCACGGGCGCCTGCAGGGCGGTGGGATCGTTGACATCCGCCCCTGCGATAACGCCGAGCATGGCCGCCGCATCGGCTGCGCTCCGGCACATCGGCCCGACATGGTCGAGCGAGTCGGCCAGCGGAAAGACGCCATGGCGGCTAACGCGTCCCCAAGTCGGCTTGATCCCGGTCAGCCCGCAGGTTGCCGATGGAAACCGGATCGAGCCGCCGGTGTCGCTGCCGATCGAGCCGAAGCAGAGCCCCGCCGAGGTCGCCACGCCCGATCCGCTGGAGGACGAGCCGACCCAGTAATCGACGCCCCAGGGATTGAGCGGCGCCTGATCGTTCGGATGATGGCTGGTGTAGGCCCCCTCGGTCATCTTCAGCTTGCCGAGCGTGACGGCGCCGGCCTGCTCGAGCCGGTCCACGATCGTCGCGTTGAACGACGGGACGAACTCGGCGTGGATCGTGGTGCCGCCTGCCGTCGGCGCGAAGCTGGTGTAGCAGAGGTCCTTCAGTCCGATCGGCACGCCGTGCAGAGGCCCCCGCCAAATGCCACTGGCAAGCTCGGCGTCACAGCGCTTCGCCTGCGCCATGGCGCGCTCGGCAAGGACGAGTGCATAACCATGAAATTTGCCGTCGAGCTTGGCGATCCGGCTCAGCATGGCCTCGGTCACCTTCGAAGGCAAAAGCTCGCCACGACGGAACAGCTCGGAGAGTTCGGTGATCGACTTGTAGTGGATTGGATCTGCTGACATCTGACAGCCCTGTTGTTGTCGGAAACGGCTTCGCTCACCGGCGCCGCGACGGCCCGATCTCGCAATGGCGCGATGCTGGATACGTCTAGAACTGTACCCCGCGCGTGAGGGCACCATCGACGACGAGGTTGGTGCCGGTGATGAAGCTCGCCGCCTTGCTGGCAAGAAACACCGCGCCGTTCGCCATTTCCTGCGGCGTGCCCATCCGACCCGTCGGGTTCAGCGCCAGCGCGGTCTTGTACAGCTCGGGATTACCGTCCTTGATCTGGTTCCAGACGCCGCCTTCGAAATAGGTGTTGCCCGGCGAGACCGAGTTGGCGCGGATGCCCTTGCCGGCAAGCTGGAAGGCAAGTCCTTGCGTGTAGTGGATGATCGCGGCCTTGAATGTCCCGTAAGGACCGCTGGCGAAATCGACCTCGCGGCCCGACACGCTGGAGATGGTGACGATCGCGGCCGCCTTGCTCTTCTCCAGATACGGCATCGCCGCATTGACCAACCGCACCGTGCCCATCATGTCGGTGGAGAATTCCTTCTCCCAGCTCTCCTCGTCCTGCCCGATCGAGAGCGCACTGACATTGGCGACGACGATGTCGATGCCGCCGAGCTTGGAGGCCATATCCTCCACCCAGGCCTTGAGCGCCGGGCCATTGGAGACGTCCACCGAGCTGCCGAACGCGGCGACGCCCTTCGCCTTGATCGCGGTGACCGCGCTATCGACGTCGGCCTGGTTGCGCGCGCAGATGCCGACATTGGCACCTTCGGCTGCAAAGGTGTCGGCGATCGCCCTGCCGATGCCCTTCGTGCTGCCGGTGACGAGAACCTTTGCGCCCTTGAGTCCGAGATCCATGTTCATTCCCTCCCTATTGACGAGTTGAAAGCATGCCCGAGGCCGTTCAGAGCAGAAGCTGTTCCCGCACATTGTCCTCGTTGACCTCGGTGCCGGCGAGCGACCGCGTGATCTTACCCTTCTCCATGATGTAACAGCGCTCGGCGATCGCCAGGATCGTGTCGAGGTTCTGCTCCACGAAGATGATGGTGGTTCCGAGCTCGTTGCGGAACGATCGGAGCGCTTCGCAGATGTGCTGGACTATGGAGGGCTGAATGCCTTCGGATGGCTCGTCCAGGATCATCAGGGATGGATTGCCGATCAACGCGCGGCCGATGGCGAGCTGCTGCTGCTCGCCGCCCGACATGGTGCCCGCGGCCTGCCGCCGGCGCTCCTTCAGCCGCGGAAAATACTCATAGACCAACTCCGGCAGCTTCTTGCCGGCGGAGCCACCGATCAGCTCGCCGACCTGAAGGTTTTCCTCGACCGTCATTTGCGGGAACACGTCGCGCCCTTGCGGGATGTAGCCGAAGCCCGCCCTCGCCCGCGCGTCTGCCTCCAGCGCGGTCACGTCCTGCCCCATGAATCTGATCGTGCCGCGCCAGGTTTGCAGCAGCCCGATCAGGCAGCGCATCAGGGTCGATTTGCCGACGCCGTTGCGGCCGATCACGCCGACGATCTCGCCACGCGAGACTGACATGGTGACGCCCTGCAGGATCGGCGTCGCGCCGTACCCCGCCCACAATTCGGCAACGTCGATAATCCGCTCAGGGGACGAAACATTAGTGAGCATGGGTCTTACCCAGATAGATTTCCGCGACCTTCTCGTCCTGCAGGATGCTGTCGAGCGTGCCGCGCGCAAAGATCCTACCGAGATGCAGCACCGTGACGCGCTGGGCGACCTGGCGGACGAAAGCCATGTCGTGCTCGACCACGAGCACCGTCATGCCCTCGGCATTGAACGACCTGATCAACTCGCCGGTCTTGAAGGTTTCCTCGGGCGACATGCCCGCGGTCGGCTCGTCCAGCAGCAGGAGCTGCGGCTTCAAAGCCAGCGCCATCCCGATTTCGAGCCATTGCTGCTGGCCGTGCGACAGCGCGCCCGCCAGCTTGTCGCTATCCGACGCCAGGTTGAGCAGAGTCAGCAGGCGATCTTCCTCGGCGATGCGCTCCGAGCCGGACAATCGCTCCTGCAGCGCCGTCTGGATGTTCTGGCGGACAGGCAATTCCTTGAACACGCTCGGGGCCTGCATCTTGATGCTCATTCCCCGCTGCACGCGCGCGTAGGGCCGCTCGGCCGTGATATCGACGGTGTCGAACAGGATACTGCCCTCGGTCGGCGGATAGAGGCCGACGATCAGCTTGAACAGCGTGCTCTTGCCGGCGCCGTTGGGGCCAATCAGGCAATGGATCTCCCCGGCATTGACTGCGAGGTCGACACCCGAGACGGCCGTCAGTCCGCCGAAGCGCTTCGATACGCCTTTGACTTCGACGAGTGCCATGATCAGGACTCTTCCGGTTGCAGGCCGCCGGCCTCTGCCACGACGTCACCAGGCCGTCGGCGTCCCTGCCACCAGTCGGCGGCGAGCTTGCCGATGCCGAGCACGAAGCCCTGCGGCGCCAGCATCACGGTCGCGAGCAGCAGGGCCCCCATCAGCACCAGCGCCGCCTGCTGGCTGTACACCGTGATGGTCTGAAAGCCGAACAGCAGCAGGAACGACCCAACCAGCGTTGCGGTCAAATCGCTGCGCCCGGAGAATGCCACCCACACGATGGGCATCGCGGCTGCCGGCAAGCCGATGCTGGACGGGGTGATGAACTGCCCCCAGGACGTGTACAGCGCGCCGCTGAGGCCTGCGAGACCGCTGCCGATCACGAAGGTCAGCAGCTGATATTTCCTGACGTCGTAACCCAGCATCTCCGCGCGCTGCGGATTCTCCCGCGTCGCCACGATGACGTTGCCGATGCCCGAGTTCACCAGCATGCGCAGCGCGAGATAGACGATCACGATCAGCGCGAACATGACGTAATAGAGCGCCGAGCCCTCGATGTAGAAGTCGCGAACCGTCAGCGGGTCCATGCCCTTCATGCCGTTGAAGCCGTTCAACCGCGCCGGCCCGATATGCCATTCCGGTCCGGCCGTCTGGCCGAGGAAGAAAGCCAGCACCAACGTCGCGGACAGCGTCACGATGCCGAAGAAGATGCCGTTGATCCCGCCCCAGATCATGAAATAGCCGAGGATACCGGCCGCGATCATCGCCAGGACGACAGAGAGCACGAGCGCGGCGATCGTCGCGGTGCCGCCGCCCATGTTGATCGCGAGCACGCCGTAGCCGTAACCGGCGATTCCGAAGAACAGCGTCTGGCCGAACGACAGCATGCCGCCATAGCCCCACATCAGGCACAGGCCGAGCGCCATGAAGATCCAGATCAGGAAGTAGGCAAAATTGCCGACATCGTAGGAATCGGCAAACAAAGGATAGGCCAGCGCGCCCGCGAGCACGACCAGGAAGCACGACCAGAACATCTTGCCGCGTCCGAGCGTCTGTGGGCCTTCGAGCAGCTTGAACATCACAGATTCCCTTTAGCGTCCACGGCGAACCAGCACGCTGGAGAGTCCCTCGGGCAAGACGCGGATGATCAGGATGACGGCGACCAGCATGCCGATCTGTCCGATGATCTGGCCGTAGCTCGCGTTCAAGGCCATCCGGATCATCGCCAGAAACACGGCGGCCGGCGCCGTTCCAAGAAGCACATTGGCTCCGCCGATCACGACGGTGACAAAACTCTCGACCACGAAGGTCGCGCCCATGGTCGGGATCAGCGTCATGGTCGGCGCGTAGAGCGCGCCGCAAAGCCCGGCAAGGCCGGTTCCGATCCCGAAGCTGATCGCATAGATGCGGCCGGTGCGTGCGCCCAGCGCCTTGGCCATCGCCGCATTCTGCATGGTCGCGCGGGCGATGACGCCAAAACGCGTCTTCATGAAGATGATGTAGAGGCCGGCCAGCACCGCCACGGCGCAACCGAACAGCACCAGGCGGTAGGTCGAGAACGTATAGCCGCCGATCGCAAAGCTCCCCTCGGGCGTCCCGATGCCGCGCACGGCGGAACCGACGATCAGGAGCATCGACTGCGTCACGATCAGGCTCAGTCCCCAGGTCGCGAGCAACGAATCCAGGGGGCGCTTGTAGAACCGCCGCACGACGAGGAATTCAACGAGGACACCGATGAGCCCGGCCGTCACCGCAGCCAGGATCTGGGCAATCGCGAGCGGGACGCCCAGATTGACGAGGCCAACCGTGACATAGGCCCCGCACATGATGAACTCGCCGTGCGCCATGTTGATGACGCCCATCATGCCGAACACGATGGCGAGGCCTGCGGCCGAGAGAATGAGGAACGCGAAGACGTCGGCGAACTGATAGAACAGCGAGAACACTTCAGCCGACATCTTGGTCCCCTTGCCGATCCCGACGCCGCGTCGTTGCGGCGCCAGTCTTGTTCAGAAACGTGACATCAAACACGAGCAAGATCCGTGCCCGTCTCAGGACCTCTTGGGGAGATGGCTCGGCGTGTACTGATCCTTGTCGTTCTTCTTGGTGAGATCGCACCCGATCTCGCCAAGCCAGTAAGGCTGGATCGTGCCGTAGTCTTTCTCGACCTTCACCTCGTGCTTCGGCCCGACCGAGATCAGGCGCATGCGGTGAGAGGTGTGCTGGCTCTTCGGGTCGATGCAGACCTTACCCTCGGGCGCGTCGATGCAGGCATCGCCGGTCGCGATCACTTTCCGCATGTCTTCGAGCTTGATCGATTTCGCCTTCTCGACCAGCGCCTTGTACATGTAGAGCGCGTTATAGGCGTTGTACCCCATGTCGTTGATGTAGAGCTCGTCGGGGAACTTGGCGTGCCAGCGCTTCTTGAACTCGGTCGCTTCGGGCGTATCAATCTCCTCGAACCAGTTCGCAGTCGCGTGCATGTTGTTGAGCGCCGGCGGCTTGAAGCGCTTGTGCTCGAAGCCGAGCATGACCTTGATCGACGAGCCCATCGGCAAATTGAGATTGGCCGCGGCAGCCTGCTCGAAGAACGAATCCTGGGCAGCGCCGACATTGATCGTCAGCAGCCAGTCCGGCTTCGCCTTCTGGATGTTCTGGATGGTCTGCGCGAACTGCGACACGCCGAGCGGGATGAACTCCTCGCCGACGACCTCGCCGCCGAGATCCTTCATGATCTTGCGGTTCCACTCCGCCGAGATCTGGCCGAAATTGTAGTCGGCCGCGATGACATAGACCTTCTTGCCGAACTTCTCGACCATCCAGGGAATCAGCGTCGAGAATTGCT
Organism: Bradyrhizobium sp. SBR1B; assembly: GCF_014198205.1. NCBI lineage: Bacteria > Pseudomonadati > Pseudomonadota > Alphaproteobacteria > Hyphomicrobiales > Nitrobacteraceae > Bradyrhizobium > Bradyrhizobium sp. SBR1B. The sequence continues at coordinate 163,159 of NZ_JACIHC010000013.1, forward strand.
GTTCGGGCACTGCGCCCATGCTGATCATGCTGGCGTCGCAGACACCGCCCTCGTACTGGTTGGTGTAGAAATACGGCGTCGTGGTGCGATCGACGATCGGACGCAGCGCCTCGCGCGAGGCCGAAGTGATGCCGCCGATCAGCACGTCCACCTTGTCGCGATTGAGCAGGCGCCGGCCGAACTCCTGATAGCGTGCGTTGTCGCCCTGGGGATCGAGGTGGATCAGCTCGATCTGCCGGCCCAGAATGCCGCCGCTCTTGTTGATCTCCTTGACGGCGAGCTGCGAGCCGTGCAGCTTCGGCATGCCCATGAAGGCGAGATCGCCGGAGACGTCCTCGAGCAGGCCGACCTTCAGCGGCGGCTCCGCGGCGCTGGCAATATTCATCGACGCCACCGTGCCGAGCATGGCGCCGAGCAATACCATCCGTAGCTTGTGTCCCGAATTCATCGTGATGTCCCCTCTATTGAAAGCGGCTGGGTGTCATGATTGGATGTCATGGCTTGAGGTAATTCTTCAGGATGGACGCCCCCATCGTGTATTTGGGGTCGACCATGTTGCCGAGGCGCATGCGGCCGGCTTGGCTGAGCAGCATGTAGGCGTCGATCTCGTCGAAGCCGTAGTCGGCCGCCATCCACCGCACCAGCTCGCGATAGGCGATGCGCGCGGCGTCCTCGAGCGGACGCGCGCTGCCGATCGTCATGATGAAATCCTTCGTCTCGAGCCGCGGCCAGGCGAAGCTCCAGTTCTTGATCAGGTCGACCTGGAGCGTGACGGTCGCGCGCTGCTCCATCGCCACGCCCGAAAGCTCGCCATCGCCCTGCGTCGCGTGGCAGTCGCCGACGTAGAGCATCCCGCCGTCGGTATGCACCGGGAAATAGATGATCGCACCCGGCGCGACGTCGGGCAGGTCCATATTGCCGCCGTGATAGTCCGGCTGCAGCGACGAGATCGCCTCGATCTCCGGCGAGACGCCGATGGTGCCGATGAACGGCTCGTAGGGCAGCGTGAGCTTGTCGTTCCAGCGCACGCCGTTCCTGTCGACATGCAGCTTCTTCACGCGCTCCGGCAGCGGCGGATTGAGCAGCGCCGTCGAACCGGTTCCGACCAGTCCGCCGAACTCCGGAATGATACAGGTCGTGCCGGCCGGCTGCTCGCCCCGCGTCTCGACGTCGCGGATGTAGATCGCGAGGCAATCGCCCTTCTTGGCGCCCTTCACCGCGATCGGCCCGCATTGCGGATTGAGGAAAGGAAAGTTGAGCTTGGCGGTGGGGCTGTCGGTCTCCTTGGTCAGCACGCCGCCGAACGCATCTTCGGTCTCGACAACGACGACCCCGCCGGGGTCGATCGACAGGGTCGGCTTGGCATAGGGACCGTAGACGTAATGGAAGTCCCCCTGCTGCTCGATGGTCAGGCTATGGGTCGCGCCGGTCGCTCCCTTGGCGACGGCGCGCTTGGCCATGATGGACGTCTTCAACCAGTCTTCGGACATGAGATCGGCTCCTCGGCTCAGATCGCGGGATGACGCTTGTGCCAGTCGGTGACGCGCTGGAACGCATCGCCCGCGCGAACGAGGCCGGCCTCTTCGAAGTGACGGCCGACGAACTGGAGGCCGACCGGACCGCCATTCGCGGCGAAGCCGCCGGGCAATGTCACGGTCGGGCTTCCCGTCATGTCGAACGGGCATGTGAAGCGGAGCAGGCCTCCAATCAGCGAGGCGTCCTCGCCGAGCGCTGCCATTTTTGCGAGAGTCGGCGCGGCGAAGGCTTGCGCGGGGATCGCGAGAAGATCGACGCTCTCGAACAGCGCGCGCACGGCGCCGCGAAACGCTTCGCGGCGGAGCACGATCTTCTGGTAGTCCATGCCGGATTGCTGCCGGCCGAGATCGAGCAGGCCTGCGAGCGCCGGGCCGTACTCGTCCTTGCGCGCCGGATAGGTCTCCTCATGCGCGACCGCGACTTCGATGCCGCAGAGCGGGAACCAGTCGTCGATGATCGCCTTGGGATCGGGGAAGTTGATCTCCTTGATCTTCGCGCCGAGATCGGCCGCGACGCGCAGACCTTCGGCCAGCACCTTGGCCGCATCGCTGTCGGTGCCGTCGCTGGTCCAGCGCCGGTCGATGCCGATGGTCACGCCGCGCAGATCGCCGGTCAGCCCGGCAAGATAATCCGGAACCGCCAGCGGCACCGCCGTCGTATCCCTGGGGTCCTGCCCCGCGATCACGCCGAGAATGGCGCCGCAATCGACCGCGCTTCGCGCCATCGGACCGATGTGGTCCAGCGTCGCTGCCAGCTCGAAGGCGCCATAGCGGCTGACCCGTCCCCAGGTCGGCTTGAGCCCGGTGACGCCATTGGCCGCGGACGGAAAGCGGATCGAGCCGCCGGTATCGGTGCCGAGCGAGCCGAAGCAGAGGCCGGCCGCGGTCGCCACGCCGGAACCGCTCGACGATGCGCCGGGCCAGAGATCCGCGTTCCACGGATTCTTCGGCGGGTCGATCTTCGGATGATGATCGGCATAGGCGCCCTCGGTCTGCTGCAGCTTGCCGAGGATGATCGCGCCGGCCTCCTTCAGCCGCGCAACCACCGTGGCGTCCTCGGTCGGGCGGAAGTCGCGATGGATCGTCATGCCATGCCCGGCCGGCGCGCCCTTGGCCCAGCAGAGATCCTTCACAGCAACCGGCACGCCGTGCAGCGGTCCCCTGATCTTGCCGGAGGCGATCTCCTTCTCGGCCGCAGCGGCTTCCGCGAGCGCCGAGTCGGCCATCACATGCGCAAAGCTCTTGAGCTTGCCGTCGAGCTTGTCGATCCGGCCGAGCATCGCCTTGGTGACTTCGACCGATGACAGTTCCTTGGCCTGGACCTTCTGTCCGATCTCGACGAGCCCAAGATAGTGGAGATCCGTTGCCGCCATCGCTCCTCATCCTCTCGCTCGACATGACGCATCGCCCGCTGGCGCATGCGTCACCGTTCTGGCGATGCGGACGCATCGCCAGCTGTCCTGGCGGCAAAACGGAAAAAGCCACCCGCCCCTCCCGAATGAGGTGACGAATGGCTCAAATGCCGCGGCTATGATCGGTCGCTTAGGGGCCGTGATCGAACGAAGCAGTTGGGTAGCAAAGAGCTGGACGTCATCGGCCAGATCAGCGCACGCGAGGTTCGACAGGTCGCCCTGTAGGAGAAAAGTCTAAGTAACTGCCTATCGTGTTGTCAACGATGCTGCCTGCCTAAATTTCGAGAGTGCTGCGCAGCAAAACGGCAAGCCGACTGCAAGCCAACTGAATGCCCCTTGCACTGTCATCGACGATGATGATTTCATCTTCGCGTTTCGCGATCGAAAGCCGTCAATGACAAAGCCGTCTGTTCCCGTTGGCATCATCTGCTCGCAATCCGGGCCCTATCAGGCAATGGGACGCGAGATCCTCAAGAGCGCGATGATGGCGGTCGACGAGATCAACGCGCAGACCGAGTTCGACTTCTCGATCACGCCCCACATTCGCGATCCTCGCGGCATCGTCTCCGAATATCACACGGTCTGTGACGACCTCATCCGCAATGTCGGCGTCGAGCACATCATCGGCTGCTACACCTCGGCCTCCCGCAAGCAGGTGCTGCCGATCGTCGAGCGCACCGATCGCCTGCTCTGGTATCCCGCCCGCTACGAGGGCTTCGAGTGCTCCGACAACGTGATCTATGTCGGCGCCTCGCCCAATCACAACGTGCTGCCCCTGGTCCGCTACGTGCTCGACAATCTGTCGCGGGAGATCTTCTGCGTCGGCTCCAACTATGTGTGGACCTGGGAGACCAATCGCGTCACCCGGGAACTCGTCAGCGCGGCAGATGGCCACATCCTCGCCGAGCGACTGCTCGAGCTTGGCGAAAGCGCCGTCGGCCACATCGTCGACGAGATTATCCGCCGCAAGCCGCCGATCGTGTTCAACACGCTGGTCGGAAGCTCGAGCTACGACTTCATCCGCGCCTTTGACGCCGGCACCAAGGCCGCCGGCCTCGAAATTCCCATGCTGAGCTGCAGCCTGTGCGAGCCGGAACTGGCGATCGTCGGGCCGGCATCGGCTGGCTGCATCACCTCGTCGGCCTATTTCGAGAGCATCCGCCTGCCGGAGAACCGCGCCTTCGTCGCGCGCTGGAAGGCACGCTATGGCGAGGACAGCAGTCCGTCCGTGGACGGGCAATCCGCCTATGTCGCGGTCTATCTGCTGGCGCGCGCGCTGCAACGCGCGGGCACGTCCGCTATTGCGGAGGTGCGGCGCGCCGCGGCGGGCTATCGCTACAATTCACCGCAAGGACCGGTGTGGATCGACGGCGGCAACAATCATTGCGTCCTTACACCGCGGCTTGCCGTATCCAATCCGCAAGGACAGTTTGATATCTTCTGGGAAGCCGACGCGCCTGTTAAGCCTGATCCCTACCTGACGCAGCTCGACGTTGCCGTCAGCCCGTCGAAAGAAACCTCGGCGGGCGGCGCATTGCCGAACGCGCCGCATTTGCGGGTTGTAAAATGAGCAGACCGTCTTCATTTTCGCTACGCGGACGCAAGGCGCTCGTCGCCATCAGGGACGAGCGCGACTCAACCATCGTGCGACGACAGTTCGAACGTCTCGGGATCGAGGGTGTCGCGTGGACGCCGGCGGACCCCGTCGGCTTCGCCCCTGATCTATCGCTGATCGACGACGAGTTCCTGCCCCTGCTGCAACCGGCCCAACGCGCGGTGCTGGCGCGATCGCCCGTCATCGCCCTGCTCGGCACCGAAACGCCGAGCCGCCTCAAGCTGGTGTTCGAGCTCGATCCGGCATCGTTCCTGATCAAGCCGCTGCGGTCCGCCGGCATCTACGCAGCGCTCGTCATGGCATTCGAGCGCAGCGAACGCACGGGCGAATTGAAGCAGCAGATTCTGAAGCTCGAGCAGCGCCTGCGGTCGCGTCGCGTCGTGCTCGCCGCCGTTCTCCAGGTGATGCATTCGCATGCGCTCGCCGAACCTGCCGCCTTTGCCCTGATCCGCAGAACCGCGATGGAGCAGCGCAAGTCGATCGAAGAACTCTCGGCCGAGATCACGGCCAGGGGCATGCTCCCGCGCGCGACGGGTTAGACCGCCTGTAATGCTCCGCGCAGCGAACAGCCAGGCCCTCGCCTATTTCGGAAACAGCTTGTCGCGAATGTAGCGCGAGGTTGCGGTCAGCTTCAGTCCGCGCGGCTTGCGCCATTCCGCCCGGTCGAGCTCCTTCTTGTCGCCGATCTTCAGGGGACCCGAGGCCTTCTTGCCCAGGAAGATCGCATCGCTCATCCTTCGGCCGGACCTGCGGTTCTTGCCGTTGACTTCCTTCCACAGCCTCAACTCGCCAAGCCTGAGCTTGGGCAGCTCCTCCATGATCTCGCGATGGAGGCACTTTCTCTCACTCTCGCCGGCGCGCCTGCGGCCGCCCGGAAACATCCAGCGCTTGTCGCGCCGCCGTCTGACGAGGAGCACCCTGCCCTTCCTTGCAACGACAAGCTTTGATGACTTCGCCATTCTCTAGTCAGCCAGCTCGATCCCGAGGGGTTGGTGGTCGGACGCATCGGTTGCCGCGTTGACCTCGATGCCGCGCACGCGACTGACCAGATCCTCCGTGACGAAGATGAAGTCGCGACAGTCCGGCCCGTCGGCCCATTGCGCGCGATCAAAGATGCCGCATGTCGGCGCCCGCGGGCGCCCCGGACGATTGGCGGCCCACGCATCCCGATAATTCAAGCCGGGCCTGCCGGCGCGGTCGATCAGGGCGTGCTGGGGATCGGCGACGTCGAAATTGAAATCGCCGCACATCAGGCTCGACGCCGCGACGGTCTGGCTCCCATATGGCTCATCGTGCCGGGAGCTGGCCTGCCTGGGGCTCCCGGATGCGTCCTGCTGCAGGTCGAGCAGCCGCGTGATCTGCGCCTGACGCTGATCGGCCGAATGAAACTCGAGATGCGTGTTGACGATGCGAACAGCGCCAAACGAGGCCTGAAGCGTCACCTCCAGGGCGTGACGGCGCATGCTGCGCACCCCACCCGCGCCCGGAAACGGCAGGAGGTGATTGGCGATCTGCAACACCGGCAATCGCGACAGCGTCATGTTGCCGAAGCAGTGAAGGCTGCCCACGCGATCTATCGTCTCGATCGCCGGTCGGAATATCGCGGAGTAGCCGGGCAGCAAGGCTGCGAACTGAGCGCTCTGATCCGCGCCATCGCCAAATCTCGAAAAATTGGCGCTCACCTCCTGGAAGCAGAACACGTCCGCATCGAGCGTTTGCCTCGCGACGGCAACGATCCTGGAGAGATCAGTGACTCCGTCGCACCCCTTGCCACACTGTATGTTCCAGGTCAGAAGCCGCATCACCGGATACCCGCGCGCATGAATGACTGAACGAACTGACGCTGGAACAGCAGGAACGCGATCAGGAGCGGCGCCATCGTCATCACGGTCGCGGCCGTGATCACCGACCAATCCACGCCGGTCTCAGGAGCGCCGAAAACGGCGAGCCCCACCGTGAGCGGCCGCGCCTCCACCGAATTCGTGACGATCAGCGGCCACAGGAAGTTGTTCCAGTGATAACTGACGGAGACGAGACCGAAGGCGACGTAGGTGGGCCGAGCCAAGGGCACATAGACCCGCCAAAGGATGACCAGCGGGCCTGCTCCCTCGACCCGGGCGGCTTCGACCAGCTCCTGAGGCACGCTCTTGAAAGTCTGCCGCAACAGGAAGATACCAAAGGCGCTCGCCAGATAAGGCAGCGCGATGGCAGGAATCGTATCGAGCAAGCCGAGCTTTGCGATCGCGCGATAGTTCTCGACGATGAGGACGTCGGGCATGATCATGAGCTGGAGCAGCACGAGGGCAAACGCAATGCCGCTGCCCCTGAATCTGAAGCGCGCAAAGGCATAGGCGGCCAGCGTCGACAGGATCAGCTGGCCGACCAGGATGAACGTCACCAGCACGACCGTGTTGAGGTAGTACCGGCCGAACGGCGCCTGCTTCCAGGCCCGGGCAAAATTCTCCAGCGTCCAGGGCGCGGACAGGCTGAAAGATGTGGCATAGGCCGCCGGATGCAGCGCGCTCCAGAAGGCATAGGCCAAGGGGGCGAGCCAGATCAAAGCCAGGAGCCATGCTGCGACGGCCTCGACGGGAGGTGTCCGGCCTCTCATTGGTAGTGGATCCTGCGATCGAGATAGCCGAACTTGAGCAGCGCAATCGCGCTCAGCAGCATGAGAAGCACGACCGTCAGCGTTGCCGCGTAGGAGGAATCCTGAAACGTGAAGGCGACCTCATAGATGTAGTAGAGCAGCAGCGTGCTGGCGTTGTTCGGACCGCCCTTGGTCATGATGACCAGATGATCCACCAGCTTGAACGAGTTGATGACCGCATTGATGGCCACGAACAGCGTGGTCGGCATCAGCAGCGGGAACGTGATGCGGCGGAACGTGTACCACCGGCTCGCGCCTTCGATGGAGGCGGCTTCATCGAGATCCGGCGAGAGCTGCTGCAGCGCGGCCAGATAGAAGATCATGAAGAACCCGGCTTCCTTCCAGATCACCATGACGATCAGGCAGCCCATCACCGTCGAGGGATCGCCGAGCCAGTTCCAGCCGCCGAGGCCGAACAGCCCGCGCAGCTGATCGAGCGCGCCGTAATCCGGCGTGTAGAAGAACAGCCAGATGTTGGCGACGGCGATCATCGGCAGCACCGTCGGCGTGAAGTACGCCAGCCGCAGAAAGCCGCGGCCGCGCATGTTGCGATTGACCCAGACCGCCATGATCAGGGCGAGCGCGATCGACGTCGGGATCGTGCCGAGTGCGAACCAGAAATTGTTGACCAGCGCCTTCCAGAAGATCGGATCCGCCGCCATGGCCCGGTAGCTGTCCGTCCCGACGAAGACCTCGCTGCCGTTCCGCTTGGTGATGAACAGCGAATGCCGGATCGTCGCCAGGATCGGCCAGTGCGTGAAGGCAACCAGCAGGACCGCCGCCGGCAACAGCAGCAGCCACGCATTCACGGCATTCCACCACGCCTGCGACCGGGCGCGGCGTTCGGGGATTGGCGATAAGGCGGCGAGATCGGTCATCCTGGAGCCGGCGGGATGGCGGCGAACCGCCACCCCGCCACGTCCCTTACTTTGCGATTACTTAGCGGCGCGCAGCACGCGGTCGGACTGCGCCTGCGCGGCGGCCAGCGCTTCCTGTGGCTTCTGCGAGCCCGTGACCGCGGCCTGCACGGCATCGTTCACGAACTTGTAGATGCGGCCGTTTTCGTGGACGGAGAGCTCCGGCACGGCATGCTCGAGCTGATCGCGCGCGACGGTCGCCTGCGGGAAGTCCTTGGCGTAGTCTTCCATCGCCTTGGTCTTGTAGGCGGCCGGCGACACTGCGACGTAGCCGGTCTTCATGCTCCATTCCGCCGCACGCTCGGGCGCCGTCATCCACTGGATGAACTTGACGGCGGCCTTCTGCTGCTCGGCCGAAGCGTTCTTGAAGATGTAGAAGCTGCCGCCGCCGGTCGGCGATCCCCGCCGCTCCTTGGCCGGCAGCATGGCCACGCCGAACTGGAATTTTGCGGCGTCCTTGACGGCCGTGAGGTTACCCGTCGTGTGCCACATCATCGCCGTCTTGCCTTCGAGGAAGTCGGTGCGGAGCGTCGCCCAGTCGATGCTGCCGGTCGGCATGACGTTGTGCTTGCGCGACAGGTCGACCCAGTAGTCGAGCGCGCCGACCGTCTTAGGCGCGGTGAGGTACACCTCGGTGCCGGCCTCGTTCATCATCTTCTGGCCGTTCTCGATGGCGAGCGCCTGCAGCATCCAGTAGCCGTAGCCGGTCGTCGGGATCTCGACGCCCCAACGCGTCGTGTTGGCGCCCTCCTTCTTGACCAGCTTCTTCGACATCTCGACCATTTCGTCCCAGGACGCCGGTGCCTTCTCGGGATCGAGGCCGGCTTCCTTGAAGGCGTCCTTGTTCCAGTACAGCACGATGGTCGAACGCTGGAACGGGATGCTCCAGGTCTTGCCGTCGACCTGGCCGTTGGCCATGAACGCGGGATAGAACTCCTTGAACCAGGCCTTGTCGCCGACGAGATCGTCAAACGGCACGATCGCGTTCTCGTCCATCAGCGTGAACACGTCGGTCGACAGCAGAACCGACAGTTGCGGCGGCTGCCCGCCCTTCATGGCGGTCATCGCCTTGGTCATCGTGTCCGTGTAGTTGCCGGCATAGACTGCCGTCACCTTGACGTCCGGATTGTCCTTCTCGAAGCGCGAGACCATGTCGTCGATGATCTTGGTGACGGGACCGCCGACCGCGACCGGATAGTACATGGTCAGATCCACCGCGGCGGCGGGACGTGCCCCCATCGAGAGCACGGCAAGTGCGGCTGCCATCAACATCGTTCGTCGCGCAAACATCTCTCTCTCCCTCTGTAATCCGCCGAGCGCCTGAAGCCACCGCTGCTATCCAGCGGAGGTCGCCAGCCGGCCCTCCCTGGCTGAAGTTTCCAATCGGCATTCCGTAGCCGGATCGAACCGATGTTCGTGACCGGCCTCCCAGGCCAGCCGGACATCCTCGCCGGGCTGAACCTTGCTGAACCCATCGAGCCGCACCGAGATCGGCTGACCGTCGATGTCGCACAGCACGATGCTGTCGGCTCCGAGATGCTCGACGGCCTTGACCCGCGCGGCATGATCGCCACCGGGCACGATGCGAATGTGCTCCGGCCGGATGCCGATCAGATGATCGCCCTGACGCACCAGGTTCATCGGCGGTGTGCCGATGAAACGCGCCGTAAACGCCGTCGCCGGCCTGTTGTAGAGCTCTTCCGGCGAGCCATTCTGCTCGATACGGCCATCGCGCATCAGGACGACGCGGTCCGCCATCGTCATGGCTTCGGTCTGATCGTGGGTGACGTAGACCATCGTCATGCCGAGGCGCTGCTGCAACGCGCGGATTTCCGTTCGCATCTCGTGTCGCAGCTTGGCGTCGAGGTTCGACAGCGGCTCGTCCATGAGGCAGACCCGCGCCTCGGCGATGATGGCGCGTCCCAGCGCAACGCGCTGGCGCTGCCCTCCCGACAATTGCGACGGCTTGCGATCGAGCAGATGCGCGAGACCAACGATGTCGGCGACGCGACGAAGCCGGGCGTCGCGTTCGGCGCGCGACACCCGCCGCACGCGCAGGCCGAAAATGATGTTCTCGGCCACGCTCAAATGCGGGAACAGCGCATAGGATTGGAAGACCATGGAGATCTTCCGCTCCGCCGGCGACAGGCGGGTCACGTCCACGCCGCCGATAGCGATCGTGCCGGCATCGGCCTCCTCGAGCCCGGCGATCAGCCGCAACGTGGTCGACTTACCGCAGCCGGACGGCCCCAGCAGCACCAGCAGCGAGCCCTCGTCCGCCGTCAGACTGATGTCATCGACGGCGCGCATCGCGCCCCACGACTTGGAGACATGATTCAGCGTAATCGCCGACATGGCCGGTTCGCTCTCAGCATGATGCAGCTACGCTGATGGCGGCTCGCTCCAACGGAGCAGCACAGTGCCAGTCAAAGACCAGTCCATGCGTCCTCCCTCGAGCCACGCTCATTCATCGGCGTAGCGACTATTATGTTCATATGAACATAGTGTGACACCATATGAAACACAAAATTGCGTCTTAGCCGTTCAAATGATACTTTTGTCGCGAACGGAGGGCTCATGGCCAGAAGCGCCACGACACGTCAGGTCCACATACTGGAGATCGTGCGCGAGCAAGGCTTCGCTTCCATCGAGCAGCTTGCGGCGCGTTTCGAGGTGACCCAGCAGACCATCCGCCGCCTTGTGAATGCGCTCTGCGACCAGGGATTGCTTCGGCGCGTGCATGGTGGGGTCAGCCTCCCCGTCCAGAATCAGAACCTCGCCTACAGCAGCAGACACAGGCTGAACGCCGAAGCCAAGCGGCGGATCGCGCATGCGACCGCCAAACTCATTCCCGACGGGACGTCGCTGATGATCGGGCTCGGCACCACGCCCGAATATGTCGCGCAGGCACTTTCCCGTCGACGGGATCTGCGGGTGATTACCAACAGCCTGAACGTGGCCGCAGCCTTCTCGCATAATCCGGACGTGGAGATCACCATCGCCGGCGGCACGCTGCGGCCGCTCGACCGCGACATCATTGGCGAGGCCGCCGTGCATTTCTTCTCGGGATTTCGCGCCGACTTCGGAATCTTCGGCGTCGGCGGCGTCGATGCCGACGGCTCGCTACTCGACTTCCATGTCGATGAAGTCAAGGCACGCCAATCCATCGCCGCCAATTCACGAACGTCCGTGCTCGTGGCCGACATCACCAAATTCGGGCGCAATGCAACGGTTCGCGGCGGCCACCTCGACGAATGCCACCATCTCGTCATCGACGGCCGATTGCCGGCAGCGTTCGAGCTGAGCGCACAGCGATATAGCGGCCAGATCCATACGGCCGGCGGCGCTCGCGCAGATTTCGAACTCCTCGGCGACATCTAGCCGGCAACTGCATCTCATCGCTGCTCGCCCTGATCGCGCCTCCCGGAGGCGAGGTCGGCGGTCGTTCCACGCCCCGCGCCAAACGGCCGGAGGACACCCAATTTGTCGCGGTTGACTTGTTATAACATTTGGGCAAATGTCCTAACTAACCGGAAGTATAAATCCGGATTTTCGGGAGGACAGCATGACGTCATTCACGCCAACGCGACGAACGCTACTCAAGACCGGAACCGCCGCCGCAGCTTTCGCGACACTTGGCCCGGCCTTTCTCCGGCAGGCTGCCGCGCAGGACGCCGACCTCGCGCCCTACAAATCCGCTCGGATCGACTGGCAGCAAGTCTCCGGCGAGACCATCACGGTCGCCGTGATCCCGGCGAGCTATTTCGAAAACCTCATTGCACTGGCGCCGCAGTTCAAGGCGCTCACCGGCATCGACGTCCGCTTCGAGAAGATCCCGCCGGCGCAGATCCGGCAGAAGAGCGTCATCGACCTGACCTCGAAGACCGGGACCTACGCGACCCATGCCGCCGATCCCATGTATTACGCGCTCTATGCCGCGAACAAATGGGTCGAGCCGCTCGATACTTACCTCGCCGACAAGTCGCTGACCGATCCGGCCTGGTTCAAGCTCGACGACATCATTCCGGCCTGGCGCAGCGCCAACGGCATCGACGGCAAGCTCTATGGCATGCCCTATGACGGCGAAGTCACCATTCAGGTCTATCGCAAGGACCTCTATGACGCGAAAGGCCTGAAGCCGGCCGACACGCTAGAAGCCTACATGTCCAATGCCGCGGCGTTGAACACACCGAACGATCGCGTCTGGGGCGCAGCGCTGCGCGGCGTCGCCGGTGCCGGCCAGAACATGTACATCTATCCGTCGATCTTCCGCGAGTTCGGCGGCGACTGGATGAAGGGCGGCAAGCTCACCGTCAATGGCCCCGAGGCCGAGGCGGCGCTCGCCTGGTACGTCGACATCATGAAGAAGTACGCGCCGACGGCGGCGGCCAACTGGAACTGGCCGGATATCGCCGACGCATTCTCGCAAGGCACCGTCGCCAGCTACATCGACGCACACTCGTCGGCTTCGGTCATCAACAATCCCGAGAAGTCCAAAGTGATCGGCAAGGTCGCCTATGCGCGCTGGCCCAAGGGCCCCTCGGGCAAGCGCACCACGTCGATCTGGAACTGGGGCTTCCCGATCAATTCCGCGTTGCCAGAGAAGAAGCGGAAAGCAACCTGGCTGTTCATCCAGTGGGCCGCGAGCGCCGAGACCCAGGCGCGCACCGCGCACAAGTTCGCCGGCCCCACCAAACGCTCGGGCGTCAACCGAACCTCGGTGTGGAAGGATCCCGACTACATCAAGCTGATGAACGGCTTCGGCGAGAACTTCGTCGAGGCCACGATGGGCGCGCTGCAGCAGGACACCGACGTCGACTGGCGTCCGCGCGTGCCGCAATGGCCGGCGATCGGCGACACCATGGCGACCGCGATCCAATCGGCCCTCTCCGGCCAGGCCACGGTCAAGGCCGCACTGGACGATGCGCAGCGCCGCATCGAACCCATGATGCGCGGCTGAGCCATGGCGACGACAGCGGTGACATCGGCCGGGATCGCGAGCGAGGCGCCTCGCAGCGATTTCGGCCGCGTCCTGGCACAGCGCGAACGCCGGTTTGCAGCGGCCCTGCTTGCACCGGCGTTTCTTGCGCTGCTCGCCACGACGACGTTTCCGCTGCTCTTCCTGGTCTATACCAGCGCATTCCGGATGGACCTGGCGATGCCGTTCACCAACGGCTTCGTCGGATTCGAGAACTACCAGGTGCTCCTCTCCGACGAGCGCTTCTGGACCTCGCTGCTGGTGAGCCTCGTCTATACCGGCTCGACCGTCGCGCTGCAGGTCATCATTGGCCTCGCGCTCGCCTTGCTGGTCATGGACATGAAGCGCGGCCAGGGCTGGTTCAGGGTCATCGCCATCCTGCCCGTGGTGCTGTCGCCGGCCGTTGTGGGCATGATCTGGCGTACCTTCATGCTGGCACCGGAATTCGGCATCGTCGATTTCCTCGCAATCAACGCCGGCCTCGGCAGCAAGAACTGGCTCGGCGATCCCACGCTTGCGATGGTCTCGGTGATCGCGATCCACACCTGGCAGTGGACGCCGTTCGCGTTCATGGTGCTGCTGGCCTCGCTGGCCTCCTTGCCCGAGGACATCTACGAGGCCGCGCGGCTCGACCGCGCCTCGGCCTGGCAGCGCTTCCGCCGCATCACCCTGCCCTTGCTGCGCCCGGCGATCGTCATGGTCATCATCATGCGGACCATGGTGGCGCTGACCGCGTTCGCAGCGATCTTCACCGTCACCGCCGGCGGCCCCGGCACGGCGACCGAGATACTCAATCTCTATGCGTACCGAAAGTCCTTCACCGAGCTGTCGATCGGCTACGGCTCAGCGCTCGCTGTCGCCCTCCTGGTCGTGACCATCATCATCTCCGGCATCCTTTTTGCGATGCGGAGGGCGAAATGACCGCAAAGCGCCTCCGCATCATTGCCCTGCTCGCGATCTCCACGGTCTTCCTGCTCGCCTGGGCGTTTCCGATCGTCTGGAGCGTCATGAATTCGCTCAAGACCGATTCCGACGTGCTGGCCTATCCGCCCAAGCTGGTGTTCACGCCGACGTGGGAAGCCTATCGCGACGTGTTGCTCGGCTCGGGATCGATCCTGCCGAACCTGCTCTCCAGCGTCATCATCTCCGTCGGCACCACCGTGGTCACCATGCTGATGGCGGTGCCCGCGGCCTATGCGCTGGCGCGCCTGCGCTTTCGCGGCAAGAAGTTCGCGGGCTTCTACGTGCTGGCCACGCAGATGCTGCCGCCGGTCGGCATCATCATCCCGTACTTCCTGGTGCTGCGGAACATCGGCTGGATCGACACCTATCAGGGCATCATCCTGATCTATCTGTCGTTCTCCCTGCCCTTCGCTATATGGCTGCTGGTCTCCTATTTCGAGGACATTCCCTTCGAGATGGAGGAAGCCGCCTATCTCGACGGCGCCAGCCGATTGAAGACATTGTGGCGGATCATCATTCCGCAGGTCCGTGGCGGCATCGCCGTGACGGTCGTGTTCGTGTTTCTCAATGCGTGGAACGAATTTTTGTTCGCCGTCGTACTCAGCGGCAACACGGTGCGCCCGGTCACGGTCGCCATGTTCAATTTCGTCTCCGTCGAGCAGACGCTGTGGGCCAAGCTCGCCGCGGTCTCGGTTCTCGCCATGCTGCCTGTCGTCGTCCTCGGCGTGGTCGCGCAGAAGCATATCGTGAAGGGCCTGACGGTCGGTGCAGTCAAGGGCGGAGGACGCCGATGAGCGGCCAGGGTCAGGTCAGTTTTCGCAACATCGTCAAGATGCACGGCGAGTTCGCCGCTCTGAAGGGCGTCAATTTCGACATCAAACCGGGCGAGTTCTTCGCGCTGCTCGGCCCGTCCGGCTCGGGCAAGAGCACGACGCTGCGCATCCTGGCAGGCCTCGATGCGCCGACCGCCGGCCGCGTTCTGATCGACGACAAGGACGTCACCTCGACCGATGCGCGGGACCGCGACATCGCCATGGTGTTCCAGAGCTACGCGCTCTACCCGCACATGACGGTGGCCGAGAACATCGCCTTTCCGCTGGAGATGGCGAAGCTGCCGAAGTCCGAGATCACGCCCGCCGTGAAGGACGCGGCGCGCAAGGTGAAGATCGACCATTTGCTCGATCGCAAGCCGGGCCAGCTCTCGGGCGGCCAGCAGCAGCGCTGCGCGCTGGCCCGCGCCATCGTGCGCAAGGCTCGCCTGTTTCTGCTCGACGAGCCGCTCTCGAACTTGGATGCGAAGCTGCGGCTGGAAACCCGCGCCGAGTTGAAGAAGCTGCAGCGTTCGCTGGGCGTCACCGCCGTCTACGTCACCCACGACCAGGAAGAGGCCATGACCCTTGCGGACCGCATGGCGGTGTTCATGTCGGGCGAGATCCAGCAGGTCGGCACGCCCGCGGAGGTGTTCGCCCGCCCGAACTCGATCGACATTGCCGGCTTCATCGGCAATCCCCCGATGAACCTCGTCCCCGCCCGCTACGTGGATGGCGACGTCATCATCGCGGGCCATCGCCTCAAGACGACGGCCACGACCGCAGGTGAGCGCGACGTGGTGGTCGGGCTTCGGCCCGGCGCCCTCCGCATGGCGGAGGGTGGCCTCAGCGCGCGCGTCGACCTGATCGAGGATCTCGGCGATACCGCCGTGCTCGACCTCGACTGCGCCGGCACCATGATCCGCATGCGCGTCGCCGACGGCAACATTCCCGGCGAGGGCGACACGATCTCGATCACGGCCCGACCTCAAGACATTCATCTGTTCGATCCAGCAACACGCATGCGGCTCTGACACCATGACTATTCAAACACGCAAGAAGAAGCCCGCGCCGCTCGGCAGCGATGTCGTTGCGGAGGGATCAACGCCCCTGCATATCCAGATCCGTGAATCCATTCGCAGCCAGGTGCGCGACGGCAAGCTGATCGATGCGACCGGCCGCCTGATGACCGAGGCCGAGCTTGGCCGCCATTTCGGCGTCAGCCGCATCACCATCCGCAACGCCATAGCCCCCCTCGTGAACGAAGGCATGTTCGACCGCTCGCGCGGCCGCGGCACCTTCCTGCGCTCGAACCAGCCCGAGAACTGGGTCGGCCACCTCATGGGCTTCTCGGAAACCATCCGCGATGCCGGCTACCAGGCCGGCGCCACGATCCTGCAGCAGGGCATGACCAACCGACACGACGCCGCCGTTCGCGAGCAGCTGCGCGAGCGTGCCGTCTGGCAGCTCCGGCGCTTGCGGCTCGCGGACGACACGCCGATCGCCATCGAGCACGCCTTCTATCCCCCGGATATCGGTCTCGAGCTCGAGAGGCGCGATCTGGTCTCGATCATCATGTACCGCGTCTTCGAGGACGAGCTTGGCCTCGCCATCAAGGACGCCCAGCAGACCATCAGCGCCGACCTCGCCGACGCCGGCAGCGCCAAGCTGCTGGGGGTCAAGGTCGGCTCGCCCCTGCTGTCCATCGAGCGCGTCACTTTCGGCAAGGACGGACGGGCGCTCGAGCTGCTGCGCGCCGTGTACTTGCCGAAATATTTCCGCCTCAGCATCAGCCTGACGCGCCGCCACTAACCGCCACACGTCGAGAACGAGGACACAAACATGCCGAATGGCGCAAAGACCCCCGATAGCCCCAACATCCTGCTCATCCTCAACGACGACATGGGCTTCTCGGACATCGGCTGTTACGGCGGCGAGATCCAGACGCCGAACCTCGACCGCCTCGCGGCGAATGGCTTGCGCTATTCGCAGTTCTACAACACCGCACGCTGCAGCCCTTCACGCGCCTCGCTGCTCACCGGCCTGCATCCGCACCAGACCGGCATCGGCATCCTTACCTACAGCAACGGCCCGGAAGGCTATGCCGGCAACCTGAACAAAAGCTGCGTGACGATCGCCGAGGCGCTGAAAAGCAAGAACTACACGTCCTACCTCAGCGGCAAATGGCACATCGCCAGCAGCCTGACGGAGCCGACCGACGCATGGCCGATGCAGCGCGGCTTCGACCACTTCTACGGCACCATCATCGGCGCCGGCTCCTTTTACCATCCCAATACGCTCACCCGCGGCAACGACAATATCGAGCACGAGGCGGTGAAGGATCCCTCGTTCTTCTACACCGATGCGATCAGCGATCAGGCTGCCGCCTTCATCCGCCAGCACAAGGCGCAGAAGCCCGACGCGCCATTCTTCCAGTACGTCGCCTATACGGCGCCGCACTGGCCGCTCCACGCCCATGACGAGGATATCGCCAAGTACAAGGGCCGCTTCGATGCGGGCTGGGACAGGCTGCGGGAGGAGCGCCTCAAGCGCCTCGTCGACGACGGCATCATCCATCCGAACTGGCGCCTGACCGATCGCGATCCGACCCAGCCGCCGTGGACCGACGCGGAGCAGCGCGGATGGACGTTGCGCTGCATGGAGGTCTACGCGGCCCAGATCGACCGCATGGACCAGGGCATCGGCCGCATCCTGAAGGCGCTGGACGAGACCGGCCAGATGGACAACACGCTGATCATCTTCCTCTCCGACAACGGCGCCTGCGCCGAGGACATTCCGGAAGGCGTCACGGCAAAGGAGCTGGTCGACCAGCTCATGATCGCGCAGGCGAAGACGCGCGACGGCAGACCGGTGCACTTCGGCAATGACCCGACCCTGATGCCCGGCGCCGAGGACACCTACCAGAGCTACGGCACCGCCTGGGCCAACCTCTCCAACACGCCGTTCCGTCTCTACAAGCACTGGATCCACGAAGGCGGCATCGCAACCCCGTTCATCGTGCATTGGCCGCGCGGCATTTCCGAGAGAGGCGGCCTGCGGCACAATCCGAGCCAGCTCACCGACGTGATGGCGACCATCCTCGACGTCACCGGCGCCACCTATCCCAAGGAGTATAACGGCAACGCCATCCTGCCCTGCGAAGGCGAGAGCCTGGTGCCGTCATTCGCCTCGGCCTATGGCAACCGTAGCCCGCTGTTCTGGGAGCACGAGGGCAACGCGGCCGTCCGCGTCGGCAAGTGGAAGCTAGTGCGGAAGTATCCCGGCCCCTGGGAGCTCTACGACATGGAGACGGACCGCACCGAGATGAACGATCTCGCCGCGCAGCATCCGGATCGCGTCCGCGAGATGACGGCGCAGTATCAGCAATGGGCCAATCGCTGCGGCGTGATCCCGCGCGAGAAGATTCTGGAGTTGATGAAGGCGGAAGGCGGCACAGCCTTCTGGGAGGAAGAGAAGCAGAAATAGGACATGGCCGGGGATCGCTCACACTGTTGCACCCAGCGCGCCGCCAGCAGCGGGCCGGCGACGGGCGAGGATGCGCAAGCGGCGATCACTCCCAGTCCAACTCCGATCCTGCGCCGCTGGAGCTCGCTGATCGGCGGAACCTTCCACATGGGATCCGCCGCCGGTACCGGCTTCGTCGAGGACGGCGAAGGCCCCGTACGGCTGGTGACGTTGTCGCCGTTTGCCATTGCCTGCCACGCCGTGAGCAATCTGCAATTCGGCGACTTCGTCCGGTCCACAGGCTACACGACGGATGCCGAACGCTACGGCTGGAGCTTTGTCTTCGACGGGCTGTTGCCGGAAGAGACACGTGCGGCCCGCACGACGCGCGTTCAGGAAACGCCATGGTGGGTCCCGGTGACGCGCGCCTATTGGGCGCAGCCGGAAGGACCTGCGAGCACCATCCTGGACAGGCTCGATCACCCCGTCGTCCACGTCTCCTGGAACGACGCACAGGCTTATTGCGAATGGTCCGGCACGCACCTTCCGACCGAAGCGGAATGGGAGATGGCCGCGCGCGGCGGATTGGACCAGGCTACCTACCCCTGGGGCAACGAGCTGCACCCGGGCGGTAAGCATCGCTGCAACATCTGGCAGGGCAACTTCCCCGACCGCAACACCGTGGATGATGGCTATTTCGGTACGGCGCCGGTTCACAGTTTCGTGCCCAACGGATATGGCCTGCACAATGTCGCCGGAAACGTCTGGGAATGGTGCGAGGACTATTTTTCGCCGAGCTATCACCGCCTCACGCCATCACGAGACCCCTTGAACCGCGAGCCCGCTCCCAACCGGTCAATGCGCGGCGGATCCTTCCTCTGCCACGAATCCTATTGCAATCGCTACCGCGTCGCGGCGCGAAGCTCCAACACGCCCGACTCCGCGTCCAGCAATATCGGCTTCCGCGTCGTGCGCGCCGAACCGCCGCGGGATCCGGCCTAGGATGGCGCCGGCATCACATCCTGCGAAGCCGGCCGCGGCTCCCGGAATCCGCCTGCTGCCGTTGTTCCTGCGCAACTTCGTGCGCAATCGCGAGACCGGCCTTGTGCTGGTCGCGATCGTCGTCGGACTGCTGAGTGGCGTGCTGGTGGCTGCGATCTCGAGCCTCAGCCAGGTTTCTCACGCCCTGCTGTTCGACATTCCTTTCGATGCACATCTCAGCGCCACCGGCGTGATCTCCTGGCAGCGCACGCTGCTCGTGCCGATGATCGGCGGCCTGGTGCTCGCGCTGATCGGACTATATTTCGCCAGGCGCGTGAAGGGACAGCAGCTCGCCGACGCAATCGAGGCCAATGCGCTCTATGGCGGCCGGGTGTCCTTTCGCGGCAGCCTGCTGATTTCGATCCAGACGCTGCTGTCCAACGGGTTCGGCGGATCGGTCGGGCTGGAGGCCGGCTATACCCAGATCTGCTCGATGTTCGGCTCTCATGTCGGCCAGCGCCTGGCTGCCCGTCGCAACGACATGCGGCTGCTGGTGGCCTGCGGCGCCGCGGGGGCGATCAGCGCCGCGTTTTCCGCACCGCTCGCGGGCGCCTTCTACGCCTTCGAGGTCGTGCTCGGCGCCTATACGTCCGCCGGTCTCGTGCCGGTCATCGCCAGCGCCGTCACCGCATGGCTCGTCGCGCGGCAATTGACGCACCAGTCCTTCCTGATGGTGCCCGGCTTCCCCTCGCCGGTCTCCGTCGAGATGATCGGGCAAACCGTGCTGATCGGCATCATCTGCGCCTTCGTCAGCATCCTCGTGATGCTCGCCGTCGCATTCTCCGAGCGCTGCTTTCAGCGCATCACGGTGTTCAAGGGCTTCCTGCGCCCAATTCTCGGCGGCCTCCTCCTCGGCGGTCTCGCCTTGCTGACGCCCACTGTGCTCGGCGCCGGTCACGGCGCGATGCAGATCCTGCTCGTCAGCAATCCGACCTGGCTTCTGCTCACGACCACGATCGTGTTCAAGATCCTGGCCTCCGCCATCTCGCTCGGCTCCGGTTTCCGCGGCGGCCTGTTCTTCGCCTCGCTGTTGCTGGGTGCGCTGATCGGGCAGCTCTACAGCATCGTGCTGACGGGCCCTCTTCCCGCGCTGGCGCTTCAACCCGGCACGGCCGCAATCGCGGCGCTCGCCGCACTCGGGACGGGCGTCCTTGGCGCGCCGTTCAGCATGGTGTGTCTTGCGCTCGAGATCACCGGCGATTTCTCCGTCACCGTTGGAGCGGTGGTCGCGTCGTCGGTCTGCGCGCTGATCGTGCGCGAGCTGTTCGGCTACAGCTTCGCCACATGGCGCTTCCATCTGCGCGGCGAGGTGATCCGCGGCCCGCAAGACATCGGCTGGGTCCGGCAGATGAGCGCGGCTTCGCTGATGCGCACCGACTTCGAGAACGCGCTGACGACGATGCCGATCGGCGAGGCGCAAAAGCTGTTCTCGCCGGCACAGGTTCGCCAGATCGTGCTCCACGATCCCAGCGGCATCTATGCGGGCATCGTGCCTGCCGCGACGCTGCATTCCGTCGCCAACCAGGACGACGAGCAGCTGGGGTCACTGGCCCAGCAACAGGATGAGTGCCTGCTCCCGACCACGCCGGTGCGCGAGATCCTGAAGGCCTTTGAACGCAGCGAGGCCGATGTGCTCGCGGTCGTCGATCGCACCGATCATCGCGCGACGATCGGCACCTTGAGTGAAGCCCACGTCCTGCGCACCTACGGGGAGGAGCTCGAGCGCCGGAACCAGGAACTGTTCTCGCGTTGAGAGGGCTAGGGCCGCAGATCCATGTCGATCCGCACGAAGTCGCCGCGATAGGTGACTTCGCCGAGATAGATCACGGTGCGGTCCGCGGTCGTGAAGATGCGGCGGACTTCTGCTACCGGCGAATTCAGCGGCACGCGCAGCAGCCGCGCGGCTTCGATGTCCGCGGCACCTATCGTCAGGGTCTGGCGCGCGCTGGCGATGGCGGGATCCCTGAGATCGTTCAGGATCGGAATCACGGTCTCGTTGCGAAAACGCTTCGGTGACCTGCGGAAGATCTTCTCGTCGAGATAGATGGAAATGACGCAGTAAGGCTGCTTCTGCCGCGAATGCAGCCGACGCATGAAGACGTACTTTTCGGCCGGCTTGCCGTCCCCGGGAAGCAGCGGGGCATTGCTGCGACTTTCCGAGATGTTGATGATCTCGGGCGAGGTGTCGCGATACATGTCGGCGAGATCGGACAGCGTGGTCTCGACCTTGAGCCAGCGATCGTGCCGCACGATCCCCGTGACGAAGGTGCCGCGGCCCTGCTGCGCCTCGATCACGCCGTCGCGGGCGAGCAGCTCCACCGCCTGCCTGATCGTGACGCGCGACACGCCGAACTCGGCCGCCAGTTCCTCGTTGGCGGGCAGGCGAAAGCCCTGAGTCCAGACGCCGCGCGCGATCCGCTGCCGGAAGATGTCGGCGATCTGCGCGTATTTGGGGACGTGACTATCGGAACTCAATTCCATCTCGCCCTCCGGAATTCAGGCCGCGCGATCAAGCCATAACCAGCGCGGCACCGCGTTCGCCGATCATCAGGCTGGTCGCGTTGGTGTTGGCCGACGTGATCTGCGGCATCACCGAGGCGTCGATCACCCGCAGCCGCTCAACGCCGCGCACGCGCAGCTGCGGATCGAGCACGGCCTGCGCGTCGCCGCCCATGCGACACGTCCCGACGCAGTGAAACACCGTGCCCCCGGTATTGCGTGCAAAATCCCACAGCCCGGCATCATCCCTTGCCGCCTCGCCCGGCACCATCTCGATGTCCCAGAGCGGGCGAAACGCCCTCTGCTGATAAATCTCGCGGAGAATCTTCAGACCCGCAACAATGGTCTTGCGGTCGATCTCCTCGGCAAAATAATTCGGCTCGATACGCGGCTGCTCGAACGGATCGGTGGAGCTGATCGCAAGCCGTCCGCGCGACCTTGCGTGGCACTGCCAGACCGAGGCGGTGAAGCCGGAATAGCCGTGCAGGGGCTCGCCGGGCTTGTCGACCGAGAGCGGCATCACGTTGAACTGCACGTCCGGCCGTCCGCCGACCGCGTATTCCGTGCAGGCTGCGCCGCCCACCTGCCCCGCCCCGACCGTCAGCGGGCCGCTGCCCGCGAGCATCCACTGCAGGCCCATCTTCGCAAGCTCGACGGGATTGCGGACCTGGTCGTTGAGCGAGATCCGCTCCTTGAGGCGGACGATCAGCCGGGCCTGATAGTGGTCCTGGAGATTGGCGCCGACCTCCGGAGACTCGGCAATAATGGGAATGCCGAGCTTGCGCAGCAGATCGGCTGGACCAACGCCGGAGAGCTGGAGGATCTGCGGCGACTGCAGCGCGCCGCCGGACAGGATGATCTCACGATCAGCCGTCGCGCTGCGGACCTGCCCCTTGCTGATCCACTCGACGCCGGTGGCGACGCTACCGTTGAAAACGACCCTGCTGACTTGTGCCTGGGTGACGATGGTAAGGTTCGGACGGCTGGCGACGGGGCGCAGAAACGCAGAGGCCGAACTGGTCCGCCAGTGCCGCCCGATGCCGAGCTGGTAGGTGCCGACGCCCAGCGTCGTGGCACCGTTGAAGTCGGGATTGCGCGGCAGACCGAACTCTACACCCGCCTCGACCCAGGCCTTCGATGCCTGGTTGTCATTGCGGAGATCGGAAACCTCGAACTCCCCGAGCCCGCCATGAAACTGGCTCTCGCCCCCCCGGTAACGTTCGTAGCGCCGAAAATACGGCAGGATCTCGCGATAGCTCCAGCCCTCGGCGCCGAGGTGTTCCCAATCGTCGAAGTCTTCGTGCTGGCCCCGGATGAAGATCAGTCCATTGATCGACGAGGAACCGCCGAGCACGCGGCCACGCGGCCAGACGATGGCACGACCGCCGCTCCCTTCCGAGGGCTCGGTCCTGAACAGGCGCGAGAAGCGCTCGTTGTAGATGGTCCGGTAGTACCCAACCGGAAGTTTGAGCCAGAAATTTCGATCCGATCCGCCGGCCTCCAGCAACAGCACGCGGCAGGACGGATCGGCCGACAGCCGGTTGGCAACGACGCAGCCGGCCGAGCCCGCGCCGACGATGATGTAGTCGTAGCCGCGTGATGACATCAGATCGTCCGGTATTGTTCGATGGCGGCAAGATCGGGCGTAATGCCGAGACCTGCCTCGTCGCCGAGCGTGATCATGCCGTCGTGGACATCGAGCACGGGACCGCAGAAGCGGTCGCGCAGCGGGTTTTCGTTGCTGTCGACTTCGAGCAGCCCGTCGCCGCCCACGCCGGCGAGAAGATGCGCGGATGCCAGGAGGCCGATGCCGGCGCCGAGATAGTGCGGGCAGAACATCTTTCCCGACGCAAGGATATCGCGCGCGATGCCAGCGCAAGCCGACAACCCGCCCCATTTGGCGATGTCCGGCTGGACGACACCGAGCACCGGCTCACGCAGCACCTCGGCAAAGCCGGCATGGCTCGCGATGTTCTCACCGGCCGCGAGCGGAAAGCGGATGGCCTCGCGCAATTGCGCCCATTCCCGCCGGGGACGATCGGCGCCGATCGGCTCCTCGAGCCAGGCGAGACCGAAGTGCTCCAGTTGCGGCGCGAGCTCCAATGCCTGCGCAATGGTCCAGCCCTGATTGACGTCGGCGGCCAGCAGACCTTCGCCCACAAGACGGCGCAGCGCGGCGAGATTGGCGCGGTCGGTTGCCGGATCGAAGCCGATCTTCAGCTTCAACGCGCGGTATCCGCGGCTCAGGGCCGCTTCGGCCGTCTGCTCGGACCCGACCGGATTGATGCCGCTGGCGTAGACCTTGATCGTGCCCCTCGCCCCGCCGAGCAGCTTCCACAACGCAACGTTCTGGAGGCGCGCGAAGAGATCCCAGACGGCGAGATCGATGCCGGCGATCGCCTGCGCAAACGGGCCGGCTTCGCCAGATTGCAGCGCAAGCACCGAGGTTCCCCGTGTCAGATGCTCGAACGCGGCGGACGGCTCGGAGGCGGTGAATCCGACCAGAGCTGGCGCAAGCACCTCGTTGACGAGCCGAACACGATGTTCGGCTCCCGGTGCTGGAAAATTGCACCACACTTCACCCCAGCCGACATTGTCGTCGCCGTCCTCGACGCGGACGAAGACGGCCGGCCGATCCTTCATCCGCCCGAAGGACGTGATAACCGGCGTGGTCAGCGGGTAGCGATAGCCAAAGGCCTTGACGCTTCGGATGGTGAAATGCGGCGATGTCATGCGGGAAAGCCTGCGACGCCTACGACCAAAGGCGCCACTTGTATGGTCATCCTATTTATAATATGACCTTTGAAAACATCAACCGCAATCTGGGTGGACGCGTCGAATGAACGGAGCTGGCCTGAGACGCTTCGGTCTCGGATTGATACCGTGGATCGGTGCAATCCTGCTCTGGTACGCCGTGCGCTGGAGCGGCTTCGTCAACGTCTCTCTGATCCCCGCGCCGCACCAGGTCGCCGCCAAATTCTTTGAGCTTCTCACCAAGGAAGGCCTGCTGATCGACATCTTCGCCTCGACCCGGCGCGTCTTTCTCGGCGTCGCGCTCGGCATCCTGGTGGCCGTGCCGGTTGGATTTCTGCTCGGGTGGTATCGCCCCGCCCGCACCTTCGCCGACCCCATGATCAACTTCTTTCGCGCGCTGCCGCCGATCGCACTGATCCCGCTGGTGATCGTCTATTTCGGCGTCGACGAGCTCGCAAAGCTCGTCATCCTGTTCTACGCCTCGTTCTTCTCCGGCGTGATCGTGATGTATGAGGGCGTGTCGCAAATCACGCCGCTCTACATCCGCGTGGCGCAGACGCTCGGAGCCAACCAGGCCGAGATCTTTCGCAAGGTCATCATTCCCCTCACCGTTCCGCACATTCTCACGGCGCTGCGCGTGGCGCTGGGCGTCGCTTGGGCGACGCTGGTCGCATCCGAGCTGATCGCGGCGCAGCGCGGGCTGGGCGCCATGATTCAAAATGCCTCGACCTACTTCCTGCTCGACGTCATCTATGTCGGCATCATTTGCATCGGCCTGATCGCACTGATCATGGATTTGATCCTGCGCAAGATCACGGCCCGGCTGCTGGTCTGGCAAGATCGAGCCATCGCATGAACAAGCGCGCTCAGTTCGACAAGGTTTCGCTATCCTTCGAAACGCCGAAGGGCCACCTCAACGTCGTCGAGGACGTCAGCTACGACATCAACGACGGCGACTTCATTGCGGTGATCGGCCCGTCCGGCTGCGGCAAGACCACGATGATGAGCATGCTCGCCGGCTTTCAGAAGCCGACGACAGGCAAGGTTCTGTTCGATGGACGTCCCGTCGCCGGCCCCGGCCCCGAACGCGGCGTCATCTTCCAGGAGTATGGCGTATTCCCCTGGTTGACGGTGAAACAGAACATCGCCTTCGGCCTGACGCTCAACGCCAATCATGTCCCGACTGCCGAGCGTGATGCGATCTGCGATCACTATCTCGGCCTGATGGGCCTGTCTGACTTCGCCAATTCCTATCCGAAACATCTGTCCGGCGGCATGCGGCAACGACTCGCGATCGCGCGGGCCTATGCGGTGAAGCCGCAATTCCTGCTGATGGACGAGCCGTTCGGCGCACTCGACGCCCAGACCCGCTCCAACATGCAGAACCTGCTGCTGAAGGTGCTGGAGACCGAAGGCAAGACCGTCATGCTCATCACCCATTCCGTCGAGGAGGCGATCTACCTCGCATCCCGCATCGTGGTGGTGACGGCGCGGCCGGCGCGGATCAAGGAGATCATCGACGTTCCCTTCGCTTACCCGCGCGACGAGTCGATCCAGGAGCGGCCAGAATTCGCGGAACTGCGAAGCCATATCAGGCAACTGGTGATGGACGAATATCGCGCCCAGCAAGCGCAGATGCGTCCGGTCTCATTCTCGGAATAGCAAGCAAAACGGAGGACACATCATGGATCGGCGGCAATTTCTGACCACGACGGCGGGCCTTGCGCTCGGCACCTTCACGGCCTCGGCACCGGCGATCGCGCAAGCCAAAACAAAAGTCCGCGTCGGCTACCTCCACACCGTCGCTGTCGACGGCCAGATCTGGACCGGCATGGACCGCGGCTCCTTCGAAAAGCAGGGCCTCGATCTCGAGCTGCGGCAGTTCAACACTGGCCTGGAAATCTTCCAGGCTTTGATCGGCGGCAGCCTCGACGTGCTGGCGACCGGCGCCGTCCTCTCGAACTTCCCGGCCCGCGGCCAAGGCAAGGTGTTTCTGATCAACGACATCGAGGTCGCAACCGCGCAGCTGTGGGTCCGCGGCGATCAGGGCATCAAGTCGTTCGCGGATCTGAAGGGCAAGCGCATCGCGACCGCGACCGGCACGACGGCGCACGTGTTCCTCGACACCGCGCTGCGGGCCAACAAGGTCGATCCCAAGGAGGTCGAGCTCGTCAACCAGACCATGCCGGCGGCCGTGACCGCCTTCATCTCCGGCGCAGTGCCTGCCGTAGCGCTCTGGGTGCCTTTCAACGTCACGGTCCGCGACAAGGTCCCCGGCGCAACCATGCTGGCCGATGCGTCAGCCTACTATCCAAAGGCAGCAATCATTGGTGGCTGGGCCGCTGCAAACGACTATTACGAGCCTAACAAGGAGACCCTGGCCAAGCTGATCCGTGGCTGGGCAGATGCGAACGACTATATCGTCGCGAACAGCACCGAGGCGATGGAGAAACTGCAGAAGGGTCATTACAGCCAGACGCCACTGTCCGACATCAACGAGTCTTTCAAAGCACAAAAGATGTTCACGTCCAAGGACTGGAAGCGGATGTACTCGGACGGGACCGTCACCAACTGGCTGCAGCAGTCGACAGACTTCTTCATGGCTAATGCGGGTATCAAGGACTTCACGCCGGCGAGCAAATACTTCGATCCGAGCCTGTATTTGAAAACGATTGCCTAGATACCAAAGGTACCGAGGGATCCGTGGTGGCGCCGGACATATGCGGCGCGCTCCACTTTTCTCGATCTCGGCTCGATATGTTGCTGCCGTACCAAGCAAATGTTGAGCACCGCAGTGAACACCCGTCCCTTCGGCACGCGCACCGCTGGAAAAGAATCAACTATATCCGGGCGACGTCAGCCGCCAAACCGCTTGACGAGCTTAGAGCCCCTGGCTGTTTCAATTTGCTGCTTGGTCAACTCGCTGCCCACGTTCAGGCCCTTCGTCATGAGGTTGCTGCTCAGCGCCGCCGCCTGTCTCTCGTTGGTATAGTCTATCTCGACGTGGTCGACACTCATCAGATGGCCAAGTTCATGGGCCCAGGCGCGTCCACTGGCAAAGTCGTTGCCATACCACTGCACGAAGCTGGCCGGCTCCGGATCGCCATGAAGGTATGAGCCGCCGCCTGCTGAAAGGTTTGGAATCGGATTGACCAGATAAACGTGGATCGCATTATCGGCCGCATGGCGGAGGCTGAGAACATCAAGCACCTGCTTGTCGTTGCCGCGGGCGTTCTTTGCCATGTCAAGCGGCCTGTCTGTCAGGCAATCATTGATCACGAAAGTGATCTTGGCCTTCGACCAGATCTTGTTCACCACATCCAGAGCCTTTTTGGCGGCATCACAATCCCATTTCACGGGCTCCAGAACACCCTTTTCGGCAAATGGCGTGATGTAAATTTTCACTGGAATGGGCATGAGGGTCTCCAAGTCGATTTTCGAATTCATTCCGCCAAACGCGGCATTTTGCACTGCGCCTTCCGAACCGGGCAAGGCGTCCAGATATCATTCGATCGAATGACGACCTCCGTATCAACAGACGGCTATTTGAACGTCGTCCAAGTAGAACCGCACCAAGAGCAAGGCTGCAAGCCCCTGCTTGAAGTTGGTTGGCGACCGGACGTCTCGATGGGTTCAAATCTGGAGATATAGGATGGCCGTGCAGCCGTTGCGCAACGAAAGGCGCCCCCTGAAGCCGCTGCAGCCCTGGACTCAGCCTGCCAACACCACCAAGTACAAAGTCAGGACCGGAGAGACCTGGTTCACCCTGGCGGCCCGAAACCATCATCAGTACTCCGAGCACGACATCATCTGGATCAATTTTCGCCTCAGCCCGCTCGACCGCTTCTACACCGACCAGGTCAATTGGTACCTGCGCGAATATGTCGGTTGCCGCCATAGTCTCGACGGAGGTCGGAACTGGGCTTTTACGGACGACGCCGACCCGGGATACATCTTTCTTCCGGACCCGATGTACTATCAAGACGCGATCGCCATCACCGGCACAAAGGGCGTGGGTGTAGTTAGCGCTCCCGGATACAGCGATCAGAACGCATACGATGTGATATCCAAGGCGCTGGATGTCTATGGCATTGCAGACATGGGCATCAGCATGTCGGAAATTCCACTTGGTGCGCTTGCCGAAGGTGGAATGATCGCGGTCGGTACGCTCGCCACTCTCGTCGGTCCATTCGTTGCGCTGGGTGCACCTTACAACGATGCCTTGCAATACAAATCGAGGCGACACTTCTTCGGTGCATTTTGCTCATCCTTTGTCATGCAAGCCGACGGTTGGTCGTCCGCGACGGTCAGCGACTTCTATCCCCCGCTCGCCTACCCTCCGCTCGACAACGTCTTTCCCGAAAAGCGCGAAACATTCCGCAAGCTCCATAATTTCGGGCTTCGACTGGGCCGCCTGCAGGGCTCTCGGCTGAATACTGTCGACAAGAAAAGCCTCTTCCTTCTGCTACGCGGTCGCCTCTCCGACGCGGATTCGCGCTATTGGAACGGTGACGCCAAAGAATGGTCGGTTCGAAAGAAGAAGGATTACTACGATCTCCTTGGTGCTATTCTCCTGAAACTGATGCTGGAGAACGACCTCAAGATCAAGCTGCGGTGATTCCTCTGTCTGAGGTCCTTGATCTTCTGGACACATTGGCTCAATCGCTCCGATCGTCCGAAAGCCCTATTCGGTTGCTCCATTCCGGGCCGGAGGTCGGTTCCCGCACTTCACGCCGCGCTCCCGAAATGTTGCTTCAAACGGTCCCACCCCTCCGTTTCGACGGGACGATGGTGAGACGAAAAATAGATAATTAAATCAGTAGCTTGAAACTCACGCGGCCGCGGATTGCCCCTATTGGCTGGGCCCGTGGTCGTCCGAAACTTTGGGTGCGAACTTGAACGCGTTCGCTTTGGGCAACGACAATATAAGGAATGGATCAGCCTCCGAACTGTTAGTGTACGCAGATGGGTGGCCGCCAATAACGTAAGAATTGCTTGATGAGCAATATCGCGTTCTATGCGGCCGTTTTAGCGACGTGACTACTATCCTTCGGGCAGATGCGGGTGTTTCGCCATGAGAACGTACAGGCACCTCCAAGTTTGTCTTCTCCTTGCTGCTGCGCTGTTCCTGACCTGTCAGCCGGCTTGGGCCATCAAGCGGGTCGCCCTGGTGGTCGGCAATTCCAGCTATCAGAATGCTCCCCTGCTCCCGAACCCGGCCAACGACGCCGCGTCCATCACCGCGACCTTGAAGAGCGCAGGTTTCGACGTGGTCGACTCCCGGCTCAACCTCGCCGCGGCAGATATGCGGCGGGCTCTGAGAGAGTTCGCCGATCAGACCCGCGACGCCGACATTGCCGTCGTATACTATGCGGGCCACGGGATCGAGATTGACGGAACGAACTATCTGATCCCGACAGACGCCAGGCTCGAGCGGGACACCGACATTTACGACGAGGCATTTTCGCTCGACCGCGTCTTGCTGGCGATCGAGCCCGCAAAGCAGCTGCGCGTCGTGATCGTCGATGCGTGCCGGAACAATCCGTTCGCGGATTCGATGAAACGGACCGTTGCCTCGCGATCCATCAGCCGCGGGCTCGCCAGGGTCGAGCCCACCGTCTCAAACACGCTGATCGCGTTTGCCGCGAAAGCCGGACTGACTGCATTGGACGGCAACAGCAAGAACAGTCCGTACGCGACAGCTCTCGTGAAATACATCGCAAAGCCTGGGCTCGACTTGCGCAGGGCCTTCGGATTCGTGCGTGATGACGTCTTGCAAGCCACGGGCAACCGGCAGGAGCCCTACGTTTACGGCTCGCTGGGCGGCGAAGACGTTGCGCTTGTTCCGGTCGCCAAGGCAGAAGAGCCGGCACAAGCTGCCAATCCCCAGTCCGAAATCCGCCGTGACTACGAATTGGCGTTGCAGCTGCGCAACAAGCCTGCTCTCAACGCATTCCTGAGCCAGCATCCGGACGGATATTATGCAAACCTCGCCAAGCTGCAGCTGAATCAATTCGAGGCCGAAGAGGCACGCGTCGCGGCAACAGCGAAGGCGCAGCAGGCCGAGCAGGAACAGGCTCGCCTGATGTCCCAGGGGGCTCAGCGTGTCGAGCGGGAGAAAGCCGCTGCCGATCTGAAGGCTGCCGAAGAGGCCCGTGTAGCCGCCGAGAAAGCGAAGCAAACTGCGCTTGAGCAAGCTACTGAAGCGGAACGGAAACGAACTGCATCAGAATCCAGCATCGTTGCTGCGCTTTCCGAGAATAAGCCGGCAGTTGGGAGCACGGCTGCGGATGGTTCCACAGCAGCGATGTCCGCCGACGCCAACAGCCCGCCCAGGCTCGCGGCGTTGACCGCCGAGCCGCGCCAGACCGATATCGCAAAAGCCGATATCGCCAAGTCGGTCCAAGGCGAATTAAACCGCGTCGGCTGCTTCACCGGTGCCGTCGATGGCCACTGGAATACGGCGTCACAGCGTTCGCTGAGTCTGTTCAACCGGTACGCGGGAACAAAACTCGATACCAAGCTCGCAAGTCTCGATGCGCTTGACGCGATCAAGCTCAAGCCGGCCCGGGTCTGTCCCGTGATCTGTGATCATGGCTACAAGGCTAGTGGCGACCAGTGCGTCAGGATCACTTGCGCCGAGGGCTCGTTCCTCAACGATGACAACGAATGCGAGAAGCGGCGCGGGAAGAAGCCCGTTGCCAAGCGCAACGCGAACGAAGGTGCGTCACGTGCGGACCGTTCGCGTCGCGAAATATCCGAGCCCGTGGCGGACGTTCCGCGGCGACAGGCAACCGCGAAGTCCAGCGGCGGCAGCGGCCAGGTCGTTTGCGACGCATATTTGTGCCGCCAGGTCCGTCGCGGCTGCCACCTCGACTACCGTGGCGGGGGAGGTCCCGGCGGCAACACCGGGAATGTCGAAGTCTGCAATTAGCAAGGTGCGAATTCGCCAGCCGTCATAGGAAGCCTATCGAGGATCTGGCGAACAATCACATGTAACATCGGGTCGGCCCAAGTCCACGCCCGACCCGGTCGATGCGGAGCGACCTTCGTGGTGGCGTGCGAGTTCGAACAGAAAGACGCCAAGTCCTTTCCAGGAGTGACGCTCTTTACGAAGCGGCTGGCGCCCGGCATGAAGCCGACGGCGGTATATCTTCCGCCAAAGCACTTAACGACTACCACCAAACTGGATATCGTGATCTGGCTGCATGGCTTCTACGTCAAAGATCATGAATTCCTGTTTCACAACGATCCAGCGCGCCTCCGTGAACAGGTTCGGGATTCCGGCAAGGACGTCGTGCTCATCGCGCCGTTCCTGGGCTATGAATATGCCGTTGGCGACGCCTTTGCTGGAAATTACAGCGTCAAGGATCTGGCCACGTCGAACTGGGGGGAACGGTACCTCGAGGAAATCCTCGGAGCTCTGGCCAAGTTCCTGGGAGGCTCTTCGACGTCCATTCCTCAACTCCAGATTGGCAAAATCATCATCGCCTGCCACTCCGGCGGCGGCAACGGCATGCGCAATCTGGTCGGAACTCTGGGAAAGTATCAGGCCAAGCTGAGTGCTTGTTGGGGATTTGACTGCCTTTACGGGGCCAAGGCGCGACCCGACGATGCGACCTTCTGGTACCAGTGGCTGTCTGGGCAGAGCGGCACTGCGCTAGAGATCGTTTATGGTCCCTCAACGCTGCCGCAGTCCGTGAAGTTGGATCTGATAGGCCGCGGGCTGGCGACCTCCGACGGCAATCGAGCGCAGCCTCAGCGCCCTGCCCTCAAGAACCTCCGCGTGACCGTAGGTCACTACGATCTGTTCCCGGCATTCGGTCAGATGGTCAGAGTCAACGATCTGGACGAAGCTTTTGTTGATCGGTTCATGATACCTCAGGTCGCTGACCAACCACGGTCGCAGCAGAAGTCCGCATCATCGACTGGTGAGTTTCTCCAACGCGCGATTTCCAATGTTCGCAGCGCATTTCCCTTCCCCAACGACATTCATTACATGATCGCCCGTGGCGGCTTCTTCAGCCGCCTCAGCAAGCTTTGACCTCGCGGCGTATCCGCGCGAGCTCACTTGATGGAATAGGGTTTGACGTCGAACGACCAGTTGTTCGGCAACAGCCTTCTGCTGGCGTTGTCCGGCACGCGCAACTCACTGGTCCAGGCCGATAGATAGCTCAACGCTGCGGCTTGATCTTGTAGCTTGCGCGGCAAGTCCGGCAAATCAAGCAACTGGACGCGTCGCTCGCTCAAGATGGCGATCATCACTGCAGATCCCGCCGGCGGTGCGACGACAAACTCAAAACCTCTCTGCCGTGCGGCCGGGCTCGGAACGACAAATTCGACGCCAGGCTTGACGAGATTGATTTCGCGGCCGTCCGACTGCGCCAACAGTTCGGGTGTCGGAAAGATCTGGGACATCCGTCCTTCCGCATCGATGTCGACTAGAATGAGATATCCAGCCTTCCTGGCGGTGACGCCGAACGACACCTTGCTGCCGAGAGTGACGGTCTGGCCCGGCAGGATCTGGAGCGACACCCCTGCACTGTTGGATTGGCCACGCGCCGCCTGAACCGACCAAAGCCGTGCGTGCATGCCAGTAGGCAGCGACGCCCAAGGCAGCGGTGCCGCGCAGACAGGTCCGCCACCAACCAGTAGCGGGAGCAGAAGTACCGGGAGCCGCGGTCCCTGCCGGCGGATCGCTCGCAAACTGGGCAGCTTCTGCCCTCCCCTAGGGAGCACTGAAGAAGCCGATCGAGGCGATCCGGGCGTCCACGGGCAAGTAGCGTTCGAGGCTCTTGATCATCTGCCCCGAGGCGCGGCGCCGGTTGAGCTGTATCAAGGCTGTCTCCAGTTCGCCCATGCGTTGCTGCGAGGTCACTGCAATAATCTGTTCCGCACCGAAGGGTTCACCGACCTTCAGCGGCAGCCGCAAGTTCGCCGATCGGACCAATGCAGGATCGGAGCCCACCGGATACAACATCTGGATGGTGCCATCACCGGACACATTGAACAACAACACGGCCCGCGATGCCACATCAGACAGGTCAACCTGGACGGTCTGGCCGGCACGCTGCTGGCGGTCGTCCGGCCATATGCGCATCATCTGAGGCGACCGAACCGCGATGCGCTTGAGTTCACGTATCGCCGCCGTCCGGTCAACGACCGTTGATAGGCTGGCAATGTCCATCCCGTACGCAACCACGTCGCCCCATGCGATCACATCGTGCGACATGGGATCCCAGATGAGATCCGGGTTGTCCGTCGGCTGGACGGCCTGCACGGGAATATCCTTGGTCGTCACGCTCGCAAAGTAGCTCGTCTTGCCGTCGAGCGCCGCGAGCCGGATGGGCGAAGCGAGGCGAAGCGGCGGCGTTTGACCGATCGGAAGGTCCTTGGTCGGGGCCGCGGCGAGGCTCGGAGCAGTGGATGCCTTGGCCGTGATAGCCGGCGGCGGCGGCGCCTGTGCCTCGGCTGGCGCGCCGGTCCCGGCAGAGCCAGAGGCTGCTCTTGCGGCCGGCCCCTGAATCAAGACGACGCCGCGCGTCAAGCCGAAGGCAACCTCGGTGTCCGGTGCCTGGGCCGGCGATGATATCGTCACGATGTTCTGACGCTGGTCCGATAGCTGGTAGACCACCTGCCGAACATTGCTGAAGAGCTCCTTCAGCGTCACCTTCCCATCGTGATTGATGTCCGCACTCCCTTCCACGGCACGCGCGACTGCATAGCTGAGAGCCCCGCGGAGGCCATCGACCCCGGGAATGCGGACTTCCGGCGCCTTCGTGTAACGGTCCACCGCGGCAAGGAATGCCGTGCGGTCGAGGTCGAGTTCGGACTCCGGATCGTTGCTGTCAGAGACCGGTTTCAGTTCGTCGACCAGCAATGTATAGCGCGGCACTTGCCTGAAGCTCATTTCCGCGGCACGCGGATCGATATCGCGCACCATGCCGCCGCCATGGCAGGTGTCAGCCACGAAGATCACCTTCGCTCCGCGCAGCTCGAACTGCCGGATGAAGTGGTTGAACTCGCTCCCCAGAATGCGCTCGACTGAGCCGGTCGGCGTGGTTGCGAAGCCTGGCAGCAGGAACACGTTTTCCATCCCGTCGGGCTCCGAGCCTTTGACGCGCTCCGGCTCTTGGGTGCCGTGACCGGCGATCGACAGAAAGATGAGGTCGTTGTTTCCGGTCCGCTCCACCAGCGCGCTGATTTCGCGCAAAACGCTCGCCCTGTCGGCCTGCGCGTTCGCAAGTTCGACGATGTCTCCGACCCCCATCGACTTCAAGCTGCCGACAATGTCGGTGGCGTCGGCGACCGCGCCCTTCAGCTTGCGTACGTGCTGATAGTCATCAATCCCGATGACGAGCGCGCGTACCGCAGCTCCCTCCGGGTTGCTGATCGCCAAGCCGCCGGCAGCATGCACCTGCGGGGCCGTCAGTCCGATCGACCCGGCCAGACCGATCGTTGCGCATAGCCGCCTGATCTTCCAACCAAGTCGCTTGGGCATTCGCATCGTAATCCACCTCGACATCCCGCTTAATCATTTTGTAGCGCGAACGACACGGCCGGTTCAGCGCCTTTTGCTTGCCGTCTTGCGCCCCGCCGGTGGTTCGGTTTCGTGGTAGGCGTTTGCAGAAACCGTTGCCTGGTCATCCGCGAAGGCCTTGAAGCGGACCGGAACGTAGCCGCGCGAGAGCAGGCTCGCCAGCGGATAGACGTTACGGCAGACGCGGCCGTTGCAGCCGCCAGTCGAGGATTCCATCACCTCGGCCTTGCGATCGGGCGTGAATCGCAGGAACAACATCACGTGCGAGCCCGACTTGTTCAGCGCATCGCCAGGCTTCAGGTCCCACGGATTTGCCACCGGGGCTGCAATCGCGGGAATTGCGGCAGTTGTGTAGTGGACGGAGAGCCCCCACGTGGCGCTGACGAATGCCGAACAGTCGACGCCAGCCACATCCGGTCGCGGCGCGTTGCGAGTGCACACATTGCCAGCCAGCATTCCGCTCTCGATCCGCTGCCGGAAGT
The DNA here is from genome assembly GCF_014198205.1 of Bradyrhizobium sp. SBR1B. NCBI lineage: Bacteria > Pseudomonadati > Pseudomonadota > Alphaproteobacteria > Hyphomicrobiales > Nitrobacteraceae > Bradyrhizobium > Bradyrhizobium sp. SBR1B. The sequence continues at coordinate 198,819 of NZ_JACIHC010000013.1, forward strand.
TCGCGAGCGAACCGTGGCAGCCCCAGCAATAGGGTACGCCGCGCACCTCTTGGTTCACCTTGCCCTGCAAATACCAGGGTCGCCGGATACGGCTGAAGCCGCTGCACTGGCTGTCGGGATCGCTGCCGTAGTTCGCCTGCGTCAGCTTCCACTGGATGCCCTCGAACGCAAACGCGGTCTCGATCGCCTGTTGTCGGTTGGACGGCCTCACCGCGGCCGAAGCGTCGAATTTGAAACTGGGTTGCGATGCAGGCGCAATTGCCGTTCGCGACGGCCGCACGTCGATGATCGACACGTTGTTGAGAGGCCTGAAACCGACGCCGACCACGTCGATGCCATCGGGCCTGGTCCGTAGAAAATAGACGTCGCCGTCCCCCGAGACCGTCACGAACCGTCTGGTCAACGGCGCATTTTCGAGGGGAAGCTCATAAATTCCCTCCAGACGGCCGTTCGCGGCGTAGCGCGCCACGAACGTGGAGGCGTTCTTGCCCGACGGCGGAACGTCTTCAGCCAGCACATAAAAGCGGTCGCTGTTGTCGATCTCGAGAAATTCCACCGCGCCAAGTTGGTTGCGAACCCGGAGGGCGAGCTGACCGATCGTCTCGTTGGAAACCATAGTCTGGATCTCGACCCGCACGCTCGCATTGCCCTTGTCCGGAATGAGATCCGCGATCACGGAGCCCTTGCCTCGTGAAGCCACGTATTGCCGGTCGGGCTGCCGCGTCGTCTTGATGATGGCTGCGCGGGTATTCTGGTCGAGCAAGTCGGCTGCGCTGCCGGGCGCCTGCGACCCCATCTGGGAGAAAGCGGAGACGGCAAGCCGATCGTCCACACCACGAGTCGAGACTTCCTCGAGCTGGATCACGTCGCCGAGTCCGCGCGTGGATTGTCCCGCCGCCGCTTTCAGCGTCCGCACGCCGCCGTCCCAAACCATGATGTCATCGTTGCGGACGACAAGATCTGTCGGCTGGACCTCCTTGGGCATCTTGAGGATGTCTGGATCAGAATTCGGCTGCTTGGGATCGAACTGAAGAATGCGGCCGTTAACCTGATCAAGCACAAACAGATTTCCCTGCCCGTCGGCGCTGATCGCTTGCGGACCCGCGAGTTCTACGTCCTCGCTGGCCGGGACAATGCCAACCATAGAAGCAGCCGAACCGTCGCCAAAGCTGCGTACGACGGCATCGTCGGCGTGCGCCTGGGTTCCGCAGATGCCAGCGCCAACGATGACGGCCCAGATAAAACGCTTTGGACGAAGCATGTTCTCAATGTATCCCGAACCAATCGCCGCGTCAGATCGACTAATCCCAGATGCCGGTAACGCGGCGCTTCAATTAGTGGTGAGCACTCTCAATCTCGTTCAATTCCATCACTGGACGGTGATCGTCCGAACCTTCTCCAACTCGCGGTGCAAACTATGGCCCGGAACAGATTTGAGCAAGTGAATGAAGTCCAGCCCGACGCGATCACACTCGTCCTGAAGCGCGACAATGACGGCGCTTCTGGAGCAATCGTGCTGCCGGCGGCAGTGAGCGGAGGGCGACTGACCGCCGACCAGACCAGCGCACAATTGCCGGCACAGGATGCCTTTCGTGGGGCGATCCGACTGGCGAACGATTTGAAGCTTGCGATCGTGGTCTGCGACCCGGAAGGGGTCTGGAAATCCGAGTGGGGCGATCTTTATCAGCCGATCGAATGAGGCGCACCGGGCGCTACGCGCCATATGCTGCGCCGCCACATGGAGACAAGCATGGTGAACGGCTTTTCTGCCCCACTGACCTTCCGAACACCGGCTTTGATGTTGGCATTTTTGGTTGCGACGGTGTGGCCGGCCCGCGCCAACGATTCAGCCGCGGAACTATCCATCGGTGGGCTCCAATTCGTACGCACCAATGACGTTGCCATGGAGAGCGAGAACCTTCGTATCGCGTTGGACAGCGTCACGGTCCGCTACCAGTTCACCAATGTCACGGCCAAGCCGGTCACCATGACTGTCGCCTTTCCGCTGCCCGACATCGACCTCTCGGAGGCCGAGAACATTGCTCTGCCGTCAGATGATCCGGTCAACTTTGTCGACTTCACGACAAAGGTCGACGGCCACCCGACGCCGCTAACCATTGATCAGCGAGCCATAGTTGGCAACAAGGATGTCAGTGCCTTGCTGCGCGAACTGAAAGTGCCACTGCTGCCGATCGGCAGCCGCGAAATCCGGGCAGCCGACCTGCCCGATGCGACCCGAACCCAGCTCGTAGACGACGGACTTCTGCTGCCTGCCGGAAGGAGCGACAACGGCCGCCAGCAATATGCGCCCGGCTGGGTCCTGAAGACCTCGGCAGTCCGTCAGCAGGTATTTCCGGCCGCGAAAAAGGTGACCGTTGAACACCAATATCGGCCGAGTGTCGGCACTAGTCCGGACACGATCTTGCGCTCCGGTTTGCGTCGCAGCGGCGCCCTCAGTCAGGAAGTCCAGCGTTACCGGAAAGAGTACTGCATTCAGGACGCGTTCCTCGCAGAACTCGACAAGCGCGCAGGCAGCAATCAGGCCAACACCAGCAAGCTGCAGGAGCGGCGCATATCATACGTCCTGAAAACCGGATCAAATTGGGCAAGTCCGATCCGGTCGTTCAAGCTGACGATCGATCCGGGCGGCAGCGATCGCCTGGTAAGTTTCTGTCCAGGGCGGCTCAAAACCTCCTCCACCGGCAGCACGCTTGAATATACCGCCAACGATTTCAGGCCTGATGCAGATCTGAAGATCCTGGTCATCGGAACGTTTTGAGCATGCCGATCAGTTCGTGAGCAGCACGTAACGTGCGGCTGCGACGATGGCGACTTTGTTCCGCTGAGACTCGCTGAGCGCCTGTAGGAAAAACGTGTCGGCAGGGGTCGGCTTCGGCTGGCGCAGGGAATCCAGGACCTGCGGGGTCGCCACCACCAACAGCAGTTGCGGACCGCTGCCGCGTGCTGGCGGGAGGGCAAACGAAAGCGAGTCGATGCCCGGCTTCAGAAGATAAGTCAGACTCTGGACCTCGCCACGATCCGACACCATCAGCAGTTCCACTACGCGGTTGGCGAAGTTCTCAATTGTGCCGCTAAGGGTTTCGTCGGCCTTCAGCTCTGTCGCCGATAGATTGATGCGCGGCGCTCGCGCCTGTTCGTTCCCGACCTCTCTCAAGAACTTGACGGCTGGACACTGCGCGGGAGTCACCTGCCTGACGCCAACGGAAGCTTCGAAGCCCTGCTCGCGCCGGAACGCCTTGTCAAAAGTGTCGAATGGGACGGTCGAGGCGCCGAAGCCTTCGATGACGGCGGCGTTCTGGCTGACGGCCACCGGCAGGATGAAGAAGCAGTCGCCGCCGGAATATTGCGCCACATATTTGCGGATGCGATCGGCTCGCCCGACCCCATCCGGTGTTGGAGATGGCGTCGTAACCGCAGGCGCCACCGGCAGCTTGACCGGCTCCTGGCGTCCCACCTGCGGGACAGCTGGCTCGGCCTTCGGCGGCGCCGGGGTAGCAGCAAGTTTCGGAGGTGGCGGCAACACCGTGGTGCCCGGCCCCGACCAGATCAGCTTGTAAAAGGCATATCCTCCTCCCCCGACGAGAAGTAGCATCAATGCCACGCCCGCCCCGTACCAGAGATGACCCCGCCCGCGCGCCGTTACCGGCAGCCGGTCCGGTGGCGTCGGCGCCTCACCTTCCGGTCGCCGCAGCGGATCGAATCCGTACAATGGCGTAGCTGATGTCTCCGCCGAACCACCCGGCGTCCAGTTCGCGACTTCCGCCATGCTCGGACGCAATGCCGGATCAGGCTGCAGCATCCGCTCCAGCAAAGGCCGGATGCGCATGTCCACGGCTCCGAGATCGGGTACGCGCCGGCGCTTCTCCACCAGTTGAAACTGGCTGCCGCCCATGTCGAGCTTTTGCCCGGTCAGCGCGTGAAACAGGACGAGCCCCAGGCTGTAGACATCGGATTTGGCCGTGACCTCGTTGCCGTAGAGTCCGACCTGTTCCGGCGATGCGTAATTGTCCTTTCCGGCAAAGCCCGAGCCAATGATGGTCTTGTCCCCCAGCTGGGTCGATCGGGCAATGCCGAAGTCGATGAGCTTGGCCCGCCTGACGTCGTCGAGCGGCACGATGATATTGTCCGGCGAAACGTCGCGATGGATGATGCCGTGCTCATGGGCGGCATGCAGCCCCGATGCGACGCGCTGCATCAACTTGATCAGCGCCTCGAGGGTCAAGGGGCCGTCATCGAGCATGTTCGAGAGCGAGCGGCCGTTCACGAACTCCATCGCGAGATACGGCCGCTGTAATACGGGCTCCACCGTGAACAGGAAATAGCGAACGATCGCATCGTGCGGCAGATTGTGAAGCGCTGCGGCTTCTCGACGGAACAGCGCAAGAGCGGCTTCGTTCTCGACCATATCGGGCAGCAGCATTTTGACCGCAACAGGCGATCCGGTCTGGATCTCGCGGCATTTATAGACTTCACCCATGCCGCCGGCGCCGATCACCGCTTCGATCTCGTAGATGCCGTTGAGGCGGGTGCCGGTCGGCACGCCCCTGTAGGACGATCGGAACGGATCGTTTGGGGTCATGATTGTGGCTTCCAATCGAGCGGCGATCTTGTTGGCTCGCGTGATTGTGGCGCCAGCAGGCGCACGATGACGATCGTCACGTTGTCGAGGCCGCCGCGATCAAGAGCCAGCGCGAGCATGTCATCGCAAGCAGCCTGTGCGCGCCGCGTCGCCGCATGCTGCAGGATCTCCTCGTCCTGCACGTGCTTCGTCAAGCCGTCGCTGCAGATCACGAAGATGTCTTCCGGCGCGGCCGGGCCGGTCACCACCTCGAACTCCGGATCGTCGGCGACGCCGACCGCGCGCGTAATGGCGTTGTTCGGCCAATCCTTCACGTCTTCGCGCGACAGCGCGCCCTCGGCGATGAGTTCCTCAAGTTCGCTATGATCGTGCGACACCTGGTTGATGATCCCGCGACTGATCAGATAGACCCGGCTGTCGCCCGCCCATACACAGGCATAATAGCCGTCGCGAACGAGCAGAACCGCCGCCGTGGTCCCGACGGTGGCCCCCTGTCGCTCCTGGCTGAGCGCCAGGATCTGCTGGTTTGCGCTGAACAGCCGCACCTCGCATTCCGCCAGCAGATCGGCAGCGGACTCCAGCGATCCGATCGCGTCAAGCGACTGAACCACAACGCGGCTGGCGAGATCGCCGGCCTCGTGACCACCCATCCCGTCGGCCACAGCCCAGAGGCCGACGTCCGTACGTACCAGAAATGAATCTTCGTTACGCTCTCGCACCCGTCCGGCGTGAGTGACGCTGCCGACATCGAATGAGGTTGGGACGTGTGTCATCGCGCGTCATCCCGTCCCGCCGAGGCAAGATCGCCGGTCAACAGCATCGCGAAGTGAAACGGATCCGGCAATCCGCGGTAGCTTAGCGCCATTGACGGAAATCCCTCGCCTCCGGCCGTCCACCAGAAGCTGGCCGCGGCGTAGACTTCCGGGGCGGCCGCGCAAAGCGCTGCAAACATTCCCGGGAATGCATCGGCCGCCGGACCACTTGCTACTGCGCCGGTACCAAGCAACGTGATCGATGGGTTGCAGGCCGCAGCCTCTTGCAATCGCGGCGCCTCAAGACGATCCAGTGCATCGGATATCTGCTCAAAGGTTGCGGCCTGATCCAAGGTCGAAAGCAGAAACGCCTCCGCTTGCCCGAACCATTCATCCTGCGGATCGATGTTCGGTGAAGGCAACACCTCGCCTTCGCGCGCGACTGCATGCAGCGTCAATGGATAGTACCGCCCGACCCCGTCGAGCGATGGCATGATCGCCCCTGTGACCGAGCTGCCGCAGATCGTGGCGCCGAGCCAAAATCGCCAAACCGGTGCGGTCACGAAAGCCTGCCGCCAATCTGCGCCCAGTCGGTGGCGACTTGCGGACAGCGCAGCCTGCAGCCAGGGCTCCCAGGCTTCAAGGAAGCTGCGCGGGGTCGCGATTGCGATAAAGTCGCGTTTTGCGCCGATCTTGCCGAATAAACCGCAACGCATGGTCATATTCCCGTCGGGCAGCGAAACTCGCGGAGCACTGACATGTTCAGAGGATTGCGCAACGATCCGGTTGAGATCTGATAGTTGAGCTCGCGTCCGGCGACGATGAAAGTGGCGCTGGCAGTTTCCGCCTTCGCCACCAATGAACCTGCTTCCAGCATCCGGAACAACGACCATTGACCGGTTCGCTCGAGAACGGAAGGCGGACCCGTGTCGTTGCTCACGGAAATCGCCGTTCGCGGCGACGGCCCGGGCCATAAGACCGTCGTCGGCGCGTTGTTCTGCGGTTGAGGCGCAGGCGCAGGCTGCGGACCGCCGAAAAACGATGTCGTCGCTGGTCCGGGACTGGTCGGGCTCGTAATCGTGGTACCGCCGATCTCGGTCTTAACGGTCACACCCGGTCCGGCTGAACCGGGCGGCCGGATTGCGAACGATACCGCCGGCACGGCCCCGCCCGTCTGGAAGAAGGCATCCCGGATATGGGCAGCGTTCTGGAATTGCTTGAGCGTATCCGGAGAAAACGACCGTCCGACAGGACTTTCCTTCCGCCAGACCCACTCCGGCCGGGACGTGTCGGCGTAAGGGGCGAGATATTGGGCGAAGAACCTATCCATGATCCCGTTCGGGCTGAATACCTTGGCAAAGTCCGCGAGCGGAACTTCCTGGGTGCTGCCCCGGACGAACGGATAGCGGTTGGTCACTGCTTGTTGGCAAGCAGGCGTGACCTGATCGCGCAGCGTCTGCAGAATCTGTCCCGCGGTCGAGGCTGCGATGCTCCCTTCGAACTCAGCAGCCGCCGCTCGCAGCATGTCGGAGAACGGCGGAGGCATCCGCGACGCATTGTTGCGAAGGGCTGCGACCTGGGTCTGAAGCGCGGCAGCCGCCTGCGCGGTCAGTTGCGGATTCTCGATGATCAGCGTGAGGCTCTGCGCGATGTCGTTCAGGTTCGCAATGGTCGAGTCGATCGGGCGGCGGGTACTCTCGCCTTCGAGCACGGCGTGGTAAGGTCTGAACTGGGCCTCGATTGTCGCGCCAAGGGGACCGTCCTGGGCGTTGGTGAAGAGTGCGGGGGCCGGCGGAACGGCGGCCGCCGCAGGTGCCACGGAATTCCCCGCCGTCTTCGGGCGTTCCTTTGTCAGCGTTGTTTCGTCGCGAACCGATTCCAGGATCTGCCGCATCGGTGAGGTCGGCGCAGAAAGCGCCCGCAGCACCTCGTATTTGGGTTTGTCAGCGAGCAGCTTCTTCAGACGCAAGCTTCCGAGCGCCGTTCGCCAAGTCGTCACGAAATCGTTGGAATAGATGCTGAGCAGATCGCCCGCCAAATTATCGTATTGCTGGTCGACGGCCGACTGCTGACCGGCCTCGCCCAAAACCCAGCGTTCCCGCTTCATCCGCTCCGACAGTCCGGGCAGCCGCGCCACGAATTTCTGATGGAAGCCGTTATAGGTGAAGAACTCGGGCACACGCAGGGTCTCGAGCGGTTGCCCCGTCGTGGATTCGAACACGACGGCCATGTCCGGACCACCGCGTCGGCTGGCGATCCAATCGCCGGCCGTCGACGCACGCGCCTCCGACTTCAAGAACTCGTAGGCGCGTTGCGACACACTGAGGCGCGCAAGGGAGCTCTGGGCCTGTTTGATCAGCCGGCCGTCAAGTTCGACCAGCGGCGGCTGCTCGGTCTCGAGGTCGAACATCGCAGCGAGATTGTCGTCGAGCAGACGTCGCCCTTCCGCGTTGGTCGCGCCGGGATAGAGGTTGTCCGCCCAGTCACGATGCATCCAGGAGCGGATCAGCTCACGATCCGGCGCCTGCAGACCACCAAGCATCAGGTAGACCTTCAGCGCCTCGTAAACGAAGGCCGGCTCGTTGATGCGCGCGTTGAGCTGCTCTTCCAGGCGATACAGAAGGCGCGGCCGGAACATGCGCTCGAGCGCCGTATGATAGGCTGCATTCGCAGGCGATTGCAGCCGGGCGCGCTGACTGAGGCCATAGCGGGCCGACAGAGGCACCGACTCGTTGCGCGATGCATAGCCCGCCGGTGCATTGCGCAGCCGGTAGAGCAGCGGCAGCACCTTGTCGAGATCGCGATCGGCGATCAGCGTCTCCTTGATAAGTGGCGCTCCGGCTGTCGCATATTCCCCGTCCGCCTGCAGGCTCTGCGCGATCAAATCGGAATTGCGCTTGTAGCTCGTCAGCCAGGCTGCGATCAGCCCTATCGAGACCAGTCCGATCAACGACAGCGCCGCGGTCTTCAGGATCAGTGCACGGCGTACCGCGGCACGGTCGGTCGAGACCCAATCGGCCTCGCCGATGATGACCTTGGAAATCAGATCTGCCAGGAAGTAGCTCTTGCCTGTGCCCGAATAGGACCCGGAACCAACCTCCTCCGCGCCGAACGTACGCGCCAACGATCCGATCAATTGATCGATCGGCGTGCCTTGCTGTGTGCCCGACGTGAAGTAGAACCCGCGCAGGTTCGCATTGACATGATAGCGCGTCGGCTCGAAGATCTGGTTGAGGAAGTCGTGAATCTGGGGTTTGAGCCGCGCCATCTGCGCCGGGAAACCGAACAATTGCACACGATGCTGCGGCGTCGGCTCGTCCTGCAGACGATCGAGCGTTTCCTCGCTCAGGCGCTCCAGCAGACGATCGAACTCGACCGGGACCTGCCCCACCAGATTTTGGTTCTTGTCTGCGGTCTGGAACGTGGCACCCCAGACTTGACGGCGACCAGTCTCGCCGAGATATGCGAAATATTCGGTGAACCCGGAAACGAGATCGGCCTTGGTAAAGAGCGCGTAGACCGGGAAGCTGACCTTCAGCCTTTGGTGCAGCTCGAGTAGGCGCATCCGGATGGCGTCAGCGTGGAGTGCGAGCTCCTGCTTCGGTAGCGTCAGGATGTCTTCGATACTGATGGCGACGAGAACGCCGTTGATCGGCTGGCGCGACCGGCTCTTCTTCAGAATATCAAGGAACGCCAGCCAACTGTCCTTGTCGGCCTTGCTGTTGGAGTCCTGGGTGGTGTAGCGGCCGGCCGTATCGATCAGCACCGCTTCGTCGGTAAACCACCAATCGCAATAGCGGGTACCACCCACCCCGGCGATCGCCGCCGGCGTCGCGCCGCGCGCGAGTGGAAATTTGAGGCCAGAATTGACCAGCGCCGTGGTCTTGCCGGCGCCGGGCGGGCCGATGATGACGTACCAGGGTATATCGTAGAGATAGCCCGACTTGTTGCCACTGGCGGTCCTCAGCGTCGCGAGCGCATCCTTCATGCGCTCCTTGAGCACCGGCTCGTCGCTGACCGGCTGATCCGCACCTGCGATACCGTCGGCAATCTCCTTGGCATTCTTGCGCCGCTTGAACAGATTGAGACCGACAGCAGCTGCCACGGCCGTGGTCAGCAGCAGAATAGCGATCTGCCGGACAATATGGTTCTCGAGCGGCCGCCAGTCACCGAATGCGATGAAGGGACCGGCGAAGTAGATCACCGCTCCGAGCGAGCTGAGCCCGACCCCATAGAGAATGATGCGGATAATGTCCTTGGCAAGCATCTAACCGTACCTGTCGCAAACCGCGAGAGCCCGCGGTGTCTGCCTATTCACTGCGCTCGATAAAGATCTCGACCCGCCGGTTCTTGGCGCGCCCTTCAGGTGTCGTATTGCTGGCGATCGGCGCATCGGCTCCCTTACCCTCGATGTCGACGCGTGAACCATCGGTCATGCCGGGTTTGAGTGCGGCGGCCACCGCCTTGGCTCGCTCGACCGATAACTCGAAGTTCGACGGGAAGCGCACCGTGCGGATCGGTGAACTGTCGGTATGGCCGACGACCCGGATGCGTCCCGGCTCCTTGTCGAGCGTTGCTGCGACGCGAAGCGCGACCGGCTTGAAGCCGTCGAGGATGGTCGCCTGACCCGAGGCGAACAACGCGAGGTCGCAAACCCTGATCACGATGAAGCTCGCAGTCTGGTCCGCCGTCATGGCGCAGGCGGTGTTCTCCTTCGCCAAGGCGTTTCGGATGCGCTGCAACTGGGTGATGCGGTCTGGCGGCGGCGGAGGTGGTGGCGGTGGCGGTGGCGGTGGTGCAATGACCCGGCGCTTGAGTTCGATTGGACCGTCCGGATGGAGCGCGAGCGCGACCTCGGCAGCATTCTCCGCCCGGCCGGCCAAAAGCGTCCGTAGCACGAAATAGGACCCGGTCAGCAGCGCCGCAACTACAGCCGCGACCAGCCAGACCGGAACACGCAAACGCTGCCGGCGGCTCGCCAGCGCCTGCCCGCGCCAATTGGGCGACAGGTCACTCATCGTTTTGGGCCGGACCCGGCGCAGCAATTCGTAAAGGTTACGCTGGACCAGCTGCAGGTTCGCAAGCCCGCCAGCCGATGTACGGTGAATGCCCTGGAAGCCGAGCGCCAGGCAGGCGTGCTGAAGTTCGAGCACCGGATAGTTGATCAACGGATCAACTTTCAAATGGTCGAGAATCTCGAAGAAGCGGACTCCACCGACCCGCTCGCCGAAGAATCGGCTCAGCATCGAATACTGTGTCCAGACGTGCCGCTCCTCGGTCGGGATGTGCTGCACGATATCGTCGGCCGTCGCACACAGGATGTATTTCGCGGTATTGGCCTGATACTCGGAAATGCCCGCTGAACGGATGTCCTTTTCGAAGAACTTGATGGCATCTGCGACCTGCTCCATCAGGCTGGCGAATGACGCACGCATGAGCGCCACCCGCAGGCGGCCAAGCAGTTGGAGCAACGGGCCCGCAGCGCGCATCACCGGATTGGCATTTGGCGCGACCAGATCGTCAACGCGCAGCGGCGGTCCCGGCGGCAATAGAGGCTGCGGCGTCTGGTTTTGCGCCGGCGTCGAGATCCATTCCTCGGTCGGATGGCTGACCGGCGGGGCGGCGTAATTCGAGCCCTGCGGGACGGGAGAAAACGACGGCGGTGCTGGCGTGTCGCGCGACGGCACGGGCGAAGGCGAATAAGCCGGACGTGCCGCAGGCAACTCGCCCGCCGGAGGCTGAGGGGTCGGGGCCGACGGCAACTTCCCGCCCGGGTTGGGACGAATGATCGTCCGTTCGCCCCGACCGAAAGGATTGACCGGCTTGTCCCTGTCGCTCATGGCCTGTCTTCCAGGATGGCCCAAAGGTACAGCTCGAGCTCCGGCCAGTCGCCGGAAAAGTGCATCCCGATCGAGGCCGCCGTGCTGAACTCAGGCCATAGCGGCGACTTGCGGTCGAGATAGAAATAGACGTGATCGGTGATGGCACGGATGTGCGGTGGCGGCGTCGGCAAATGCACCAGGGTCAGACCCGGCAGGTTTGCGTGCACGATCTCGTTCATCTTCGTGTTCGGCCCGACCTTGAACAGGTGCGGGAAATCGTTCTGGATCTCCACGAGCGGTCGCCGCGCGGCAACCTCCAGCACCAGGGTCGCGGTTCGGAACAGCGCCCGATCCCGGATCGGCGATACGAAGGCGTTCTGAGCGCGTTCGATGATCTCCAGACGGATCGCCCGCCGGCCGAGCCGCGCGCTCAGGAAATCCTGGATGTCGCTCACCAGGGGCGTGAACACGTTTTCGAGATCGTCGTGATCGTACGTCGGATAGTTGCGCGCGCGGCGCTCGGCCGTCGCAAATGTCGCAAGTTCACCCGCGAACCTCAGCAGTTCCTCGTACAGCCGCTCAGGATGCACGCTGCCGGAACGCTGGAAATGGGTCAGGACGGGAATGGTGCGGTTCAGCACCTGCAACACCAGATAGTCGACGCTTTGCAAGCCGCCTCCAGACGACGGATCGACCGCGTAACGCGCAAGCTCGTCGAGCTTGGTCTCGACCCAGCCGATGACCCGGTTGAGCCAACCCTCGATGATCGGGTGCGCGGCGCAGACCAGCATCGGCGGCACGAATTTGTCATCGAACAGGATGTTCTTGTCGCGCACCTCCAGAATGCGCGCGATGCCGAGGCCCATATATCCCGGCTTGCTGGTCTTGCGCAGCTCGAACGACAGCCGTGGATAGGCGATGTCGATCTCCTCCTCGATGCGCAGCGCCGAGGTCGAGTCGATGAAGGTCTCCGACGTACGAACATAGCGACTGGCGCTATCGGTCCGGTCCTCGTCGACCTCGCGGGTATTTGGCGCCGCCACCGGCATCATCAGCCAGACGATCTGGCCCGCAGCCGTTTCCGGCACCTCGATCGCTTCCGGCATCGGGCTATCCGCGGGAATATCGAACGGCGTGCCGTCCGGCATGACGCCGGACGCATTGCGCACCGCGAACTTGCTCTGTTCGGTAAGATCCTTGTCGATCTCCAGCTGGGCGAAGCCCCAAGGGTACGGCGTGGTATAGCGAACGCGCTTTTCCAGCAAATGCTCAATGTAGCGGTCGTTCTGCTGCAAATGATGCGGTCGCAGAAACAGACCTTCCGACCAAAAAACCTTGCTGTACCAAGACATTCCTGCATCCACTCAACAAATTGCAGCGACCGCACGGCCGCCAGTCGGTCACTTTGAATCAGCTTTATTCGCACGGTCGTAATAGTCGGCGAAATGCAACATAAAGATCTCGATCGGCGCGCCGCCGTCACGGCCGAGACGCGCCTTCCAACGCGCCAGGAATTCGTCCCAGAGCTTGCTCTTGTTCGTTCCGAACCAGGAGTTTGCGCCGCGCTGAAGCTCCAGTTCGCGCGCCATCAGCGTGGGGTCGATATCGGCGATCAGCTCATGGACAGCGTGTTGCATCGCCATATACGTCCTCAATTGATGTGATTTGAGGTCGCCGAAGGCCTGCGCCAAAGCGCGTTGCGCATCGAGGTAACTTCGCGTCTGCGGTCCGAACAGAATGCGCAAGGCCTCTTCCGAGCTCGGCGAGAACTTCAACGGATTGTTCTCGATGGCTTGAATCGTGGTCTGACTGGTGCTGCGTGTCAGCTGCTTGGCCTGGGTTCGCGCCTGCAGCAGCGCCATCAGATTGTCCACAGTCATGCGCAAGATGATGCCAAGCTGTTCGGCGAGTTCAGCATCGCTCTGGTGAGCAAAGAAATTGTCGGGCAATCCGGCAGCGCGCGCCACCATCCGCGTGAACTCCACGCCGCCGGCTGCCATGGCCCTGACGGGTTCATCCTCTGGCGCCTGCGGCGGGTGGGACGCCTCCGCATGCTGCCGCGATTGCGCCGGCTGGGCAACGGCGGGTTCGTCATCCGTCCACACGGACGGCCGGCGCGGGGTCGGCACCGCCGGCGGTCGCTCGACCTGCGGTCTCGGGGCGGCAACCGGACCGGCCGCCCAGCTCATGTCATCCTGCGTAGAGGGCTGATAGGAAGGCATCGGTGACGAACGTCGGACGGGATCCACACCCGGTGCCGGGACGCTGGCCGCCCAATCGAGAAACTCCGGATTCACGGGCCGCGCAGCCTCGCGCGGCTTCTTCAATTGCTGCGGGTCGATCGGCGGAGGTACGTCCCGACCTGCGGTCCAGAGCTCACCGTAGTCGGCGTGTTGCTGGGCGAGAGATCCTTGGTGTTGCGCCTCATGGTTTGGTGCGCGCCCGCCGGCGTCATCCTCGAGCGAAACGGCGATGATGTAATGGCCGATCGTGAGCCGGTCTCCGTCGCGCAGGCGGTGCGGCCCTCGCATGCGCTGGTCGGCGCCGTTGAGAAAAGTGCCGTTCGTCGAGACGTCGTGCAGCCAATAGCCGCCGTCGCGAAAGTGCACCTCGCAATGCTTGCCGGAAATCGTCCGCGCCGGATCCGGCAGCGTCCAGTCGAGGTGACGGTCCCGGCCAATATCGACCGAACGCCTGCCGGAGACCGTAAATGATACAGGTCCGCCATCCGGAAGATTCGGTTCATTCTCGATATTGAAGCGAAGCACCATCACGTCGTCTCGCTAGCGTGGAGGGCGCGGTTCGCCGCGTGCCAATTGAATACCATCCTTCAGGCACGTCGTCATTATTCGGTCCCGGGAGTCACGGGAAAGCCGGCAAAGGCCGATGAGCACGGCAGCCCGCACAGCCCGCGCGGCTTGATCGGGCTTGGCTTCAACCGGTGCAAATTCCGCGGGAACCACGCTTCCCCCAGACCAGCCGGCCGCCAGCGCGAGCCATGTTGCAGGCTGCTCGGGGTCGTTGGCATTGCCGACGGCCAGGGCCTTATTCCGGGATTGCTCATCCGATTGGTGGACCCAGGTCTCGGCGAAATTCAGCGACCTGCTGTCGTCGGCGTCGAAATGGTCGAACATCCGTCGCAGCGAGCGGCACCCCCACGCGACGGCCACACGACGGGGGAGCAGGTAGGCGCAGAAGGATACGGCCTGGTGCCAGTTTCCCGCGTCGGCGGCCTCCTGAAGGAAATCCAGCGATGGCTTGTCGGCCTCGGCCTTGCCAATATCATAGCGCGCCATGGGATAGGCTTGAAGCAGATCCTGAACCGTACCGAACCGAGCCTGACCCATAACCATCAGCCGACAAGGGTTGGAGTGCCGTGGGCGACCAACGGACCGCCGGCTGATAGCGCCATGGCTGCCTGCGCCGTCATCGCGATCGTCGGCGCGTTAATGATGATGCCGCCCGGGGTCAGGATAATTTGGCTGGGACCCACCTGCAGGGTTATGGTCGCATTGGCCGTCAGCGTGATGCTGAGGCCTGCATTGACGGATTGATCCATGGCCAGCGTGACGTGCTGACCGCCCAATTCGATATCGAGTTTGTCATTGCCATTCTTGAGCGTCGTCTTGCGGGTGTCGCCGCCAAATGCCGCTTCGCCGATGGTCCTTGTCTCGGTGTCGCGGACCGTCACATCGTGGTCCTTCTCGGCATGCACCGTGATCTTCTCGGATCCTTTCTTGTCCTCGAAACTCCACTCGTTGAAGCCGCCGCCTCCTTTGGTGGAGTCCGATTTCAAGCCGCCAATCGTTTTTTTCGACGGCAGGTCGTAAGGCAACTTGTATTCGTCATTGTACACGGTGCCAATCACCAAGGGTCGGTCGGGATCCCCTTCCAGGAACTCGACAACGACCTCCTGTCCGACACGCGGAATGATCTGACCGCCCCAGCGCTTGCCGGACCAGACCTGGGCCACGCGCAATCGGCACGACCGCTTCTTCTTGCGATCCCAGAAAAAGCGGACATAGATTTCGCCGAGCGACTCGACGTCGATTTCCTCGCTCGAATTGTCGTCCTTGGTCACCACTTTGGCGGTCTGGATGCCGTTGATCCTTGGTTTGGGCGTCATCATCAGCGCTCGAAACGGCCGATCGCTCGGCAGAAACTCGTAGCTGCCGAAATAGACGTGCTGCCCGGCGTCGCTCGGACCGCCGGTGCGATAGGATTCGATCGAGAACGAATGCGTGGAGCGCACCACGAGATACTCGATGTTTTGCGAATCCTTTGAGTGCTTTTCGAGCTTGGTCAACCCTCCCGGGAACAGGTTAACGGCGTCGCCGTTGCCACGCCGCCGACGATCCATCGCCTGCTCGGCCTGCAGCTGAATCTTCGCGTAGCGCTCACCGTCCGATTTCTCCTTGAACTTACCAGGAAAGTCGTAAAATTCCATCTCCGATCGGGTGTAATGTTCGGTGCCTTTGGCGTCGCTGATCATCTTCGCGTTGGGCTTCTGATAATTGTAGTCGTTGAGCTCGATCTTGCCGGTACGAAACCGGCGCTCCGAAACCCACTCGCAGATATGCTGCTCGCCGCGACGATCGGCTCCAGTCAGCGGGATGTAGGGGATCGTGGCGAGGCCGCTGATCGGGCTGTGCGAGGATTTGGAGTCCGCCAGCACGAGCGTGTGCTTACCCCCCTCATGCTTGAAGAAGTAGTAGATGCCATGCTGCTCCATCAGGCGGCAGACGAAGTTCAGGTCAGTTTCGCGATATTGAACGCAGTATTCGAGCTTCGGACAGGAGCCCTCTTCGGTCAGCTTGGATTCATAATCGGTGAAGCCGCGTTCATTGAAGACCTCCTTGATGATGTCAGGCGCCTTCTTGTCCTGAAAGATCCGGCAATCGGTGGTGCGCGACAACAGCCATAACCAGGGTCTCAGCACGATCCGGTAGCTGAAATAGTCGTTCTTCACCCCGAGCCACTGAGCCTCCGTCAGAATGCCACTGAACTCGCGCTCCTTTTCATGCAGCTTTATCGTCAACGTGCACTGCTGACCGATCGCGCGATCGAAGTCGAGATCGGCATCTTCGCTGAGACACTCGATACGATATTCGAACAATTCGCTGAGACCTTCCGAGCCCTCGAATCCGGCAAAAACCAGAACGTCCTTGCCGAGAGGCGTCTTGAGTTCGCAGAGACGGGTATCCTGACTAAGCTGGCCCATGTGGCGCCTAAACTCCCTCCTCCGATCGAATGACCCGCCGCGGAGAGCTGATCAAACGCTATATGGTAGCCACTGAATCCTGCGCGCCACTTGCTGCGTTGGCAAGCCCGCCCCGGCGCAAGCCTTCACGCGTCCACCCGAATGGCCCAAAGAGCCACCCCCGCTATCAAGTAGTCGACTACAAGAGCTTGCCGGTTCACGCAAAAATGGCATGATCTCGGGAATGAACCGGGATCAGAAGGTGTCTCACTTACAAGAGACGATCGGATCATAATCCGCTGCATGATCCGCAAGTCGTCATTGGCAGGCAGCGGGACGCGATCGGGTGGTTGGATGGGTTCGTATGCTTGATGTCGCTTTACTGACGCAGCCCATTTCCGCTGACGATCCCTGCGGGCCGGATCTCGACGCCATAGGGGACGTCGAGTATCTCAACTTCTTCGCAGGTGCGGAATCTCTGCTCCCGATGTCGTTCTTTGACGTCGTCAACGCCAATGGAGAGCGTGGACGCTTCGATCCGAAGGCGGTCGATTTTGCCCGACAGTTTGCCGCCGCGGAATCCCTTCTTGCGCGTACCCACGATCTGCGCCTGAACATGCTGCTGGCCAAATTTTCCATTCTCAATCGCGATCTCGACGGTTTCCTCTGCTACCTGAAGGCAACCAACTTGCTGCTGAACGAGCAGTGGGAAGCAGTGCATCCAAGAAGCGAAGACGGCGACTACGCGCTTCGCGCCGTTACGGTTGAATCGCTCGACGTCTTCCCGACGGTCATCAACCCGCTGCAGTTCCTTCCCCTCATCGAGAACCGCAGATACGGCACCCTGACCTACCGTGCCTATCAAATTGCAATGGGCGAAATTCCCGCGGGCGCTGGCGACGCCGACGGGACCGATGTTGCAACCATCGAGCGCATCGTCAGCGAGACCGATCTCGATACTCTCAAGGCAACCAGCGCGCGATGCTCCGCAGTCGCTGCCGAAATCTCGGGCATCAAGCAGGCTTGGCACGAAAAGTTGAACGGGGGTCCTTCCATCAGCCTGGACAGAGTGTCCGGCCTGGCGAACGGCATGGCCGCTTGGCTTGCAGGTCTGGTCGCGTTGCGCGATCCGGCGGCGGTGGTTGCGGCAAGCGCGGAGAGCACCGAAGCCGTGGAGACAGAGGCGCAGCCGGCCACATCCGGGGAGTTAGCTTCTTCCGCCCAAGCCTCCGCGGCGCTTGCAGCAGTGACCGACTACTTTGCCCGAATGGAACCATCCAACCCGGCGCTGCTCCTGGTGCGTCAGGCACAGGAGATGATCGGCAAATCGTTTATCGAGGTCATGCGGATGCTCGTGCCATCGCACGTGGAGAGCGCCGCGATCAACATCGGGCGCGACAAGGTCTTCGACTTGCCGATCGAACGGATGGCGGAACTTGCTGCCCCACCCTCCGCGGGCACCGCCAGCAACGATCAAGACGTTGTATTTTCAGCGGAAAACCGAGCGCAGGCATTAAGCCTGATGGCAAAAGTCGCGTCGTTCTTCCGAAGCGCCGAGCCATCCAGCCCCGTACCTCTTTTGCTCGATCGCGCGCGAGAGCTCGCGCAACGTGATTTTATCAGCCTTTTGAATGATGTTTTACCCGAAGGAACGCTTAAAACAATCGACAGGTCACATTGAACCGAGCTTTCGCTTGAGGGCACTAACTGGACACGAGGCTGTTTGCCGACCGCAACTCAAAGCGCCAGTCGATTCCGTGTCGGCGTCTTAAGCGATTTCGTAGTGAGGACACCATGGCTACAGACAGCGGTCAAAAATTCATTCGCCGAAACCGCGCTCCGCGCGTGCATATCACATACGAAGATCCCTACGACGCAGAGCGCCTGATAGAACTGCCGTTCGTCATGGGCGTCCTTTCGGACCTCTCCGGCAACAACCCGGGCGTCGAGAAGACGAAGGTCGAGGAACGCAAATTCCTCGAGTTCGACATGGACAATTTTGACAACCGCATGGCTGCAATCCAGCCCGGTGTGACGGCACGCGTCGCCAATCGCCTCACCGACGGGTCGGACGAAAAGCTCGCCGTCAACCTGCGCTTCAACAAGATGTCCGACTTCACACCAGTGGCAGTCGCCCGTCAGGTGCCGGCTACTGCCAAGCTGCTCGAGGCGCGCGAACAGCTTGCCAACCTGCTGCGCTACATGGATGGCAAGGTAGCCGCCGAGGACCAGTTGAAGAAGCTTCTCACCGATCCTCAACTGATGGCCGCGCTACGGGACCGAGCGAGCCAACCGAGCGAACCTGGCACTGAGAGCTAAGGGAAGGATGGGGACCATGGCAAAAGAAGCTGTTCAAAAAGGTACCAGCACCCAGGTCGGCACCGTCGAGGCCGACGAATTTTCCGCTTTGTTGAAGCAAAGCTTCAAGCCGCGCACTGAACGCGCAGCGACCGAAGTCGAAAATGCGGTATCCACGCTCGTGCAGGAAGCACTGAAAGACACGAGCGTCATCAAGTCCGACGTAATCGACACCATCGAGGAAATGATCTCGCGGATCGACCAGAAGCTGACCGCGCAGATGAACGAGATCCTCCATGCGCCCGAGTTCCAGGCGATCGAAAGTGCCTGGCGCGGCCTCCACTACCTCGTCTTCAATTCCGAGACCGACGCCAACCTCAAGATCCGGGTGATGAACGTCTCGAAGAACGAGCTGTATCGGAACCTTCGGCTTTACCCCGATGCACGCTGGGACCAAAGCCCGCTGTTCAAGCAAATCTATGAGTACGAATTCGGCCAGCTGGGCGGCGAGCCGTTCGGCTGCCTGATCGGCGACTACTATTTCAGCCACCTGCCCACTGACGTGCAGTTGCTGCGCGATCTCAGCAAGATCGCAGGCGCCGCTCACGCTCCCTTCTTCAGCGGCGCCGAGCCGACACTGATGGGAATGGATTCATGGACCGAGCTGTCCAACCCACGCGACATCGGCAAGGTGTTCGACACGCCGGAATATGCCGCCTGGAAGGGGCTGCGCGATCAGGATGACTCGCGTTATCTCGGTCTGTGCATGCCGCGCGCCCTGGGTCGCCTTCCCTACGGGGCGAAATCGGAGCCCGTGGAAGAGTTCGCGTTCGAGGAGGAGACGGACGGACACACTGGCGACAAATATGGCTGGATCAACGCCGCTTATGCGATGGCCGTCAACATCAATCGCGCCTTTAAGGAGTTCGGCTGGTGCACGCGCATCCGCGGCGTGCAGTCCGGCGGAGAAGTTATCAACCTGCCGACGCACACGTTCCCCACCGATGACGGGGGCGTTGACCTGAAGTGCCCGACCGAGATCGCCATCAGCGATCGCCGCGAGCACGAACTTGCAAAAGCGGGCCTCATCCCGCTGATCCATCGCAAGAACACCGACAAAGCCGCCTTCATCGGTGCCCAGTCGCTCTACAAGCCGAAGAAATATTTTGGCGAGAAGGGCGTGGATGCAACCGCGTCCGACAACCTGTCGTCACGACTGCCCTATATGTTCGCTGTGTCTCGCTTTGCGCACTATCTGAAGTGCATGGTTCGCGACAAGATCGGATCCATGAAGGAGAAGGATGAGCTGACGGTCTGGCTGCAGACCTGGATCAACGAGTACGTTGATGCCAACCCAGCCCTGTCGTCAGAAGCTCAGAAGGCGCGCAAGCCGCTGGCCGCTGCGAAGGTAGAGGTCATAGCAAACGAGGAGAACCCGGGATACTACAACGCGCGCTTCTTTCTTCGTCCACACTTTCAACTGGAGGCGATGGACGTCGGCCTCAGTCTGGTTTCGCGCCTGCCGGGCCCCAGCTCATGACGCCGCAGCATCGCAACCGTAAACATGCAGAATTTTGAAAGGACTATGCTATGGCTGTCGACATCTTCCTGAAACTCGATCCGATTAAAGGCGAGTCGCTGGACGACAAGCACAAGGACGAAATCGATATCTTGAGCTGGTCGTTCGGCGAGAGTCAGACCGGCACATTCCACAGCGGCTCGGGCGGCGGCGCCGGCAAGGTCAGCATTCAGGATCTCCACTTCACGCACTTCGTCGACAAAGCCACGCCGGAACTCTTCAAAGTCTGCGCCAATGGCAAGCACATCGACACCGCGATCCTCACTGTCCGCAAGGCCGGAGAAAATCCGCTGGAATATCTCAAGATCGAGATGAAACACGTCATGGTCAGCAGCGTATCGACGGGCGGATCGCACGGCGAGGACCGTCTCACCGAAAACGTCAGCCTGAACTTCGCGAAGGTCAAGATGACCTACAGGACCCAAACGGAGAAAGGCGCTGGCGGAACTTCGCCGACGTTCGGCTGGGACGTGCCGGCCAACAAGGAATGGGCCTGATTTTCGGCCTCTGCTTGGCGCCGGTTGCGAACAGCGCGAACCGGCGCCAGCGTTGCAATTTTGATCCGTAGCTTCTGGCCGGCCCATCGTAAGTCGACGCCTGCTGAAGCGACCTCGGAGATCGGCTAGCGCCCTGTCGAATTGCGTTTGGGCCAGGCGCCGTTTGAGTCAGGCGTCATGGGGACCGTAAATGACCATTGCACCAAAGAGGGATCGGCTCTCTCCTCCATTGATGCTGGCGTTTCGCTCGGCCCATGAAGCGCGCGATGCGCGCAAGAAGCTCAATTTGCGCGATGAGTTCGGTGAACGGGTCATTGCCGGGCGGCGCAGCGCGGGTCGCTTTCCGATCTCAGAAACCCTGCTGCGGCGCGAGGTCTCGCATGACCTCGAAACGCTCCTCAATACCATCGCTCTAGAATCGACCCTGGACCTGAACGGCCGGGATTGCGTGCGAACGTCGATCCTGAACTACGGCTTCCCCGATATCGCCCACAGATCGATCGACGAGGTCACCGACGATGAACTCACCGACGCGCTGCGCGCAACGCTGACGACTTATGAACCGAGGCTTGATCGCAAGTCGATCCGGGTCCGCCGCGACGGCTCGGTCGGCCCCGAACAACTCAAGCTGCGCTTCATCGTTCACGCAGACCTGAAGACCGAGCCGCTCAACGTCCCCGTGGAATTCGTCGCCGACGTCGATCTCGACAGCGGCGACATTCAGATCAACCGGCTGTAGCATGAATCGCGAATTCCTGGATTTCTATAACCGCGAACTGTCGCTGCTCTACGAGCAGGCCGGCGATTTCGCCGAAGAATATCCTGGCATCGCGGAGCGCCTGGGCGGCCTGGTTCGGGATCGGTCGGATCCGATGATCACCGGGTTACTCGAAGGCGCAGCGTTTCTCGCCGCCCGTGTTCAGCTCAAACTCAAGCATGAATTTCCGGAATTCACGGCCAACCTGCTCGAGCAGCTGGTTCCAAACTACCTCGCCCCTACCCCATCGGCCATGCTGGTCACGGCACGACCATCCTATGCCGACCCGGCGCTGCGCGATGGCAAGAAGATCGCTCGCGGCGCCTATTTCGACGCCACCTATCGCGAAAGAGAGCGAAGTCTTTCCTGCCGATTTCGACTCTGCCGCGATATTGCGCTCTGGCCGTTCGACGTCACGGGCGCCGAGTATTTCTCGACTGCAGGCGCGCTGCAAGCGCTTGGGATTTCGGTCGGCAGCGACGTCATCGCCGGACTGAGACTGTCACTGACGCATCGCACTGCGGCTCGGCTCGATGAGGAACCGCCGGGCGCAGAGAACCGGACCAAGCCGGAAACCTGGTTTGCAGGCTGCCGCGTCAGCGAACTCCCGATCTATCTGTCCGGCGCGGAATCCGATGCCATCGCGCTTTACGAGCAGTTGATCTCGAATTGCCGGGGCGTCTACTTCCGCCATCTCGACAACTTCGGCGACCCGGTGGTGACCCGTGCCCCCGATGACTGCGTGCAGCAGATCGGCTTCGACGAGAACGAGCTGCTCTTTCCCAGCGACAATCGGGTGTTTCGCGGTTCGGAACTGCTGCGCGAATATTTCATGTTCCCGCGTAAGTTCCTCGGCATCAACCTGACGGGACTGCGCAGCGTGATGCCACGGCTGCGCAGCAAATCGATCGACATCGTCTTTGCCTTCGATGAACATAATTCCCGTCTGGCCGCCGCGGTGCGTCCTGATATCTTCAGGCTCTATACGGCGCCAGCGATAAACCTGTTCGAGAAGACGAGCGATCGCATCGTCGTCAAGTCGAATACGCACGAGTACCATGTGGTGCCGGATCGCAGCCGCTATCTGGAATACGAGCCCCACCAAGTGCTCGAAGTCTACGCCCACTTTTCGGCAGAAAAGGACAAGCGGCCGGTGCGTCCGCTGTATTCGGCGGCTGTCGACCGGACCAGCGGATCGGTCGAAGGGCTTTATTTCACGGTGCGCCGGTTGCCTCGGCGCCGCACCGTGGAAGAGAAGACGTACGGCGCATCCTCCGACTACACGGGGACGGACATGTTCCTGTCACTGCTCGAGCCCGGTCAATTGAGTGGCGAAGGCTCGGTTGCCGAACTCAGCGTCCGGGCATTGTGTTCCAATCGCCATTTGACCGAGCATTTGCCGGTCGGCCAGGGCGGCGCCGATTTCCGCCTGCTGGATGATACCTCCCTCGATCTCATATGCGTCGCGGGTCCCACCCCACCGCGCGAGCCGGTGGTTGCCCAGTTGCGCAGCCGCAGCGAGATCGCCAATAGCGGGATTGTCAGCTGGCGGCTCATCAACATGCTGAGCCTGAACTATCTTGGCCTCGTCGAGCGCGGCGGCGGCAAGAATGCCGGAGCGCTGCGCGAAATGCTGTCCTTGTTCGCCGACCAGTTCGACGACGCCACAGAACGCAAGATCCGCGGCGTGCGCAGCATTGAAAGCCGGCCGGTGGTACGGCGAGTGCGTGAGCGCGCGGGCAGCGGCGCGGCACGTGGTCTGGAGATCACCGTCATTCTCGACGAGAAAGCATTTGAAGGCAGCGGGGTGTTTTTGCTCGGCGCTGTGCTGGAGCGTTTCTTCGCCGATTATTCGGGCTTCAATACGTTCACGCAGACGGTGATCTCGACGCCGGAACGCGGTGAGATCATGCGGTGGCCGCCGCGCATGGGCACACGGAGGCCGCTGTGACGCTGATCGAAGAGATGAAGGCCGAGCCTTGGCGGTTCGATTTCTTCAATACGTTGCGCCAGCTCGAGCGGGCCAATCCGGATCGGCCGCGGATCGGTGACAGTGCCACACGGCGAGAAGAATACGTCGACCTCGGCCAAGTGCCCTATTTGGAGTTCCCCGCCTCCAACCTCGCGGCGGTCGATGACCAGTCCGGCCGGCTCCGGATACTCGTCAAGTTTCTCGGCCTCCTGGGACCACAGGGCGCACTGCCGCTTGCGACCACCGACGAAAGCCTTGGTTGGTGGCTCATGCGGGACGACGCATTCCCGCGTTTCCTCGACCTCCTCAACGGACGCTTCCTGCAACTCTTCTTTCGCGCCTGGGCCGACGCGCGACCGATCGCGCAGCATGACAGGCCGGCAGAGGATCGCTTCATCGCCTATGTCGGCTCCTTTGCTGGTCTCGGCTCCGACGTTTTCGTCGATCGGGACACCGTACCGGACATGGCGAAGCTCAGCTTCGCCGGTCTGATCGCTCCCAGGGCCAAGTGCGCGTCACGGCTGACGCGATTTCTGCAGGGGTTGTTCGACGTCAAGGTCGAGATCGACGAATTTGTCGGAACTTGGCTCTCCTTCGATCCGAGTCACTGCAGCCGTCTCGGCGGGACGCATGCGAGGCTCGGCCGGGACGCCCTTCTGGGCTCACGCGTCTTCAGCGTTGAGGACAAGATCAGGGTTCGAGTCTTCGTCAAGAACTTTACTCAGTACGAGCAGTTCCTGCCGACCGAAACACCCAATCTGTCGGAGCCACTGGCAGACGCCGCGTTCTTCTACATTGGCGATGAACTCGAATGGGAGGTGGAACTCGCCATTCCCTCGGGAGAGGTTGTCCCGGTCAGGCTTGGGCAGAGCGGTCGGCTTGGTTGGACCACCTGGGTGTCGCCGAACTGGAGCTCGACGGAAGAATTTCGCCGCGATGCCCGCTTTCAGCTCGGTGAGCGCCTGAGGGCCCGTCGCGGCGCCGCGGTCGATGCGGCTGCGATTTGAACCTATCCACCGCACCGACCGCCACAACACTAGGGATTTGAAGCATTTTCCGCATGGTGCCGGGCACCGCGGAGGAATTGAGCAGGAGGGCCGCCGTGACAGACATCAGCCTGGAAGCTGTAACGGGGAAACTGAACCGGGCCGGCTATGATGCCTTCATACAGGCTTTGCGCCATGCCAAGAGCGCCGGTAACCGCAATGTGGAGCTCGCGCATTGGCTGTTTCATATCCTGCAGCAGGAGCGCACGGATCTGAGCCTGTCCCTGGATCACTACAAGCTCGACCGCCCGCGCTTGTTGTCGGACCTTGCGGGAGTCATCAATGGATTTCGCAAGAACGAGACCGACATGCCAGGTGTCGCCAATTCGGTCATCGATCTCCTCGATCGGAGTTGGCACTATGCGACGCTCTTCTTCGGCGAAACTCAGATCCGCACCGGCCATCTGCTTGTGGCAGGCCTGAAGTCGAACGATGTCCGTCGTGCCCTGAACAATCTCTCGCAGGAATTCGCGAAGGTCAACGTCGATGCACTGGCCGCCGAGCGCCGCGCGATCTGGTCCGGCTCCGATGAGGAGACCATGCGGCCGATGGACGGCTCGGGACTGGTCGGCGCCGGTACGGAGGGTGCGGACCAAACAGGTCCCAAAGGAACGACGCCGCTCGCCCGGTTTGCCCAGGATCTCACCGCCAAGGCCAGATCAGGCCAGATGGATCCGATCCTCGGCCGGGACGACGAAATCCGCCAATTGATCGACGTGCTGATGCGCCGGCGGCAGAATAACCCGATCCTCACCGGCGAGGCCGGCGTCGGCAAGACCGCCGTGGTCGAGGGCTTCGCGCAGCGCATCGCCGCTGGCGATGTACCACCACCGCTACGCAATGTAACTCTCTGCGCGCTCGACATCGGCCTGATGCAGGCCGGCGCTTCGATGAAGGGCGAGTTCGAACAGCGTCTGCGCTCGGTGATCGATGAGGTCCAAAACTCACCCACTCCCATCATCCTCTTCATCGACGAAGCCCACACGCTGATCGGAGCCGGAGGCGCGGCCGGCACGGGAGACGCGGCCAACCTCCTGAAACCTCCCCTCGCTCGTGGCACGCTCCGTACGATCGCCGCCACCACATGGGCGGAGTATCGCCAGTATATCGAGAAGGACCCCGCTCTCACACGACGCTTCCAGCCGATCCAGATCGATGAACCCGACGTCGAGACCTGTTGCATCATGCTGCGCGGACTTCTTGGTCCGATGCAAAAGCACCATGGTGTTCGCATCTCCGATGCCGCGATCGTTGCAGCCGTCAACCTCTCGCACCGCTACATTCCTTCAAGACAGCTCCCGGACAAGGCAGTCAGCCTACTCGACACCGCATCGGCACGTGTGGCCATCAGCCAGAGCGCGACGCCGGCTCTGATCGAGGACACGCGTGTTTCGATTACCGCTCGCGAGGCTGAACGGTCCGCGCTGGTCAACGACGCTGACCTCGGTATCACGAAGAGCGAGCGCATTGCCGCGATCGACAACGATATCGCAGCTCTGAAGGACAAGCTGGCGCACCACGAGGCCGATTGGGCCGCCGAGCAGGTGCTGGTCAAGGACATCCGCAGCATTCGCGAGATCCTGTCGGAGGCCAAGGAAGGCGAGGACCCAGCTTCCAGACGCGCGGAGCTGCGCGGTAAGTTCGAGACGCTAGAGGGCATCAATCCGGAAAAGCGGATGGTCTATGCCCATGTGGATCAGCAATCGGTCGCGTCCGTCGTATCCGACTGGACCGGCATCCCGGTCGGCCGGATGATGCGGGACGAGATCGAAACTGTCCTGAAGCTGCCGGAGATTCTCAACCGCCGTGTGGTCGGCCAGTCCCATGGGCTGACGATGATCGCCAAGCGAATCGAAACCAGCCGAGCCAAACTGGACAACCCGTCGAAACCAATCGGAGTGTTCATGCTGGCCGGACCGTCCGGGGTGGGCAAGACGGAAACCGCCTTGGCGCTTGCCGAGACCCTCTACGGCGGCGAGCAGAACATGATCACGATCAACATGTCGGAGTTTCAAGAAGCGCACACCGTTTCGACCTTGAAGGGCGCACCTCCCGGCTATGTCGGCTATGGCGAGGGCGGCCGCCTGACTGAGGCGGTGCGGCGCAAGCCCTACAGTGTCATCCTGCTCGACGAGGTGGAAAAAGCCCATCCCGACGTTCATGAGATATTCTTCCAGGTGTTCGACAAGGGGACCATGGAGGACGGCAACGGCCGGCGGATCGACTTCAAGAACACCTTGATCATTTTGACGACCAATGTCGGCACCGATCTGATCATGGGCCTCTCGCGTGACCCCAAGTATCGCAACGAGCCGGAAGAGCTCGCCAAGATGCTGAGACCGGAATTGTTGAAGGTGTTTCCCGCAGCACTCCTCGGACGCATCGTCTCGATCCCATACTTCCCGCTGTCGGACGAGATGCTCGCAGGGATCACTCGATTGCAGCTCGACCGGATCGGACGGCGGCTCCGCGACAATCATAACGCGGCCTTCAGCTACGACGATGTCGTCGTCGAGCACATTGTCGCACGCTGCAACGATCCGGATTCCGGCGGGCGCATGATCGACAACATCATCACCAACACCTTGCTCCCGGAGCTGTCGCGCCAATTCCTCAGCAAGTCGCTCGCCAAGGAAGAGGTCAAGCAAGCGCGAGTCTCGATCGAAAACGACAAGTTCGTATATTTGTGGAATTGAGGACGATGAACATTCAAACCGAACATCGCCCCGCGAGCACCGGTCGCACACCATATGACGAGGTCTTCTACCCCGGCCACGTCTACGGCCTCACTCATCCGAACCATCTCGCAACCATCGCTGCGGTTTATGGCATGCAACCCGCTCGGGTGGAACGCTGCCGGGTGCTGGAGCTCGGCTGCGGCGTTGGCGGCAATCTGTTGCCGATGGCCTTTCAATATCCGGCCAGCGAATTCCTCGGTGTCGACCTGAGCGGC
This sequence comes from Bradyrhizobium sp. SBR1B, assembly GCF_014198205.1. Taxonomy (NCBI): domain Bacteria; kingdom Pseudomonadati; phylum Pseudomonadota; class Alphaproteobacteria; order Hyphomicrobiales; family Nitrobacteraceae; genus Bradyrhizobium; species Bradyrhizobium sp. SBR1B. The sequence continues at coordinate 226,295 of NZ_JACIHC010000013.1, forward strand.
GTAACGATCGAGCGCGGTCAGCGAAATATCGCAGCCTTGGGCTTGAGCAACATCGAACTCCTGCACCGCGACATCATGGATGTCGACGCAAATTTCGGAGAGTTCGACTACATAATTACCCACGGCGTGTTTTCATGGGTGCCGCCGGCAGTGCGCGAGAAGATGATGATGATATTCAAGCAGAACCTCGCGCCGCAAGGGGTCTGCTATGTCAGCTACAATGCGCACCCGTTCTCGCACATGCGGGACATGGCCCGCGACATGATGCGGTACCACACCCGCCGCCTCACCAGCATGAAAGAGAAGGTAGGACAGGCCCGCGCAATCCTGAAGTTCCTGAGTGAGGGCTCGAAGGTTACCTCGGTTCACGGTGCGGTCATGCGCGACCAGTACAACCGCGTCCTCAAGTCTCCCGACGAGCTGTTGTTTCACGACGATCTCGACGACGGCGCCGAGGCATTCCTGCTGCACGAAGTTGTCGAGCGCGCAGGCTCCTGTGGCTTGCAATATCTGAGTGACGCCGATTTCTCGCGACGCAACCTGGCAGGCTATTCCGAGGAGGTGCGCGCGACGTTGCAACGCTTCCCGGACAGCGAGTTCATGGCGCGCGACCAGTATCAGGATTTCATCGACGGGAACGGCTTTCGCCGTACCCTGCTCTGCCACGACGACGTCTCGCTCTCCCGGCAGATCGACCTCGAATTCATCACCCGCTTTCATTTGCTGAGCACGACGAGCCCGATTGATCTGGACGCCTGCGTGACCGACGATTCAGCGATGGAATTCGAGAATCAGGACGGTAGCACGATTAAGGTGACCAATCCGCTCCTGAAGGCCGCGCACCTGTGTCTCGGCCGCACCTGGCCTCGCGCACTGTCCTTTGACGAATTGCTCGCTGGCGCCCGGGCACTGCTTGGTGGCCGAATGGCAGATGATGACAGAAGGGCGCTGACTGAGGCGATGTTCATCCTGGCTTGCAGCGGCGAGGTCTCCTTCCTGCTGTCGCGGCCGTTCCTTTTGCAGGGCGCGTCGGACCGTCCGCAGGCGAGTCTTCTCGCCCGCAAGCAAGCGCAGACAGGTCCCCTGGTCACCAACCTTCTCCATCAGACGGTGCAGCTCGAGGATGACCGAACCCGGGACTTTGTGCAATTGCTCGACGGTACCCGGACCATCGACCAGATCACGACCGAAATGACCAAAAGATTCGGCGAGACCATCCGGATGGATCAGAGGGATAGCGCCGGACACCCCGCGGAGCCGTTGCTGCTGTCAACACGAGAAAGCGTTCAGCGTTCGCTTGCGATGGTCGGCAAGCTGGGTTTGCTGGGCGCCTGAGGGTCCAGCGGGTTGGCCTGCCCGAGAAAGAGGTCACGGCATGGAGGCGAGAGCTCCTGCTCTCTAACGGAAAAACAGCTTAGGTCGATCAGCCGTCGTGAGTGTATTGCTGGCCAAGAAGCCATCCAGTGACAATGCCGGCCGGACCGCTGGTGTAGACACCATTAAGGCCAACGCCGGCGCGCAGCACTCGCCATTCACTTTCGCCGACCCACGGAATTCCAGGATCACCCTTCTGATATTGCGACAGCAGCGTTCGGGCGACCTCTGCGGCATTTGCATAGATCGGCCCGTTGGCCCAGCGAGGTCGGGGCAGGCCCGTCATGCGGCAATAGAGGGCCGTGCAGACGTAAGCGGACGCCTCTTCCGCATTGGCGTCGAGACCGGTGCGCAAGAGATCGTAAGCCGCATGCAGGGCTTCATGGACGATATAAGCCCCATCCATCCGCCCCGTCGCAGATACGGCCTCAAGAGTATTCGCGGCAACCGCAGTACCGTCGGCTCGCGTTCGCGCGACGTCGTTATATTGCGCAGCAACACCGGTCGCGAGATCGGTCGGAACCCGGACGGTGACTTGTCCCAACCGGATGGCGCGAGCGACATGATGGAACGTTTGCGGTGCTATCGTCACGTGACTGCCGCGGATCGGAAACCGGAAGCGAATGCGTGCGACCGCTGGGCCATTGAGCACGTCGAGCACCTTGCTCCGCAGTGACATTGGATTGTCCTCGCTGTCGAGACCACCCCATGTAACGTGGTCGGCGCTGCCGGTTGGGAGGTTCAAACAGTCTATGCGTCAGCGTGACGGGAACTCGGTCACTGGAGGTGACTTAGGCTGCCGGCAGCACAATTGAGCGAACTAAATTTTGAACCCGCCCCGCTTGGGGCAGACCAATCTGAGATTAGTCTTGCCCGCGGAGGGCGGCCCTGCGATGACCAGCAACCCGACGACGACCGACACTTTCCGCAAGATCGCGGCGCGGCTGACCATGTTTCGCCCGCAGATCGATCTGACGCAATACTTCGCCGGTCGCAACCCGGATGTCCGCCTTTATGACGAAAAGCCCTACATCAGGCATCAGCTCGAGCAGTACGGCGTGGCGGCCGCAACGAATACACTCGATGGCGTCACCTTCCTGCCAACGAACTGGTACGACCTGATCAAGAAGCTACGCATCGCCAAGACACCCGACGGATTCGACGCTTTCGCCGAGGGGCGCAGCCCGGAGAAATCATCGCATTGGGCCCTCGATCTGTCGATGGCTGCGACGATCGGCAAGGGTTTTCGAGAGATCTGGCGTCCGAAGCTGTCCGACAGGCCACTCTCAACGCGGGACCTCCGCGGCCGGCACGGCTTCGGGCTTGGACGCGACCGCGGACAGTGGAGCGACGCCTACAGCTCGCAATTCGGTAAGGACCCGCAACCGCAAGACATTACCTCGCTGCATTTCGCAGTGGCGCCCGATCGGGTCAACGTCCACATCGACGAAACTGGCTTCGTATTCGAGGGCGCAGACGGCGCCCTCACGGTCGGGCCGAACTTCGCGCACCACGCCGGCAACGAATTATTCTGGAAGAGCAACCCACATCTGCCGCGTTGGGCAGCCGAACATATCGACCTCATCCTGCCGAACAGTGCGAATGACTTTTCGCGCTTGGGCATTTCGGCCGACATCTACCGGCGCAAGGACTTGCGCGTCACGGTCACCGGCTCCTGCGGAATTTTCGGCGGATTCGAGTGCTCGGGAACGGTGAGCATCAGTGGGACGCACAATTTGCTCGGTTCGAAGCCGAAAGGCGCCCGCTAAAGCGGATCGGGCGCCTACAAGACTCTCACGCCGAGGATCCGCGATTGCCGCATTAAAGGCGGCCCGCCGACGATCCCAGTGAAAGCGCCAGCAAGATCTCAACACCGAGCATGGGCTTGTAACGTGGCATAGTTGCATCATCTGTACGACGGTAATGGATCCAGACGTCGAGGCTTCGACTCGGGAAAAAACCGATGCGCGGTCGTGTCGCGAACGCCCATCAGAAACATGTCCGCCCAACCATAAATCTCGTCAATTTCCTTGCCGGTATCTACGGCACCCTTCACGCGCGCTTCGGGCCTTGGAGACCCGTCGATCATCCGGTTTGCCTGGTCGAGCGAACCCTTGTTTGTTTCGGCGAAGACAACGTTAAGTTCTTTCAACCGATTGACGATCGGCGATTCGATCCAGTTATGATGACCGAATCCTTCCCGCCAATCCTCTTCCAGGTTTTCTAGCTGCTCGAGATCGCTCAGACCGGCCTTTGCCAGCTCCTCAACGCGTCGTTTGTAGCGCGGGGATTTGCTCATAGCCGCCATCGCGCGATCAAAGACCTCATGGATGTAGTCGGCCCAGAGCGCCCTCTCGTAATGGTCGGCCAGAAAATGGCGTGCAATCTTCACCGGGGTCTTGCCGAAGAATTCCCACTCGGCGGCCCATCGCATTCGGATCGTGTCGATGTGCTGGCGGACCGCCGTTCTCGCTTGTTCGACATTGCCCTTTTCGCGCGCCAACCAGGCTGCGCCGAACTCGGTCCCTTGGTTCATCCACATTTGAACGTCCCTCAGTTGGGACAGAACAACCTCGGCTGATTCGTCAACGAGCCTGCTGAAGTCTGCGTCCATATTTGCCGCAACAGACGGTTGATCCATGGGATAGGAGCCCCTGCGATCCGGGGCTGGAAATTTTTTGCCGATTTCTTTGCCAACGTCCTTGACAAGGTTGCCAAATATTGCGGCCTGCATCTTTGAAAATCGGTCGAGGGTCTGAGGTTCATTCATCTGCATCACGGAAGCCAAGTCCCACTTGTATTTCCGGACGGTGAAGCTTGGAACGAACTTATATTGAACCCAAGCACCGAGGAATGTCATCGCTCCGCTCGTCACAAGAGAAAAGATGAAAGCGAAACGGGCCGCGTCTGCCTTGTACTGCTCTTCAACCTCTGTGAATGTCTTCGCGCGCATGGCTACGGCGGTCGCGTAAGCGGCCGTGACATCCTTGAATGCGTTCTTCCACACCTTGATCTGCGCCTCGTAGTCTTTGTACACGCCATCAAGCAGCTTCCAGCCGTAATCGCCGAGATCACGTTCGTATACGACCTTGGGATCTCTCTCCCTGTCTGATCTGGGTCGGCCGGAAGGCGAGTCCTCGCGCTGCGCACGAGGCGTCGTTCCAGGCGGCAGGAACGGCTTGATCAGATCGATGGGCAGCGGCGCCATATCTCCCCTCCTCAGTTTCTAGCGCGCAAGTGGCATTCAGACTAAGACCATGAACGCCGACGGCCTCGCACCTCGGTAAGTGCTGGGCTTTCGCACCTGGCAATTCGTTATTGGTCACAGCGAAAGGCGGTCGGGTTCGGTAACGCCGCTTTTTTTGAACACACTTGTTGGTTCCACTCCGTCGAGGAACCGGTGCTTTCGTGAACGGAAGAGCGAGTCAACGATAGAGATGCTTTGCTCAACTAACGGAGATTCTGCCAGCCTGCGTGCAAGTGTGATCGGCCGCACAAATCGTTCAACCCGGTACTCCCCCTGCTTGTTGTCGGAAGGTGGCTAGATCGTTCCGCCGCAAACGAAGATTTCGACGACCACCGCCCGATTGGCGGCCCTGTTGATCACTGTCGTGTTGTCTTGCAGGTACTCGTAGTGTGGAGCTGGCTTAACGGAGAAGACGCGCGAGCGGGCGCTGGGGCCAAACAAGTGAAAGACATTCCTCGCCCGGCCCGTGCGCAGGAAAATGTTGTTCCGTTCATTGCCGGTGCTGTCGCTGTATCCGATAATCTGAAACTGCAGTGACTTGTCAGTCTCGAAACGCATGAGCTGCGCTGCCAGCAGTGGATCGCGCTTGGCGATGGTCTTGAGATGCCGCCAGTCGACGCCGAAATCCCAAATGATGAGATATTGGCAGGCACCCACCGGCGGGACCAGACTAACGTCCGCACCGATGTGGCCGACCTCAGTGCGGAACGTCGCAACTTCATTGGCCTGGTAGGGAAAGACGTCGGCGCTGCGAACCTTGGCAAGTGGCGCGCACTGTCGTTCCGGGGGGCATCTTTTCCACGGGACCGGGCGGCGTGTATTGAGGCAGAGGTTGCGGCGCGCGTCCCATCGCAATTTCTCCTGTTGCTGGCCTGGCCCGTTCAAAGCTGAGGACTGAGGGAGCGTCGGCTCCCACCACGGCTTGACTAGTAGTGACGCGAGCGGTCGGCAGGTTCAAATGCGAGTTGCGGGCGCCACGGAATCACAACGGCTTTGGTCACCCATACGAAACACGTCACGTAGCTTGACCCTTCTAGCGCGATTTGTACTTGGTGAGATGGTAGACGCCAAGTGGAACGAGAGGGCTCCAGAGCGTTTTGAAACGTCCGTCCGAACTCACTTATCTGATTGGACGGGGACAAGCAGCCCTCCGCGGGACTTCGGTCCAAGCTCTGAGCAGCACGCAAAACGTGGAGCTTGCGCATGGACACCGAAAATCGCCCGACTCCTCGACGTACTTAGCCATCCTCTCGCGAGAAGACGCCGTCGCACGTCGAGATGCGCCCCCGAGAGGTGGCCGCATCGTCGACGTCTTTGAAGCGCTTGCCGCCGTCGGCATCGAAGGGCACCTCGTGATCTACGACGGGCGTTTTTGGGACGCCGGCCACGTCGCGAATTGATCTCGATCGAAAGTTAGCGGATTGAGGGAAGTGCCCCAGGGGCGGCACGCCGCTCAAGTCCATGTTGGCGAGGGCAACCTTTGATTTCGAGCAGCCTCATAAGGTCCTGCGATCATCGAAGATCGCATTCCGTACCAGCTCGCAGCCCATGCTTCGAGCGCAGCGCCTGAGACCAACATCACGCGCCCGTGGCGGCCAGCCTTCGAGAAGCGCTACGGTGGCCGTCAAGCTTCGGCTCGGCGGGGTCATCTGATTGCTCACCTCGCGCGCCTGAGTGAGGCATCCTGGCTCCAGCACGGTTCGCAGGTCATCTCGAAGGGTCTCCACCGTCGTTACCGAGAACCGACGTGAGGTACCTACCCCCAGGGGTTTGATCTGTGGCCCCCATATCGGTTGGTCGGCGCCGATTCAGAGGATAAGAGTTGGGAATCCGGAGCGCACGCTGGAGGCAGTAGTGCCGGAGCCGCCGTGGTGAACGATGGCGCGGCAGCGCGGTAGCATCCTAGCGTGATTGACCGAGGGCACGATCATGAGGTCTCGTGTCGGGGCCGTGCCTCCAAGGGTCAGCACGCCAGAACAGATCAGCGCACGCGCGCCGACTTCCCGGCACGCATTTGCGATCATCTCAACGGTCTCGGCCGGCCTGTCGACTGGCATGCTGCCGAACCCGAAGTAAAATTGGCCGACGGCCGGCGCCGATCCAGGAAACCACGGAATCATCGAAGTCAGTGGCGGATTCCAAGGTCATCGTGCCGACCAACGGCCTCCCCCAGCTCCATTCCGCCTCAAGCCCGGGAAAGAACACCTTGTCATAGGCTTGAATTTCCAAAGCCTTGGACTCGACGATGCCGCGGGCAAGCACGAGTTCTGGAGTGCGGAAGCCCTAGGGTTCAGACTCAATTGATCCAATATGCGACGATGGCGGCGAGGTGGACGGCGGCCAAGAAATTTCTGGCAAGTTTGTCGTAGCGAGTTGCGA